>NZ_JBQJIN010000038.1:0-48130 GCF_052078695.1 Lysobacter sp. CA196 | reverse complement strand
GTGCTGCTTCATGGCCATGATCACACCGCGCTCTTCGGCGCTGAAGTGGCTGTACCGGGTTCCCATGCGCTGACCTCAAAGGCGAGTGATGCGCTTGAGGTTAGACAGTGCAGTTAGCTTTCTTTTGTTGCTTTAGACAAAAGAAAGTAACCCGCCGCTTTAGTGGCGGAAGCTTTTGGCGTTTGATTTAGATCTTGATCTTGCTTGAGTGATACGCCGCAAGGGCGAAACAGCGCGGTCGCGGCTTGCGCCGCTCCTACCCCTGCGACCGCACCCCGCTTCGATGGGCGTCGTCGGCGCTGTTGATTCGGCGCGTCCCGCGGTCGCGACTCGCGTCGCTGTTACAAGGGAGGGATCCGCAATGGCGCTCTAAACACCAACTTCCCGCTCCCCCCGCCGATACCCGATCGCCTCGGTCAAATGCGCCGTGGCGATGCGCGGGCTTTCGGCGAGGTCGGCGATAGTGCGTGCCACCCGCAGGATGCGGTGCATCGAACGTGCCGACAGTTGCAGGGCGTCGACGGCGCGTTCGAGCAGGGCGTGGTCGGAGGCGTTGATGGCGCAGGTCGCGGTGGTCTCGGCCTGGCTGAGTTGCGCGTTGCTCTTGCCGCTGCGCGCCGATTGGCGTTGGCGCGCGGCGACGACGCGCTCGCGGATGGTGGCGCTGCTTTCGCCGCAGGGTTGGTCGGGGCGCAGTGCCGAAGAGAGCAGGCGCGGCACCTCGATGTGCAGATCGATGCGGTCGAGCAGGGGCCCGGAAATGCGCGCGCGGTAACGGCGGATCGCTTCGCCGGCGCAGCGGCAACGCCCGCTGCTGTCGCCGGCCCAGCCGCAGGGGCAGGGGTTCATCGCCGCGACCAGTTGGAAGCGCGCCGGGAACTCGGCGCTGCGCGCCGCGCGCGACACCGTGACCACGCCGGACTCGAGCGGCTCACGCAGCACTTCCAGTGCGCGCCGCTCCCACTCGGGTAGTTCATCGAGAAACAGCACGCCCTGATGTGCGAGCGAAATCTCGCCCGGGCGCGGGTCGGCGCCACCGCCGACCAGGGCGACCGCGCTGGCAGTGTGGTGCGGCGAGCGGAAAGGACGTTCGCGCCAGCGTGCGGGGTCGAGACCGTGGCCGTGCGTGCCACCGGCGACCGAGGCGATCGCCGCGGTCTCCAGTGCTTCTTCTTCGCTGGCCTCGGGCAACAGGCCGGGCAGGCGCGAGGCGAGCAGGGTCTTGCCGCAGCCGGGCGGGCCGATCAGCAACAGATGGTGGCCACCGGCGGCGGCGATTTCGAGCGCGCGCCGCGCCTGCGTCTGGCCGCGCACATCGCGCATGTCCAGGCCGGGCGCGCGCAGCAGCGGCTCAGCCTGGGCCTGCGGCAGTTCGGCGCGGCCGCACAGCATGGCGCAGACTTCGAGCAGGGTGCGGCCGGTGCGCGCTTCGACGCGGCTGGCGAGCGCCGCCTCGGCGCCGTTGCCGGCCGGCACGATCAGGCGGCGCCCGAGCGCGGCGACCGCGAGCGCGGCCGGCAGCACGCCGTCGATGGCGCGCAGCTCGCCGGTCAGGCCGAGTTCGCCGAGGAACTCGTACTCGTTGAGCGCTTCGAGCGGGATCTGCCCGCTCGCGGCGAGGATGCCCAGGGCGATGGCGAGGTCGTAGCGGCCGCCGTCCTTGGGCAGATCGGCAGGGGCCAGGTTGACGGTGATGCGCCGCTGCGGAAATTCGAACTGCGCGCACTGGATCGCCGCGCGGACGCGGTCCTTGGCTTCGCGCACCGCCGCTTCGGGCAGGCCGACGATCGACATGGTCGGCAGGCCGCCGCCGAGGTGGACCTCGACCCGCACCGCGGGCGCACGGACGCCCGATCGCGCACGGCTGTGCACGAGTGCCAGGTTCATGGCGGGCTCAGTGCTGAGGCGTGGAGGCGTTGTCGAGTTGCGCTTCGAGCTCGGCGACGGTGCGCTGGAGTTCGTCGAGCTTCTCGCGGGTGCGCAGCAATACCGCGCGCTGGACTTCGAATTCCTCGCGGGTGACCAATTCGAGCTTGGACAGGCCGGTCTGCAGTACGGACTTGAAGTTCTGTTGCATTTCCTCGCGGCCTTCACGCAAGCCGGCGGGAACCAGAGAGCTGAGGCGGCGGGCGAGGTCGTCGATGTAGTTCAGGTCGATCATGTGGGGAAAGCTCCTCCGGCAATGGGGTCAGCTTGACCGCCGGACCGGGACCTCGCCGTCGGCCGGGGCCGTGGTGGGTTGTCGGAAAAGTCCGAAGTGGATGACGCGGTCACTACATCACGGCGCCCGCGAGGCCCGCAAGCGCTTTGTCCTCATCGTCCAACGGAGCGCGCGGAGGCTGTGTGAACGGCGTCCGACGAGCGGCGTGACCCGCGTCGGACCTAGGTCGCGACCGCGTGGCACGTTATCCTGCGCGGTATTGCAAGGAGATCGACGATGAAGATGGTCATGGCGGTGATCAAGCCGTTCAAGCTCGACGACGTGCGCGAGGCGCTGGCCGAGGCCGGCGTGGCCGGCATCACCGCGACCGAGGTCAAGGGCTTCGGGCGCCAGAAGGGGCATACCGAGCTGTACCGCGGGGCCGAGTACGTGGTCGACTTCCTGCCCAAGATCAAGCTGGAAGTGGCGGTGACCGACGATCAGGTCGACACCGTGGTCGAGGCGATCATGAAGGCGGCCGGCACCGGCAAGATCGGCGACGGCAAGATCTTCGTCTGGGACCTCGAACGCGCGGTGCGGATCCGCACCGGCGAGATGGACGGCGACGCGCTGTGAGCGAACGCCGGCCGGCGTTGCCGGCGCGGCTCCATACGATGGCGGCTGCGGCGGCCGAACGACCGTGAACGAAGCGACCATCGTTCAGGTCGGACCTTAGCGGTGTCGAACCGGCCGGCGCACCTGCGTCGACACTGAGCTGGCGGCCTCGCCCTGATCGAGAAAGGCCTGCAGCGCCGGCGCGCGCGGGCGGTTGACCAGTTCCAGTCGATACAGCGGGCGTGTCATCGACGCGTCTTCGTCGAGCTTGATCGTGCGCACGCGTTGCATCGTCACCAGGTCGGCGACCACGGTTTCCGGCAACAAGGCGATGCCGGCGTCGGCGGCGACGGCGTGCGCGATCGCTTCGTTGCTGCCGATCTCGATCACCCGCGCCGGTTCGATGCCGCGCGCGGCGAACAGCGACTGCGCGACCTGGCGCGTGCCCGAGCCTTGTTCGCGCACCAGCCAGGTCTGGCGCGCGAGTTCGGCGAGGGAAGGGCGGCGCTTGGCGCCCAGCGCGCTGTCGGCGGCGGCGACCAAACGCAGCGGTTCGCTGCGCCACAGGCTGGACTGGATGCGCGCATCCTCGACCGCGCCCTCGACGAAGCCGACGTCGACCCGGCAATCGACCACGGCGCGGCTGATCTGCTCGGTGTTGCCGACCACCAACTCCACGGTCAGCCCGGCATGGCGCCGCACGAACGGGCCGAGGCTCTGCGGTAGCCAATACGCGGCCACGGTGGTGCTCGCGCCGATGCGCAGGCTGCCCTGGCGCAGTTCGACCCGATCGCGCACGTCCTCGCTGGCGATGCGTTCCAGGGCGAAGATCGCCCGCGCATGCTCGAACACCGCCTTGCCGTGATCGGTCAGCTGCACGCCGCGCACCGCCTTGGCTTCGGCGCCGTTGCGTTCGATCAGGGGCAGGTCGAGCTGGTGTTCGAGCTCGCGTACTGCCTTCGACACCGCCGATTGGCTGACGAACAATGCCTCGGCCGCGCGCGAAAAGCTCTGCTGTTCGACCACGGTCAGGAACACGCGCAACAGGTGCAGGTTCATGGCATGAGCTCAGTTCATGGATACTTGAATTATATGTATTGGACTCCCCGGATGCGCGGGCCTACCTTGGCGCCGTTGTCGATCCGCCGCCGTTTTGGAGTCCCGTGCCGTGTCCGTCCTGAACCCGTCTTCGTCCGCCGCCTCCTCGCAACCGGGCCTGACCCGCTCGCCTGGGTTCTGGCCAGGGTTGGCGCTGGCGGCGGCTATCGCGGCCGCGGCGATGGCGCTGGCCTCGCTGCCGGCCTTGCAGGCCTGGGGCCTGAGCGCGCTGACCTTGGCCATCGTGCTCGGCATCGTCGTCGGTAATACCGTCTTCCCCGCGTTTGCGGCGGCCGCCGGCAGCGGCGTGGATTTCAGCAAGGGCACGCTGCTGCGGCTCGGCATCGTGCTGTACGGCTTCCGCGTGACTTTCCAGGAGATCGCCGGGGTCGGTGTGGCCGGCCTGGCGATCGACATGGTCGTCGTGGCCAGCGTGTTCGGCTTGGCGACCTGGCTGGGCACGCGCTGGCTCAAGCTCGATCGCGAGACCTCGATGCTGATCGGCGCCGGCAGCGCCATCTGCGGCGCCGCCGCGGTGATGGCGGCCGAACCGGTGGTGCGCGGCCAAGCGCACAAAGTGTCGGTCGCGGTCGCCACCGTGGTGGTGTTCGGCACGCTCGGCATGTTCGTCTACCCGATGCTGTATCCCTACCTGGGCCTCAGCGAACACGCCTATGGCGTCTATGCCGGTTCGACCATCCACGAAGTCGCCCAGGTCGTCGTCGCCGGCCGCGCGGTCGGCGAGTCCGCGGCCTCGGCGGCGGTGATCGAGAAGATGCTGCGGGTGATGCTGCTGGCGCCGTTCCTGTTGCTGCTGTCGTCGCGCATCGGCGCCGCGCCGGGCGCGGCGAAGTCGAAGATCGTCGTGCCGTGGTTCGCGCTGTGGTTCGTCGCGGTCAGCGGTTTCAACTCGCTGCACCTGTTGCCGGAGCCGTGGAAGGCCGCGATCGTGCAGATCGACACCGTGCTGCTGGCGATGGCGATGGCCGCACTGGGCTTGCGCACCCATGTCGGCGCGATCCGCCAGGCCGGCCCGAAGCCGATGTTGCTCGCCGCGGTACTGTTCTGCGTACTGACCATCGGCGGCTACGGCTTGAATGTCGGTATGGCGAAACTGTTCGGTTCGGCCTGATCCACCTGTCGTCCTGATCGGGTCGTTTCGATCTCTTGCCTGGGCATCGCCACCAGGTCGATCACGGCGGATGACACCCGTCGTTGCTGAGCCCCCTCGTGCTGACGCAAGCGCCCGGCGAAGCGTGGCCTGACCGCTTTCCGCATTTCTCCCGCGTGTGTTTCTTACGCTGCCAGGCCGGCAACATCGGCCGTTGCAGCTTCCATGCGTATTCATCGTTCGCATCGACAAGAAGCCATGACATCGCGCCGCCCGCGATGATCTGAGCCGCGACCGAATCGCATCCGGCCGCCTCGCCAATGTGCTTATCGGCCCGCTCGTAACAGGGCTCGCATCGTTCAGTTTCCATGCGTTGACTTCCTGCTTGGTCAGCAGGTGACGCGTCGCGTCAACTATCCGGCAGCGACGTCAAATGTGCTTTGCGCATTCGCGATGGATGAGGCCGCTCGCCATTGCCGCTCCACTGCTGGCACGAAATTTGTGACGCAGTTCGGAGTATGGAGCGGAGCTATCAATGGATGAGTGTGCCAGGTCGTCTTAGCCCGTATGGCTGAGCCACGAAGCGCAATGCGAACAGTACGCGCCCGTTCGCACTGCAGCTTCGTGCAGGAACGGCGCCGCGACGGCTCGCGTATGGCGCCGCATCTCGATCGCCCCTGTCGGTTCCTTCGCGTCGGTCTTTGCGCATCGCTTGCGCTGGCGCGACGCCTGGGTCCGAGTCCGTTTGAAACCACAGGAGCGGTGCAGTGACCTTGATAAAACCCCTGAGCCGGCAGCGGCCGTTGAGCGCCTGCCTGGCCTGCCTGCTGAGCGGCGTCGTCGCGACTGCCGGCGCGCAGTCGCCCGATCAAGCCGAGCGCGAACTTTCGCGCCAACGCGAGCGCGAGCGGGCATTGCGCGAACAACAGGAAACGCGTCCCGACGTGCGTCTCGATCAAGGCGGCCAGGCGGTTGCCGAGCGCTTGCCCGAAGGCGAAACGCCGTGCTTCGCGGTGCATGAGCTAAAGCTCGATGGCGAAGAATCGCAACGCTTTCAATGGGCGCTGAAAGCGGCCGATGGCGACGCGGACCCTTGGTCCGGCCGCTGCCTCGGTGTGCAGGGCGTCAACGTGCTGATGAAGCGGGTACAGAACGCGATCATCGCCCGCGGCTACGTCACCACCCGCGTGCTGGCTCCGCCGCAGGACCTCAGCGGCGGCATCCTGAGCTTGACCGTGGTGCCGGGGCGGGTGAGCGCACTGCGTTTCTCCGACGGCAGCGGCCCGCGCGCGAGGCTGTCGAACGCGTTGCCGGCACGGTCGGGCGAATTGCTCAATCTGCGCGACATCGAGCAAGGCTTGGAGAATTTCCAGCGCATCCCAACGGTGACCGCGGACATCCAGATCGCGCCGACCGCCGCGGCGAACGCCGCGCCCGGCGAGAGCGATCTGGTCGTCGCCTGGCAACAGCGTTCGCCGTTCCGGGCCAATCTGGGCCTGGACGATGCCGGTAGCGAAGGCACCGGCAAGCTGCAGGCGAACGCGACCTTGTCGATCGACCACGGCCTGGCGTTGAACGACTTGTTCTACGTCAACCTCGGCCACGGCGCCTTCAACGGCAGCGGCAAGGGCACGTCGAGCTGGACCGCGCACTACGACCTGCCGTTCGGCTATTGGATGCTGGGCGCGACTGCGAGCGGTTACGACTACCACCAGACCATAGCCGGCGCCAGCCAGGATTACCGCTACAGTGGCTCCAGCCAGAATGCCGAACTGCGTGTGGCGCGGCTGCTGTTTCGCGATGCCCACAGCAAGTTCCGCGCGTACGCGCGCGGCTGGTGGCGCCAGTCCGACAACTTCATCGACGACACCGAGATCGAAGTGCAGCGCCGGCGCAATGCCGGTTGGGAAGCGGGCTTCACCTACAAGCGCTTCATCGGCAAGGCGATCGTGGACGCGAACCTGTCCTATCGCCGCGGCACCGGTGCCTTCGACGCGCTGCCCGCGCCGGAGCAGCCGTTCGGCGAAGGCACCTCGCGCATGAAGCTGATCGCCGCCGAGTTGCAGCTGACCGTGCCGTGGCAGATCGGCGAACAGCGCCTGCGCTACACCGGCAGCTGGCGCGGGCAATGGAACCGCACGCCGTTGGTGCCGCAGGACCGCTTCGCCATCGGTGGGCGCTATACCGTGCGCGGCTTCGACGGTGAGGTGGCCTTGAGCGGCGAACGCGGCTGGCTGTTGCGCAACGAACTCGCCTGGTCGCTCGGTGGTGCCCACGAGGCCTACCTCGGTGCCGACTACGGCCACATCGGCGGCCCGAGCGCGGCGTGGCAATCCGGCGACCACCTCGCCGGTGCGGTGCTCGGCTTGCGCGGCCGCTGGCGCCGCTTGAGTTGGGACGGCTTCGTCGGCGCGCCGCTGTCGGCGCCGCGCGGCTACCCCACCGCCTACACCACTACCGGTTTCAACCTCGCCTGGTCGTATTGACCGGCAAGCCGCCGCGTCGCGCAGGCCTGCGCGGCGAATGCGGTCGACTTTCCCCCGATCCGGCAGCACCGCAGCCAAGGAAGCACGCCATGAACCGCATCTACCGTCTGGTCTTCAATTGCGCCCTCGGCATCTGGCAAGTTGCCTCCGAATTGGTGCGCTCGCCGAGCGGCGGCAGCACTGGCGGCCGTACCGTGGCGCCGGGCCTGCGGTGGATGACCTGCGCTTTGTGGATAGCGCTGGGCTTCGCGACGACCTTGCCGGCCCTCGCCCAGGTGGTGGCCGACCCGAATGCGCCAGGTAATCAGCGTCCGACCGTGCTGCAGGCGCCGAACGGCGTGCCGCTGGTCAATATCCAGACGCCGAGTGCGGCCGGTGTGTCGCGCAACACCTATAGCCAGTTCGATGTAAATCGCGAAGGCGCGATCCTCAACAACTCGCGCAGCAACGTGCAGACCCAGCTCGGCGGCTGGGTGCAGGGCAACCCCTGGCTTGCCGGCGGCGATGCGCGGGTCATCCTCAACGAGGTCAACAGCGCCAACCCAAGCCACTTGAACGGCTATGTCGAAGTCGCCGGGCCGCGCGCCGAGGTGGTGGTCGCCAATCCGGCCGGCATCCAGGTCGACGGCGGCGGCTTCATCAACACCAGCCGGGCGACTCTGACCACCGGCGCGCCGATGCTCAACAGCGGCAATCTCGACGGCTACCGCGTCGAAGCCGGCGCGATCCGCATCGGCGGTGCCGGCCTGGATGCGACCGGCACCGACTACACCGACCTGATCGCGCGCTCGCTGGAGGTCAACGCCGGGGTGTGGGCGCAGCAATTGCGCGTCACCGTCGGCGCCAACACCGTCAGCGCCGATCACGCGAACATCGTCGCGGGTAATGGCCGCGGTGCGGCGCCCGCCTTCGCGCTCGACGTCGGCGCGCTCGGCGGCATGTACGCCGGCAAGATCGCTCTGATCGGCACCGAGCATGGCCTCGGCGTGCGCAATGCCGGCGCGCTCGGAGCGCAGGCCGGCGAACTGACCCTTAGCGCCGACGGCCGGCTCAGCAACAGCGGCCAGATCCAGGCGCAGAGCAATGCCGCACTCGACCTGAGCGGCGGCATCGCCAACGCCGGCACGATCAGCGCCGGCCAAGAGCTGCGCATCGGCACGGCGCAAGATCTCGACAACAGCGGTGGCACGCTCAACGCGCGTCGCCTCGACCTCAGCGCGCAGAGCCTGGTCAATCGCGAAGGTTCGATCGAGCAAACCGGCCTGCAAGCCTTGCGATTGGATGCCGGCGCGCTGAGCAATCGCGACGACGGCCGCATCGGCCTGGCCGAGCTGTCCGCTGGTGGCGGCGGTTCTACCGGCTCCGGCGGCACGAGCGGGGGCGGTGGCATGCCCCCGCCGAGCGATCCCGGCGCACCGACGGTGGCACCGCCGCCGGTCGTGCCACTGGCCGACGGCACGCTGCGTATCGGCGGGCTGTTGAACAACGATGCCGGCGCGATCGTCGCCGCCAGCGGCATCGCTTTGAACACGCACAGCGGTTTGAACAACGACGGCGGCGAACTGGGCCTGTCGACGTTGACGGTCGCTGGCGGCGACCTCAGCAATCGCGGCGGCACCCTGGCGGTGCAGGGCGGGGCGCAACTGCAGCTCGGCACGCTCGCCAACGATGCCGGCCGCTTCAGTGTCGGCGGCACGCTCGGCCTGACCGCGCAGGCCTTCAGCAACCGCGGTGGCGAGTGGTTGCACGGCGGCAGCGAGGCCAGCCATTGGCAGGTCGCGGGCCTGCTCGACAACAGCGGCGGGCGCCTGGCGACCAATGCCGTCCAATTCCAGCTCGACGCCGGCAGCCTGATCAACGAACAAGGACGGATCGAGCACGCGGGCAGCGCCGGCATGCGCTTGAACACCGGCAGCCTCAACGGCCCGGGCGGGCAGATCGCCACGGCCAGCGCGCTGCAGCTCCATGCCGGCGTGGTCGATCATCGCGGCGCGAGTTTGAGCGCGAACGGCTTGGACCTCGTCGCCAGCCAGTTCGACAATCGCGGTGGCACGATCCAGTCCGGTGGCGTGGCCACGTTCACGGTGGACAGCCGACTCGACAACGACGGCGGCAGCATCGCGACGCAAGGCGATCTGAGTATTGCCGTCGACAGCCTCGGCAACGCCGGCGGCACGCTGCAATCCGCCGGCACCGGCACGACGTCGATTCAAGCGAACACCGTGCGGGGCGCGGGCGGCACCCTCGGCAGCAATGGCAACCTGCTGCTACGCGGCCAGAACGTCGACCTCAGCGCCGGCACGACTTTCGCGCGCAGCGTCGATATCGCCGTCGACACCTTGTCGACCGCGCGCGGCAGTCTGCAATCGGCCAGTGGCTTGTCGATCGCCGCGCCGAGCGCGCTCGATAACGCCGGCGGCCGCATCGCCAGCAACGGCGACACCACGCTGAGCACCGCCGTGCTGAGCAACCAGGCCGGCACGATCGAGCACGCCGGCGCCGGCACCCTCGCGATCCAGGCCGCGACCCTGAACGGTGCCGGCGGCACCATCGGCAGCAACGGTGCCTTGGACCTGCGCGGCGGCGCGGTCGACCTCAGCGGCGGCCAGACTTATGCGCGCCAGATCGGCATTCAAGCCGACGCGCTGAACCACGTCGGCGGCACGCTGCAGGCCGGCGATACCGCAACGCTCGGCATCCGCGACACCCTCGACAACAGTCAGGGCCGCATCGCGGCCAGCGGCGACACGCGTGTGCAGGCCACGACTCTGCGCAACCGCGGCGGCACGATCGAGCACGCCGGCACCGGCACGCTCGCTGTGCAGGCGGTCGCCATCGACGGTGCCGGCGGCAAGATCGCCAGCAACGGTCGACTGAACATCGACGCGCAATCGGCCGACCTTCGCGGCGGCGATACCTACGGTCAACGCGTCGATCTGCGGGCCATCGACCTGATCACCGCGGGCGGCAAGCTCAGTGCTGGCGAAAGCGCGCTGCTCCAAGTGCAAGGCACGCTCGACAACGCCGCCGGCCGCATCGCCAGCGGTGGCGATCTGCAACTGCAGGCCGGCACGCTCGCCAACCAGGCCGGAGTGATCGCCAGCACCACGGCAATGCAGGTCACCACCGGCGCGCTCGACAACCGCCAGGGCCAGATCCAGAGCGGCGCGACGGCCGCATTGTCGGTCGCCGGTGCGCTCGACAACAACGCCGGCAGCATCGTCGCCCAGCAGGCGCTCGGCGTTTCCGCGGCCAGCCTGGACAACGACGGTGGCGTGCTGGCTTCGATCGACGACGCGGTCGATCTGGACATCGCCGGAGCGTTCTCCAATGTCGGCGGGCGAATCCAGTCGGGCACCGCGATCAACCTGAATTCGCAAGGCCTGGACAACACCGGTGGCGACATCGCCGGCGCCACGGTCGCGATCGACGCCGGCAACGGCGCGCTCGACAACGACGGCGGCCGCATCGCCGGCGCGCAGACGCTGCGCATCGACAGCGGCGTCTTGAGCAACGACGCCGGCCTGATCCAGGCCGGCACTGCGCTGGCCATCGACACGCACGGTCAGGCGCTCGACAACGCCAACAGCGGTGGCGACAAGGGCATCAGCAGCGGCGGTACCTTGCAGGTGAGTGCCGGGGCACTCAACAACAGCGCCGGCACCGTCTATGCCGGCGGCGCCGCCACGCTGCAGGCCGCCAGTATCGTCAACCGCGGCCAGATCGGCGGCCGCGACACGCTGACGCTCAGCGCCGGCGGCATCGACAACCGCGGCGGCCAGATCCAGGCGCTGGGCGATACCCGCCTCGATGCCGGCGCCGGCCTCATCGACAATCAGGCCGGCTTGATCGGCTCGGCGGCGCAGCTGAGCCTGAGCGCGGCCCGCCTGGACAATCGCAACACCCTCGGCGCCAACCAGGGCGTGGTCGGCGGCAACGTCGCCATCGCCGCCGACAGGGTCGACAACACGGCCGGTGTGCTCAGTGCCGACCAGACCTTGCTGCTGCAAGGCGGCGGCGCGGTCGCCAACGTCGGCGGCCAGATCAGCGCCGGCGGCACGGTCGATATCCGCGATGCCGGCAATACCCGCACGCTCGACAACAACGGCGGCAGCATCGCCGCCGGCGAACTGTTGAGCCTGCAGCTCAAGCGCCTCGACGGCACCGGCAGCCTGCAGTCGGGCCTGGATGCGTCGATCGCGCTCGTCGACGGCTTAGACCATCAGGGCACGATCCTGGCCAATCGTGACCTGTCGCTGTCGACCCAGGGCGACCTGCGCAACGCCGGCAAGATCGGCGCCGGCGGCGATCTGGCGCTGAGCGCCAACGCCCTCGACAACACCGTCAACGGTGAGATCAGTGCCGCCGGTGGCAGCGCGCACATCAGCGTTGCCACCACGGTGACCAACCGCGGCCTGATCGACAGCGCCGACACCCGCATCGACGCCGCGCGCATCGACAACCTCGGCACCGGTCGCCTCTACGGCGACCACCTCGCGCTCGGCGCCGGCGAGATCAACAACCTCGAAGAAACTGTCGGCGGCGTCACCCGCGCCGGCACCATCGCCGCCCGCGAACGCCTCGACATCGGTGCCGGCGTGCTCAACAACCGCCGCGAAGGCCTGATCTACAGCGGCGGCGACGCGGCCATCGGCGGCGCGCTCGACGCCGCTGGCCTGGCTACCGGCACGGCCAGCGCGGTCAACAACACCAGCGCCATCATCGACGTCGCCGGGGCACTGGCGATCGACGCCACCGCCATCGCCAACGTGCGCGAGAACGTCTCGATCACCCAGTCCACCACCACCCGCGCGCCGGTGCGCCTGGACCAGCCGCAGTGGCGCAACAACGGCAGCAACGCCACCCTCAACATCCGCAGCAGCAGCAACTACACCGCCTACGAGGTGTATTACCTCGACCCGAACGACATCTTGTCGGACACGCCGTACATCACCCCGGACGGGGTCATGCTGCGCAAGGCGGTGGTGCGGCTGACCGCGCAGACCAGCGCCTACTACTTCGCCCGCGGCGGCATGTACGCCGCGCTCGCCGAGCGCTCGCGCCTGGGCGGCGTCGACGGTACGGTGACGATCTACTACACCGGTCGCCAGGACGCGCAGTCCAATCCCGACCAGGGCGGCAGCGACGATCCCTTCGCCGAACTGTCGCAGCCGCAGCCGGGTTCGCCGGGGTTCGTCTACCAGAGCGACAACCTGGCCTACTCCAACGCCTACGGCACCTGCGCCAGCAACTGCGTGCAGTTGTGGACCTCGTTCGACTACGACGACCCCGACCACACCCTGCTGGTGCCGCAAGGCACCGGGGGCGGAAGCCTGGGCGACAACGAGGAATACCGCATCGCCACCCAGGCCGTCACCGAGGACGCGATCGCAGCGGGCATCGGCAGCGACGCGGTGATCCGCTCGGGTGGGGCGATGTCCTTGCGCGTCGACGATTTGACCAATCGCTACGGCCAGATCGCCGCCGGCGGCGATCTAAGCATCACCGGCCACGGCGGCGCCAGCCAGGTCACCAATGTCGGCCAGACGCTATATCGCAGTTACGACTTCAACAACGTCAGCCACGGCTACAACGGCACCACGCGGGCCTGGAGCAACCCGTCCTTGTCCGAGCAAATCGGCCAACTCGGCGGTTCGATCACCAGCAACGGCACCCTGACGATCGACACCGGCGACATCAGCAACCTCAACCTCGGCCGCAACGCGCCCGGCGTCGTCGCCCCGTCGGTGCTGCTGAACCTCAACGCGGGCGCGGCGAGCAACGCCGGCGGCGGCAGCAGTTTCGTGCTGCAGCCCGGCGCCGCAGCGATCGAAGTCGCCGCCAATCCGGCACCGAATGCGTCCGCTGCCGCAGGCGGCGCGGTGGCCGGCGGCACCGCGAATGCACCGGCGACCATCCGCACCCTGCCGGCGAACTTCGGCCTGCCGAGCAGCAGCCTGTTCCGCCTCATCCTCAACGGTGGTGGCTATCTGGTCGAAACCGATTCGCGTTTCGCCAACTACCGCAACTGGCTGGGCTCGGATTATCTGCTCGGCTTGCTCGGCACCGATCCGGCCAACCTGCACAAGCGTCTGGGCGACGGCTATTACGAGCAACGCCTGGTCCGCGACCAGATCGCCCAGCTCACCGGCCGCCGCTTCCTCGACGGCTACGCCAGCGACGAAGACCAGTTCCGCGCCTTGATGAACTCCGGCGCCCTGTTCGCGCAGCAGTTCGGCCTGCGCCCGGGCATCGCCCTGACCGCGGCGCAGATGGCGCAACTGACCAGCGACATCGTCTGGCTGGTCGAACAGACCGTCACCTTGCCCGACGGCACCCGCACCACCGTGCTCGCGCCGCAGGTGTACGTGCGCGTGCGCAACGACGACCTGCACCGCGACGGCAGCCTGATCGCCGGCGATGCGACCCAGCTCAAGCTGCAGGGCGACCTGGTCAACGGCGGCCGCATCGCCGGCCGCACCGCGGTCGCGATCACCGCGCAGAACATCGGCAACCTCGGCGGCCTGATCCAGGGCGGCAACGTCGCCGTGCGCGCGCAGCAGGACCTGATCAACCGCGGCGGCATCATCCAGGGCAACGACCGGTTAGTCGTCAGCGCCGGCCGCGACCTGATCGTCGAAGGCACGAAGGACTACGCCCCCGACCGCCTCGCCGGCCTCTACGTCAGCAACCCGAACGGCGTGCTGCTCGCCAGCGCCGGCCGCGACCTGTCCGTGCTCGGCGCCGCCCAAGTACGCAGCGCCGGCGACGCCGCCCTGAGCGCCGGCCGCGACCTCAGCATCGCCTCGCGCGTCGGCGACACCACGACTACCGGCTTCGGCAAGAACCGCGATACCAAGCAATCGCTGGATGTGGCCAGCGTCAGTGCCGGCGGCAACCTCGTGCTCTCGGGCGGCCGCGACGTGCAGCTCACCGCGGCGCAACTGGAAGCCGGGAAGTCGGCGGCCGTGGTTGCGGGGCGCGACATCGTCAGCACTACCCTTACGACGACCGACACCACCGACCGTTACTACAGCGACGGCAAGACCCGTACGACCTTGCATGCCAAGGACGAGACACTGCATGGCACGACGATCAAGGCGGGTGGCGATATCGCCATGCAGGCCGGCCAGGACATCACCCTGCAGGCCGCGTCGGCCGTCAGTGAGAACGGCGGCATCGCGCTGTCGGCCGCGCGCGATGTGAATCTGACAGCTGCGCAGGAGCAGCACGATTACGTGCAGGACAGCACGACCAAGAAGTCCGGGTTCCTCAGCAGCAGTAAGAAGACGACGCATGATGAGTCGCATGCGAGTCTCGCCGTCGGCACCACGCTCAGCGGCGACAGGGTCGCCATTTCGGCCGGTCGCGATGTGACCGCCCACGGCGCCCAGGTTGCCGGCACCGGCGATGTGTTGGTCGCCGCAGGCCGCGATCTGACCCTGGATGCGGCGCAATCCACCTACAGCGAAGAACACAGCCAGACTCAAAAGAAGTCTGGCCTGATGGGCACAGGCGGTGTCGGCATCATGGTCGGCAGCCGCAGCATGGCGCAGACGCAAACAACGACCGCGACCGAAGCCGTCGGCACCGTGCTCGGTAGCACCGACGGTCAGGTCACCCTGGTCGCCGGCGAGAACGTCAAGATCCGCGGCACCGACGTGATTTCCGCGACCGGTACCAGCATCGTCGGCAAGAACGTGACGATCGAGGCCGCCGAGCAGAAGTCGCAGCAGACCCACACGACCCAGTTCCAGCAGTCGGGCTTGGAGCTGAGCTTGAGCGGCACTGCGGTCAACGCGGCGATGGGCGCCTACCAAGCCGGCAAGCGTGCGAGTAAGAACGAAAGCGGCGACAGCCGCACTCGGGCATTGAACGCCGCCACTGCGGTCGGCGGCGGATACAACGCCTATCAGGCGGCCGCCAACAACCCCGGCAAGAACGCAGCGCACTCCGAAGTCGGGCCGCAGGGCAGTCCGCAGAACGAAGCCGTCAACCTCAAGCTCGGCATCGGCAGCCAGAGTTCGAGCGGCAAGACCGTGATCGACCAGACGACCCAGCGCGGCAGCAACATCCGCAGCGGCGGCGACGTCGCCATCGTGGCCACCGAGGGCGATCTGACCGTTACCGGCAGCCATGTTGCCGGCCAGAACGTACTGTTGGATGCGGCGCGCAACCTGACCCTGCAGTCGGCGCAGGAAACCAGCAGTCAGCATTCGACCAGCAAGAGCGGCGGTGGTGGCGTCGGCGTCTTGATCGGCCAAAGCGGCATGGGCTTTTATGTCGAGGCTAACGCCAGCCGCGGCGGCGCCGATGGCGACAGCGTCACCCACGCCGAATCCGCCATCGATGCGTCCAAGACCCTCGTGCTTCGCAGCGGCGGCAACACCACCCTGCAAGGCGCGCAAGCGCGGGGCGAGCAGGTCATCGCCCGCGTCGGCGGCGATCTGAACCTGATCAGCCAGCAGGACACCGACCGCTACGAGAGCAAGGAGCAGTCGGCGAGCGGTCAAGTGGTGGTCGGTTTCGGCAGCAGCGCCAGCGTCAGCTACAACCAGAGCAAGGTCGACAGCAACTACAAGAGCGTCACCGAGCAGACTGGGATCGCCGCGGGCAAGGGTGGCTTCGATATCGAGGTCGGCGGCACCACGACCCTCACCGGCGCGGCCATCGCCAGCACCGCCGATGCGGCCAAGAACCGCCTCAGCACCCAGGCGTTGATCGCCACCGATCTGCAGAACTCCGCCAAGTACAGCGCGACCAGCATCGGCGGCACGGTCGGCACCAATGGCGGTTCGCTGAACCTCAGCATGCCGCAGAAGGAAGACGCCAGCAGCGTCACCCGCAGCGGCATCAGCGCCGGCACGATCGATATTCGTGGCGGCGACGACAGCGCCGTCGCCAAGCTCGACCGCAGCATCACCGGCCTGCAGCAGACCGGACTGAAGCCGATCTTCGACGAGAGGCAGGTCCGCGAGCGGATGGAGGCCGGTACCGCAGCCTTGCAGGTCGGCATGCAGGTGAGTGGAACACTCGCGGATAAAATGCAGCAAGACGCGGTGGCCGACTTGCGGGCAGCAGAAGCCGCGGGCGATCAGTCAGCGATCAACGCAGCCACCACGCGTCTGAATAGTTGGAGTGACGGCGGTACGAACAAAGCCCTGCTGCACGGCATGACCGCTGCCGCCGCGGCCGTGTTGGGCGGCGGCGACGTGCTAGGCGCCGGCTTGGGCGCCGCAGGCGTCGAGCGCGCCAAGGGCGCGATGGCGGAATACCTGGATCAGCACAAGATCGCCTACGGCAGCGCCGCCTTCGACATGCTGATGGAACTCGGCAGCGCCGCGTTGGGAGGCCTGATCGGTGGCGGCAGCGGCGCTGCTGCGGCGCTGGCTGGGGATCAGTACAACCGGCAGTTGCACCCGACCGAGAAAAAAATCATTCGGGAAGAGTTGGCCGAAGAGTATGCCAAGGCACATGGCATGACGATCGAGCAGGCCCGTAACACTCTGGAAGCCCAGCTGTTGCGCATGGTAGACGCAGCCGCCGCAGCTGATGGGGGATGGGATCAAGCGGCAGCCAACTACCTTAAAACTTACGCCGATAGCGTCGGACGCTATAGCGTTGGCCAAGATCAGTGGGGGAGTAATGTCCCGTTGTTTACTGCGGTTGGGTATCAGCGCCAAGACGCGACGATTTTCAGTGCTAATCCGCAGATGACCACACCTCCACCTAGCCTCGGGCTGGCGGCTGCGGGCGACTATTTCTTAGGCGTGGGTAGGGGCGCGGCCGATAGAGCTGGAGATGCGGTCTATGCCATTGCGCATCCGCTGGATTCGTTGAGCAACATGTGGGACGGCATCACTGGATTTTTTAACGATCCGGTGGGTACTGGACAAGCCATTCAAGAAGATATGCGTGCGATTGCGAACGCTGGAGAACAGGGACACTTAAGGCCTGCCGGCGAGTTCATGGGGGGGCAGGCAGGTGCCTTCGTGGTCGGAGGAGCTACGGGCGTGGTTGGCGGTAAGTTAGTGCAGCTTGTAAATGGCAAGTGGGTAGAGATAGGCAAGGTCAACAAGCCCTTTTCGCCCATTGCAGGTGCTGCTGCGGATAGTGAGGCGGGTACATCAGCATCTCCTCACCCCGTAAAGGCCTCATATTTCACAAGCGAAACCGTTTCATCCGCGTACCAGGGGATGCGCTCGGGTGGTGGGCACGCAATGAGGCATCTGATTGATGAAGGGCTTATCCAGAACGCAGGTGCATTGTCTGGTCGTGCTCGTCAGTTTGAAATTCTCACCTCCCCAATTCTTCAGGCTCCGACAGCTACATTTGATTGGAAGTTGGGTGTTACTCAGTCCAGGGCTTTTGTCGGAGAGGTTGCAGGAAAGCCCGTTGTGGTATTTGTTGCGAAAGAAGGCCCTTATAATGGAAGGGTGTTGTCTGCAATCGTGCCAGATAAAAATCAGATGGCTCAATGGGGGATAAATAAATGACTCGTGTCGCCGAGGCGCTTTCTTGGAGTGGGGTGGATATTGCAATTGGCATGTATTGCGTCTACATGAGCTGTAATCAGGAAGGAGGTGAAGGTGAAAAGCGGAGGCTCCTCTCGGAAAGCTCGGCTAAGTTCCGGCTCGAGGATGAGTGCGGGATTCTCAAGGGGCGGGAGGTTGTACATTACGAGATCAAGTTACAGCAATTTCCAGACTCTTTAGCTGGATATTTGAATCGCTGTATAGAGTGGGCTTTTGCAGATGGGGCGTCCTTCGTTTGGTTTGCGTTTGAAGGGTCGTTTGATTTTGAGCATATCCTGACGGAGGATGTTGCCAATCAAATCTATTGTATTTGCGGGGAAGACGGAAATACTGCAATGGCCCTTGAGGATGATGTTCTATTGAGCACTGAATGGGCCGCTGTGGTAGCTAAAAAAAGAGAGCTTTTGCTGGCAATGTAGTTGCTTTCAGTGGTTGCGCGCCAAGTCCGATTCCGCGCCTTGATGAACTCCGGCGCCCTGTTCGCACAGCAGTTCGGCCTGCGCCCGGGCATCGCCCTGACCGCGGCGCAGATGGCGCAACTGACCAGCGACATCGTCTGGCTAGTCGAACAACCGTGACCATGCCCGAAGGCACCCGCACCACCGTGTTGGCGCCACAGCGGCGGCATCGCGCTGTCGGCCGGACGCGATGTGAATCTGACGGCTGCGCAGGAGCAGCACGATTACGTGCAGGACAGCACGACCAAGAAAAAGGGCACGCTATCCAGTACGACCACAAAGACGCACGACGAGGCGATGGATAGCTACGCCATTGGCACCTCGCTTAGTGGCGAGAAGGTGGCGATAAGAGCCGGGAACGTAGTGACCGTTCAAGGTTCGGACGTGGTCAGTACGTATGGCACGGTCATATCAGGCAACAAGGGCGTTGAGATCGTCCACGCGACGGACGAGTCGACCTCGGCGCACGCCTCAAGCAAGAAGACTTCCGGCGTATTCGGCAACGGCGGCGCCAGCTTCACGATCGGCAGCAAGAAGAAGGACGTTCAAACGGAATCGAGCAGCAGCACCGTACGAGGGGCTATGGTCGGCAGCCTGCTGGGCGATACCACGATTCTGGCCAACGACGGTACCGTCCACATTCAAGGCTCAACGGTTTCGTCGCCCGAAGGCGGCGTAGCAATCCTGGGGCAAGCCGTGAATATCGAGGAGGCCTACAACACTTCGGCGTATCACGAAGTCACCAAGACCAAGCAAGGTGGTTTGACCGTCGGAGCCTCCGCTCCGATAGTGGATGCAGCAATGGCCGCATACGGCTCGGCCAAGACCGTGGGCCAAAGCAAGGACGGCAGGATCAACGCCATGGCGGCGGCCAACACAGCCTACAACGCATATCAAATGGCGGGCGCAGCCAGCGCTGCGATGAGCGGTCAGGCGGCCAGTGTCTCCATTACGGTGGGACAGCAGCGGTCCAAGAGCGAGTTGACTTCCAGTTCGAGCGAGGTAGTTGGCAGTTCCGTTAACGCCGGGGAGCGTGTGGACATCGTTGCGACGGGGGCGGGCCAAGACTCCGATATCCGAGTCTCCGGTTCAGAGGTGATTGGCGGGACGGGAACAGGCTTGTACGCCGACGACGCCATCGACATCCTGGCGGCTCAGAGCACCCACGAGCAGCGCACGGAAAACAGCTCCAGCGGTTGGAATGTCGGCGTCGGAATCAGCGTCGGAGCGGGCGGCATGAGCGCCGGAATTACGGCAGGCGTCAACGCAGGCAAAGGTCACAGCGATGGCAAGACGGTCACCAACGTCAATTCGCACGTGGGCGGTGGCGGCACGACTGCACTGACCAGTGGCGGCGCTACCACGATCCGCGGTGGCCAAGTCCTTGGCGATCGTGTGGAAGTGGATGCGGCCCAACTAGCCATCGAAAGCCTGCAAGACACCGAGTCCTACGCCAGCAAGCAGATGGATGCCAGTGTGCAGGTCACCGTCGGCTTCGGTGCCTCAGTCAGTGCCAGCTACAGCCAATCCAAAGTCGACTCCAACTATGCCAGTGTGGCCGAGCAAAGCGGCATCCTGGCCGGCGACGGCGGCTATGCCGTCAATGTCAGGGGCAATACCGACCTGAAGGGCGGCATCATCACCAGTACCCAGACTGCCGAGGATGCGGGTCGTAACAGCTTCACGACTGGAACGCTGACGGCGAGCGATATCAGGAACCGAGCCGAGTACGAAGGCACAGCGTTCGGGGTGAGTGGCAGCTATGGCAAGAATGGCGATGGCGAGCAAGGCAAACACCAAACGGCGCAAGGCTCAGCGGACGGGAAGGCGGGCGGCACGTCCGCTAACAAGTCGCTCGGTTTCGGGAGCGATGACGGTAGCCAGAACAGCGTCACTGCAAGCGGCATCAATACTCGGAACATCACGATCACCGATGGTATCGGCCAGGCGGCGACAGGAAAGACGGCCGAACAGATCAAAGCAGAGGTCGCGACGACGACAGGTACCGACACGGTGGCCGCGAACAGCGGCGCACTGGTGAACAAGTTCGATGCCGACGTCGTTCAGAAGGAACTCGATCTGCAGGTGCAGGTGACGCAGACGTTCGATCGTACGCAACAGGGCGTGCGCAACGAAATAAATGCCTCCATCGATGACGCCAGGCAACGCCAGAAGGATGCCAACGCAGCGTTGAAAGACCCGGATCTGAACTTGAGCGGTGCGCAAAGGAGCGAATTGCTGGCGATGGCACTGGATGCTCAGAGGGAGGTCGAGCGTTTGCAGAAAGTCGGGGTGCTAGTAAGCGCCATTGCTGGAGGCCTTTCTACGCCGGCCAACAGTGCAGCCGGAGTGGCCGCCAGCACTTTGGCCCCCGGTGCTTCGTACTTGGTCGGACAGTACTTCAAGGACAACACGGCCAAGAACATGGTGGACGGTGGCAGCCGCAGCGAAGAAGGAAGCGCCACGCACCTGCTCGTCCACAGCCTCTTGGGTGCCGCGGTAGCCGCCTCCGGAGGCAACAATGCCTTGATCGCCGGCATTGCCGCTGGCGGCGCCGAAGCGGCGGCACCTGCCCTGGCTCAATATCTGTACGGAAAGGAAGCCAAGGATTTAAGCGCAGAGGAGAAGTCGACGGTCAGCGCAATCGTTGGGATCGGCGGTGCGACGCTGGGCGCGTTCGGAAGTGATATTTCAAGCCTGATTGCCAGTGGAACTGCAGCGCAGAATGCAGTGGACAACAATTGGGGCGAGGTGGGGCATTACTCGACCATGGCGACGGTGCTGTATTTGGCTGGATTTTCAGAAACGGATGCGAAAGCTGTTGCTCTGGCCGCTTGGTCGCCAGATACGGATAAACGCAATGCGATGACGATAGATAACTTTATATTCGCAGGTTTAGATTCCGGGGATGAGCAGCAGCGGATACATTTGCTCGATGGTGAAACCGATCCGGCTAAAGTCGCTGCGGTCCAGCGAACGCTCGCGGCTGAAGTGACCGCGATTTTAACGAAGCTCAAACAGTACGATGGCGACCCGGTAGCAAAGGCTGGGTTGCTTACTGATCCCGAAGTTCAGCGAGTTCTGCATTCGTTCGGTGACTCTTTTGCGCACGTCCAACGGGATGGGACGCATTATTCGCCGATGATCGGACATGCAAGAGATTCGGTAAACCAGCCTGATCCTGATAACCCATATTCGCATCAAGAAGCCTATTTAGATTATACGTTAGTATTATATGGGGCTGCGTCAAAAGCCTCGGGAGGTCCAGTAGTGCCGGTATCTCAGATCAATAGGCTGGCCACAGAGGTCGCTAGTCATGAGGCCGAAAGCGCGCAGAAGAATATTCTCGAGAAAGCTATGCGCCAAGCCGGCGGGCAAGATGTTAAAGGGTTGGTCAGTTCGCCGGTTTCTGAATGCGGCCTAAGAGAAAATTGCACATCTGTCATGCCGAGCAATACTGCGAATCCAGTGCTTCGAAATATCTCTGATGTAAAGCAGACTGCGCGGGGACTTGTCCCCAAAAACGCATATCAATCACCTCTGCAAAGCGTGCTAGAGCCGACAATTCGTAGAATATATGGCGGCGAGGGGCGACGGATAATAATTCCGCGAAAGTTGCCAGGGGCGCAGAATCAGAGGGGCGATTGATAAATTTATTATTCGGGAGGTGTGTCGTGGCTTGGAAAAAATTCTATATCGCGGTATGGGTCGTTTGTTTAATCTACTGGCTTGGAGTTGGGCTCGATCGATTTCCGGATAACTTCAGCTTGTACCGATGTGTTCATGGCATTTGCAAGTTGGCGCTAGTTTTGAAGGAAGCTTTGGAAGTGCCGGTTTTTTTCGGCCTCTTAGCGATCAGTGTTATTTTTGTGGCCCGCTTAATTAAGAGAGTGGTTTCATTCATCGAGGTTCTGATCGCCTTTGGAGCCTGGAGTGCTTTTATCTATAACCTTTCCTTTATAAGATCCTGAGAGTTTATAAGTCTGCTCTCGTCGGATGGTGGATTCTGCTCTTGTCCTGCTATTGCCGCTTGAGCTCTGTTTCACCTGGGCATTAGTGAAGAGCGTCGCTTTACTTTGACCGAGTACATATATGAAAAATGGCGGCGCCAAAACGACGCACTTCCTCTGGTTGCTTTGCATGGTTTCGTGGCCGTTGTTCTTTGTTTCGTCTGGCACGTTAGACGGTTTCATTTGCGGAAGTGAAGTTTTCTGTGAATTATCAAATGTGATGCATAAGATTTCGTTGATATGTGCACTATTGCTAACTCCTGCGCTTACTATCCTCTTGCATTTTCGTGCGCTCGGCGGGGTGGTGGCGTCTAGACGCGAGCTGATTTTTTCTCTGATTGCTTGGATTATTCAATTCCTGGTTCTGGCTTGGTACGTTGTAATGACTATTACCGGATTCAGGGGCTAGCGCTGTAATTCGTTAATGAGTTTTTATGCCGGCGCTCTTGCGTAAAGTCGAGTGTGTCGGTTATCAAACGGATGTCGGAAATAAACGGAAGACACATGCTATGGGCTGGCCTAGATAAGGGGTGTAGCTCAGTGAGTCAGACGTCGAAGGTCGAGTCAACCGAGGCTGTCGGCACCGTGCTCGGCCGCGCCGACGGTTAGGTAGGCTCGGGCCAACACTCCAGCGGATCTATGGGCCGCGCCCGCCTTTGAGGCCAGGAAGTAGTGCACAAAGCTGCGCTCGCTACTGATTTGAATAAGGGTGTGGTCCGATGTTTCGGAGGAAATATGCGAAGAATGATTTATGTGTCTTTGTGGGGATTCTGCTTGCTTTTTTGGTTGTGTATGGCAATCGATTTCAGCATTGATTATGGGGGGTCATTCCTCTATTCGTGCGATACATCCATCTGTGGAGTATTGCACGAGCTAAAGAAGTGGTTGTTCGCTCCCGCAGTATTAATCACTCCGCTGATGACGCTAGTTGCGCTTGCGCGCTGGATAACGATTGGGAAGGTGCCACGCCTCGAAGTCTTCGTACTATCAATCACGTGGATACTGGTTGCTTACTTCCTGTCTTTTGTTAGCTCCTCGTGATCGACGTAAATCCGGCGCCGAGGGCCGCCGTTTCTCGACGGCTACGCCAGCGACGAAGACCAGTTCCGCGCCTTGATGAACTCCGGCGCCCTGTTCGCGCAGCAGTTCGGCCTGCGCTTGGTAACGCCTGGGTGCTGAGCCGGCTCCCGGTCAGATGTTGCTCAGATGCTGTGCTTATCGCTTCAGTTGGAGGCATTACATGATGTGGTCCAGTCGCCCGAGGCTCGAGCTCAGCGAAAAGATCCGTTTTGATGCGAGGAGGGTGAAGTGACCAGCTTGCCTCGAATAGTGCAAGGAACAATTTTGCAGCTTCGTTGCGATTCCTGTGGATCGGTCTTCCCTCATTTTTTATTTTCCGGCGAGGGTGATGCGGATACTGCCGGGCTCTGCTCCGCGAGTAGCTGTCGAAAGAATGAAGTGGCTATTACTGAGGTTGATTCATATGAGTGGAGAAATTTTGACCACGCGGGGCGTGCGTCAATTGAGAAGAAGCTGGCGGCGCAGTTTGCGCGCTGTGATTTTAGAGTGGTTCGCCTTCTGAGGGTGGAACGCGAAGGAAATTCTGCTGTTGGCTTGGGCTTTAGTGATTTCCAAAAAGCTTATAAGCCGCCTGTTTTGGTCTATGCCTGTGTTTGTTGCGCTACCGGTGAAAGTCGCGCCATTGAGGAAATCACGATAGGCGATTTTAATTTGGCCGGAGGGCGAATTTTCCTGGAAGGACGGCTGGCGCTTTAATTTGTTTGGCGAACGCGCTCGTGACCATCCGGCTGCTGTCGGTTAAATTGGTCTCGATCGAGCATAGGTGCTATCCAAAGGCGCATATTTTTTCAGTCGAACTGCGGTTCCCCGCCTGCTAGGATCTAGTTTCCAAACAGGGGGAGTTGCATGAAGGCACACATAATGACGGCGGTGGCCGTGGTTCTTTTCGGCGCCGGCATCGGTGCAAGCCATGCCGCTAAGAAGCCGCAGCCCACGGCCGCGGCTTACCACCAGAAAGCGCCCGAAGATGCCGCTAAGGCATTGCTGGAGGTCGCGCTGGTGCAGGCCGGCAAGAATGGCAGTTGGGAGCGGATCGGGGCCGGCCGGGTGTATTACCTCGGCGGGTTGAAGGCGCAAGGGCAATCGGTGTTCGACGGGATTCTGTCGGGCAAGCACGAGGACAGCGATGTGTATCGCATCGCGCGGGTGTACGCGGAAGCCGGGGAGTGGGCGAAGGCCAAGCCTTTGTTCGATCGCTTCATCGCCGGTAACCGCGACGACGCGAAGGCGCATGCGGAAATCGGTGCGCATTACCTGCTGCAGGGCGACCGCGCGACGGCGGAGCGCATGTTCGATCGGGCGTTCGAGTTGGAGGGCGACAGTCCGTGGATTACCGAGTACGTCGCCGGTGCCTATCTCGGGGTGAAGCCGCAGGAGTAAGGCATCGCCGACCTGCAAAGGGCGATTTGTTGTCCGCCCCTCTCGGGCCGACAGCAGGCGATATCATCGCGTCGAGTGGCGATGTCTTTACCATCCAGCGATTATCGACTTCGCAGGGCGTGATACGAAGCGGATTTCGAGCATAAAAAAGCCCCGCGCGAGCGGGGCTTTTTTATTGGCTGCGCCAAGCGCGATGCACCGCGCCGCGCGGGGCTTACTCGCCCAGCGCCTCGGCTACGAAGGCCGGGGTCGACAGCGCGCCGCGGTGGATGCCGGCGTTGTAGTACTTGCTGGCGAAGGTCTTGGCCTGGGCGTCGGCTTCGCGGAACTCGAAATCACCTTGCTCCTTATCGGCATGCTTGCGCGCCAGGGTGCAGCTCCACCAGCCGGTCGGGTAGCAGGGCTGCGGGAAGGGCAGGGTCTTGAAGGTCTTGAAGCCGGCCTTGCCCATCTCGGTGCGCATTTCCTTGATCAGCTCGATCAGCATCAGCGGCGATTCGGACTGCTGGACCAGGATGCCGTCCTCACGCAGGGCGCGGAAGCAGCTGTCGTAGAAGGCCTTGTTGAACAGGCCTTCGGCCGGGCCGACCGGGTCGGTGGAGTCGACGATGATCAGGTCGACGCTGTTGGGCGCACGGTTGGCCATGTAGGCGATGCCGTCGTCGAACAGCAACTGCGCGCGCGGGTCGTCGTTGCGGTCGCACAGTTCCGGGAACCACTTCTCGGCCATGCGCGTGACTTGTTCGTCGATGTCGCACTGCACGGCTTCGCTCACGCCGTCGTGCTTGAGCACTTCGCGCAGGGTGCCGCAGTCGCCGCCGCCGATGATGACGACGTTCTTCGGCGCGCGATGGGTGAACAGCGCCGGGTGCGACATCATCTCGTGGTACAGGAAGTTGTCGCGCGTGGTCAGCATCACCGCGCCGTCGATGAGCATCAGGTTGCCCCAGTCGGTCGTCTCGAAGATCTCGATCTTCTGGAACGGCGATTGGACTTCATCGAGCTTGCGGGTGACGCGGTAGCCGATGGACGAGCCGGTCGGCTCGAAGTTTTCGTAGTGCCACGTCGGTTCGGTAGTCATGCCGTTGCTTCCTGATAAAGGCCGTGCGGGTTGGGCGTTGCTGCGTGGGACGGCGTCGAGCGCCGGTGCCGCGTGATCGCTGGTTTGGGTCGGGCGGGTGCCTGGCCCGGCAGCGGGTTTCGGGGCCACGCTTTCGAGGCCGGGGGCGCGGATTGTAGCGGACCCATATGAAACGGGCCGTATGAACGGACGTCGTGATCGCCCGGGTTTGCCGATCCGGCCGGCCCCGACGCCTGCGGCGGGTCCCCACCGGGGGTGCGGCCTGTAGAATGCGCGTTCCCCACACTGTCCGGTACCACGCCGATGTCCGACTGGTCGCTCGATCAGGCCCGCAAGACCTACTCGATCCCCCACTGGTCCGAAGGTTATTTCGACATCGACGCCGCCGGCCGGATCGCGGTGAGCCCGCGCGGCGAGCGCGGCCCGACCGTGGCGTTGCCCGAGGTCGTCGACGCCGCCCGCGCGGCCGGCGCCAAGCTGCCGATGCTGGTGCGTTTCCCGGACATCCTCGGCGACCGCCTCGGCAAGCTGCAGAGCGCATTCGCCCAGGCGATGCGCGACTGGGACTACGCCGGCGGCTACACCGCGGTCTATCCGATCAAGGTCAACCAGCACCAGGGCGTGGCCGGCACGCTGGCCTCGCACGCCGGCGAAGGTTTCGGCCTGGAAGCGGGCAGCAAGCCCGAGCTGATGGCGGTGCTGGCGTTGAGCCGGCCCGGCGGCCTGATCGTCTGCAACGGCTACAAGGACCGCGAGTACATCCGCCTGGCCCTGATCGGCCGCAAGCTCGGCATGGAGACCTACATCGTCGTCGAGAAGCCGTCCGAGCTGCAGGTCGTGTTCGAAGAAGCCAAGGCGCTCGGGGTGAAGCCGGGCCTCGGCGTGCGCATGCGCCTGGCCTCGCTGGGCGCCGGCAAGTGGCAGAACAGCGGCGGCGACAAGGCCAAGTTCGGCCTCAGCCCGCGCCAGGTGCTGGACCTGTGGAAGCAACTGCGCGACAACGGCCTGCAGGATTGCCTGGGACTGCTGCATTTCCACATGGGCTCGCAGATCTCCAACGTGCGCGACATCGCCAACGGCATGCGCGAGGCGACCCGCTATTTCGTCGAGCTGTCCAAGCTCGGCGCCAACGTGCGCTACATGGACGTCGGCGGCGGCCTCGGTATCGATTACGAAGGCACGCGTTCGCGCAGCTATTGCTCGATCAATTACGGCGTCAATCAATACGCCTCGAACATCATCCAGCCGCTCGCGGAGGCCTGCCAGGAATACCGGCTGACCCCGCCGCGCCTGGTCACCGAGTGCGGCCGCGCGATGACCGCGCACCACGCGGTGTTGGTCGCCAATGTTTCGGAAATCGAAGAAGCGCCGGAAGGCCGCGTGCCGCCGGCGCACGACGACGAGCCGGCGGTGATCCGCCATCTGCGCGAGATCCACGGCGAACTCGATCAGCGCCCGGCGGTGGAGCTGTTCCACGAGGCCCAGCATCACCACGGCGAAGGCCTGTCGCTGTACGCGCTGGGCCAGATCGACCTGACCCATCGTGCGCGCATCGACGATCTGTTCTACGCCATCGCGCATGCGGTGCGCGCGCGCCTGGACGGCAGCGAGAAGAGCCATCGCGATCTGCTCGATGAATTGAACGAGCGCCTGGTCGACAAGTATTTCGTCAATTTCAGCGTGTTCGAGTCGATGCCGGATGTGTGGGCGATCGATCAGGTGTTTCCGATCGTGCCGATCGAGCGTCTGGACGAAGTGCCGGGCCGGCGCGGCGTGATCGCCGACCTGACCTGCGATTCCGACGGCAAGATCGACACCTACGTCGAGAACGAAGGCCTGGACACCTCGCTGCCGTTGCATGCCTTGAAGTCGGGCGAGAGCTATCGCCTGGGCTTCTTCCTGGTCGGTGCGTACCAGGAAATCCTCGGCGACATCCACAACCTGTTCGGCGACACCGACGCGGTCGAAGTGCGCGTGGACGGCGACGGCTATCGCCTGGCCCAACAGCGCCGCGGCGACACCACCGACGTCATGCTCGACTACGTCGGCTACAAGCTCGCCGACCTGCGCGAGGCTTATCGCAGCAAGGTCGCCGCCGCCAACCTGCCGGCCGAGGAGGCTCGCCGCCTCGACGAGGCATTGGAAACCGGCCTGACCGGCTACACCTATCTCGACGACTCGCCGCTGGCCTGAACGATGACGATGAATCGCTACCTGGTCATGGCCATGCGCCTGCCGCAGTTCGACACGGCGCAGATCGGCCCGCATCGGGACTTCCTCGACGAGCTGCGCGGGCAGGGCCGGCTGGAGCTGGCCGGCGGTTTCGGCGACAAAAGCGGCGGCGCCTACGTGCTGCGCGCGTCGGATCTCGATGAAGCCCGGGTGCTGGCGTTCCGCGATCCGCTGCACCTGAGTGGCTCGTCGCGGATCGATGTCTACGAATGGCAGGCCTGAGTCCGGGCTGAGCGCGCCGGGTTCGGCGGCGCAAGCCGGTTTCACTGCGCGAGGCTCGGCGCGTTCAGGCAACAGGGGAGCCTGGAGACCCAGACTGGGGCGCATCGGCGTCGTCCGGCAACGCCGGTCGCACGACGGGCGGGCGGGATCGCGGTACTGTCCACAGCCGGTCGGGCGGTCCGCCGACGGCGCGGCAGCATGTTCTTTTGCAATATTTAGCGCCCGTACGGGCAGAAGGTCGAAATGAAAGCTGGGGTAATCGGTCTGGGAGCCATGGGCGCGCCGATGGCGCGTTACGTGCATAGCAAGGGCGTGCTGACCGCGGTCGGCAACCGCACGCAGGCCAAGGCCGACGCGCTGGCATCGGAGCTGGAGGTGCGCTCGGCCCGCTCGGCCGCCAACTTCGCCGACTGCGATCTGGTCGTGCTGTGCGTGTCGCTCGATGCCGACGTGCTGGAAAACGTCGCGGCCCTGGCCGAAGTGCTCAAGCCCGGCGCGATCGTGGTCGATCACTCGACCGTGTCGGTCGAAACCGCACGCCGCGCCGCCGCGTTGCTGGCGGTGCACGACATCGGCTTCCTCGATGCGCCGGTGTCCGGCGGCGTCGAAGGCGCGCGCAACGGCAAGCTGTCGATCATGGTCGGCGGCGACGAAGCCCAGCTCGAGCGCGTGCGCGACGTGATCGATACCTATGCCGCGCGCATCACCCACATGGGCGCGACCGGCGCCGGCCAGGCGACCAAGGCCATCAACCAGATCCTGGTCGCCGGCATCAACGAGGCGGTCTGCGAAGGCCTGGCGCTCGGCGAGAAGCTCGGCCTGGATCCGGAACGCCTGCTGCCGACCCTGATGGCCGGCGCGGCGAGCAACTGGTTCCTCGACAAGCGCGGTGCGACCATGCTGCGCGACGAGTTCGCGCCCGGCTTCAAGTGCCTGCACATGCTCAAGGATCTGCGCATCGTCCAGGGCATCGCCCGCGACAGCGGCATCCGCACCCAGACCATCGACCAGGCCGTGGCCGATTACGCCGAACTGATCGAACGCGGCTATGGCGAGTCCGACACCTCGGCCTTGATCGCGCTCAAGCGCGCGCGTCCGGCGGCGGTGGTCGAAGAATCGGATGCGGCGCCGGGGAGTGCGGCCAGCATCGAGGCCTGAGCGCAGGCCTGGTTCCAGCGAATGACGAAAACCCGCACGCTGCCAGCAGCGTGCGGGTTTTTTGTTGTGTGGCGGATCGGTTTGCTGCCGTTGCGTCGCGACTGGCGGTGCGCGTTCGCGGCTTGTGACCGAAGGAAATCCCTGTGGGGCGCCGCTCCTACTCGGGCAGCGCGCGGCACGAGCGCTGAACGGAGATACCGTTCAGCGCGTAGCCGGCCGGTCGCGTCGTTGCGCGAAGCGCTCGCCGAGGATGGCGCCGGCGAAGGCGGCGACGACGGACAGGACGATGGCGACGGCGTTGTAGCGCAGCGCGCCGGCCAGCGAACGCATCGGCAGCGGGCTGTCCGGCAGGGCCATCGAAACGATGGTCCACAGGGTCAGCACCCACATCGCCACCATCAGCAGCAGAGCGATCCAGCGGAAATGCGGGTGGCGCGCGATCGCGCCGCCGACGCCCATGGCGATCAAGGCCCAGAACACGTCGAGCAGCGGAATCGCGCCGGCGCCGGTCTCGATCGTCTGGCGCGCGTCCAGGCCGAGGAACTTGATGAAAATGCCGAACAACAACAGCACGCCTGCCGCACTCAGGCAGCCCAGAAGAATGCGCTTGTCCATCCGATCCCCAACGACTACGTAGCGGGCGCAGTCTACTTCGACGCTCGTGCGAGGCAGGGTGACCGGCGTCGCGCTGTGGCCGGGCGCGCTGCCGGAAGGTGGCACTGCGCCGACGCGCGGTGACGCAGCGCGGCAGTTTTTGCCGACGGTTCGCGCCCGCGGTTCGCGCATACGGCGAATGCCGGGCTGGGCGAATCTCCGGCGGCCGGACGCAGCGGCGTACGGGTGCGGGCGGCCAGTGGAAAGCGACGCGGCGTTGCAGGCCGGAACTGCGCGAGTGCGGGATCGCTGTCGTGCCTGCGGATCGCCGCCAATTAGAGGCCGGGCTCGCGGCCAGGCCTTCGCTTTGCGCCTATCGCCGCCGCAACGGCGCAGGCTTACTGCACCTTGATCGCCATGCCGGGCAGGCCGCCGTCGGCGAGCTTGCGCTTGGCGTCGGCCAGGTCGCCGGCGGTGCCGTAAGGGCCCATGCGCACGCGGTATACGGTCTTGCCGCTGATCTGCGCCGATTCGACGCGCGCGCCGAGGCCGAGCATCGCGATCTTGGCCTTCATTTCCTCGGCCTGGCCGGAGGCCTGGAAGGCGCCGGCCTGGAGCAGGTAGCGGGTGTTGTCGCTGACCGCGGCGGCCGGCTTGGCGAGGTTGCCCTGGGTCGCGGCGACGGCCGGCGGTTTCGGCGCGACCGAAGTGGCCGGCGGCGGGGTCGCGCTGGCGACCTGGACCGGCGGTGCGGCGGGACGGGTCGGTTCGACCGCGATGGTGTCGACCGGCTTGGGCAGGCTGACGGTAGTCGCGGTGGCGGCCGAGGCGGCGGCCGGGGCCCGGGTCGGCGGCGCAGTCTGCACCGCGGTCGCGGCCTGCACCGGCTGCGGCTGGCTCGCGGCGGTCTGCGCGTTCCTGCGTTGCTGGGCGGCGCGGCGCTGTTCCTCGGCGGCTTCGGTCGCGGCGAGCTCGGCATCGCTCATCTCGACTTCCTTGCCCGGCAGCAGGGTGTAGAAGTCGTAGTCGGTACCGTCCTTGTCGGCCTTGCCGTCTTTGCCGGCCTGGGCGTCGGCCGCATCGGTATTACGAGCCGGCTTGGCCGTCGCGCTGCTGTCTTCCGGCGCGACCGGCTCTTCGTCGGCGGTGACCGCGGCCGGCTGGGCGTCCGGGTTCGGCTGCGGACGGAAGAAGCCGTCGCCGTCGGACTTGAAGTACTTGGGCGCGACCAGGATCAACACGACTCCCAGCAGCAGCCCGATCACGCCCCAGGCCCAGCCCGGCAGGCTGTCGTTGCCCTGGTTGCGCTTGGCCTGAGATTTTCCGCGTCGTGCTGCCACTTACATCACCTCCGGGGCGTTCACCCCAAGCAGTTCGAGACCGTTCGCGAGCACCTGGCGCGTCGCCGCGGCCAGCACCAGGCGCGCATGGCGCTGGGCGTCGTCGTCGACCAGGAACTGGTGGTCGTTGTAATACGTCTGGAAGGTCTGCGCCAACTCGAGCAGATAACCGGCGATCTGGTGCGGCTCCAGGTCGCGGCCGGCGACCGCGACCACGTCCGGATAACGCAGCAGGGTCACGATCAGCTCGTGCGCGGCGGCGTCGTTCAGGTCCAGCGGCTGGGCCAGGCCGTGCGCGGCGTCGTAGGACAGGCCGCGCTCGGCGAGCTGGCGCATCAGGCCGCACATGCGCGCATGCGAGACCTGCACGTAGTAGACCGGGTTGTCCATCGACTGCGAACGCGCCAGGTCGACATCGAAGGTCAGCTGCGAATCGGCCTTGCGCGCGATCAGGAACCAGCGCACCGCGTCGCGGCCGACCTCGTCGATCAGGTCGCGCAGGGTCAGGTAGCCACCAGCGCGCTTGCCGAGCTTCACTTCCTCGCCGCCGCGCATGACCGTGACCATCTGGTGCAGCACGTACTCGGGCCAGCCCTGCGGGATGCCCTGGTCGAGCGCCTGCAGGCCGGCGCGCACGCGCGCCAGCGAGCCGTGGTGATCGGCGCCGAGTTCGGTGATCGCGCGCTCGTAGCCGCGCTGCCACTTGCTGAGGTGATAGGCGACGTCGGGCACGAAATAGGTGTAGCTGCCGTCGGACTTGCGCATCACGCGGTCCTTGTCGTCGCCGAAATCGGTCGACCGCAGCCACAAGGCGCCGCCTTCTTCGTAGGTGTGGCCGTGGGCGATCAATTCGCGCACGGTTTCCTCGACCTTCTGCTGCTCGTACAGCGAGCTTTCGAGGAAGTACACGTCGAAGCCCACGCCATAGGCGGCGAGGTCGGCGTTCTGCTCGCGGCGCAGATAGGCCACGGCGAAACGGCGGATCGCGTCGAGATCGTCGACGTCGCCGGCGCCGGTGATGCGGTGGCCGTCGACTTCGACCGTGGCGCCGTCGAGGTAGGCGCGGGCGACGTCGGCGATGTAGTCGCCGCGATAGCCGTCCTCGGGCCAGCCGGCATCGTCGGGCGTGCGGCCCTGCGCGCGCGCCTGCACCGAGATCGCCAGGTTGTTGATCTGTACGCCGGCGTCGTTGTAGTAGAACTCGCGCGCGACGTTCCAGCCGTTGGCGTCGAGCACGCGCGCGATGCAGTCGCCGATGACCGCGGCGCGGCCGTGGCCGACGTGCAGCGGGCCGGTCGGGTTGGCGGAGACGTATTCGACCCCGGCGCGGTGGCCGGCGCCGCTGGCGTTGCGGCCGTACTGCGCGCCCTGCGCGAGCGCCTCGCCGAGCTGGCGGCGCCAGGCCGCTTCGTCGACGTGGAAGTTGATGAAGCCCGGGCCGGCGATCTCGACCCGGCCGAGGTCGGCGCTGGCGGGCAGGGCGTCGATCAGCTTCTGCGCGATCTCGCGCGGATTGCTGCGCGCCGGCTTGGCCAGCAGCATCGCGGCGTTGGTCGAGAAGTCGCCCTGGGCGCGGCTCTTGGGGCGCTCGATGACGAAATCGGGCGTGGACAGGTTGGCCGGCACGGTGCCGGCTGCGCGCAATGCATCGATGGCCTGCGCGACGAGCGCATATAGGGTGGCTTTCACAGGGGACTTTGCGATTCGCAGGGCATTACGGAACCGCACATTTTACCCGTATCGAACGGGCTTGCGCGGGCGATCGACGGCTGGATCGGGCGCGGATTTTCATTGGGCGCTGATCTCGTCGGGCGCGGATGTTCCGGTGCGGCGCGTCCAGGCGCCGTGAGTGCGGCGCCGGCCTGCGGCCGGCCCAGCCGCGGTCTGGCCCGGCGCTCAGACCCAGCCGCGCGCGGCCATCGACATCGGCAGGCCGTCGCCGACCACGAAATGGTCGAGCAGGCGGATCTCGACCAGGGACAGGGCCTGCTTCAGGCGGGCGGTGACCGCGCGGTCGTCCTGGCTGGGCTCGGCGTTGCCGCTGGGGTGGTTGTGGCCGACGATCACCGCCGCGGCGTTGCGCTGCAGGGCGCGCCGGACCACCTCGCGCGGGTGCACCTCGGCGCCGTTGATGGTGCCCTGGAACATTTCCTCGAAGCCGATCACGCGGTGGCGGGCGTCCAGGAACATGACCGCGAACACCTCGTGCTGCAGACCGCGCAGGCGCTGGGCGAAGTAGCGCCCGGCCGATTCCGGGTCGGTCAGGGCGGTGCCGCGATCGAGCTCGGCGCGCAGGCAGCGGGTGGCCAGTTCCAGCGCGGCCTTGAGGGCGCAGGCGCGGGCCGTGCCGATGCCGCGCATGCCCACCAGCCTGGCCGGCGGCTGGTCGAGCAGGTCGCGCAAGGGGCCGTGCTCGGTCAGCAGCGCGCGCGCGGTGCCGACCGCGTCCTGGCCGCGCAGGCCCGAGCCCAGGAAGATCGCCAACAGCTCGGCGTCCGACAGCGAGCCGCTGCCGTGAGCGAGCAATTTTTCGCGCGGGCGTTCCGCGCTCGGCCATTCGTGGATTCTCATGGCCGCATCCTGCGCGGCACCGGGCCAGGGGCGGCATCGGGGGCGTGCGGGGCATCGGGTAAGCTAGACCGCCGAGAGGGTGTAGGGATTCGCCGACGCGACGCTCGTCGCGGCCGCATCACTCATCGTCTCCGAACCTGCATCGAGAACCGAACGAGCTCCGGCCCGCCCATGGCGCAAGACAACTCCCTGCCGCTGCACGACCAGCGCATCCTGCTTTGCGTCTGCGGCGGCATCGCCGCCTACAAGGCGGCCGACCTGGTGCGGCGCCTGCAGGACGCCGGCGCCCAGGTGCGCGTGGCCATGACCGAAAACGCCACCCGCTTCGTGGGCGCCGCGACCTTCCAGGCCCTGTCCGGCCATCCGGTCCGCAGCTCGCTGTGGGACGAGGCGGCCGAGCTGGCGATGGGGCATATCGAACTGGCGCGTTGGGCGCAGCGGATCCTGATCGCGCCGGCCACCGCCGACATGATCGCCAAGCTCGCCCACGGCTTCGCCGACGACCTCATCAGCACCCTGTGCCTGGCCTCGGAAGCGCCGGTCGCGATCGCCCCGGCGATGAACCACCGCATGTGGGGCCATCCAGCCACCCAGGCCAATGTGGCGACCCTGCGTGGGCGCGGCGTGGCGTTCTTCGGCCCGGGCGAGGGCCGCATGGCCGAACCCGAATCCGGCCCGGGCCGTCTGCTCGAATCCCACGAGCTGGTCGCCGCCCTCGCCGGGGCCGCCTTCTCCGGAGCCGGCGCATGAGCGGCGTCAGCCTCGCCGGTCGGCGCCTGGTGGTCAGCGCCGGCCCGACCTTCGAAGACATCGACCCGGTCCGCTTTATCGGCAACCGCAGCAGCGGCAAGATGGGCTTCGCGATCGCCGAAGCCGCGGCGCGGCGCGGCGCCCAGGTGGTGCTGGTCGCCGGCCCGGTCGCCCTGGCGACCCCGGCCGGGGTCGAGCGGATCGACGTGCGTTCGGCCCGGCAGATGCGCGAGGCGGTGATCGGCGCGTTGCCGGCCGACGCCTATGTCGGCGCCGCCGCCGTGGCCGACTACGCGCCGGCGCAGGTTGCGCCCGGCAAGATCAAGAAGAAAGACGAGCAGCTCACCCTGGAGCTGGTGCGCACCCCCGACATCCTGGCCGAGGTCGCCGCGCACCCGCAGCGCCCGACCCTGGTGGTCGGCTTCGCCGCCGAGACCCACGATGTCGAGTTCTACGCCCGCGGCAAACTGGAAAAGAAGCGGGTCGACCTGATTGCGGCCAATCGGGTCGGCGTGGCCGGCAGCGGTTTCGAAAGCGACGACAACGCGCTGACCGTGTACTGGCGCGACGGCGCCCGCGCCCTGGGCCCGGCGCCGAAGACCCAGCTCGCCGACGAACTGCTCGACCTGATCCTCGCGCGCTGGCCGGCCTGAGCCGCGCGCGCCGCGCGGCGGCGCCCTCCTTCTGTCTGGACCCCCCCACCGATGAACCACACGCTGGAACTCAAGATCCTCGATGCGCGGCATGGCCATGAATGGCCGTTGCCGAGCTATGCGACCCCGGCCAGCGCCGGCCTGGACCTGCGCGCCGCGCTGGACGAGCCGCTGGTCCTGCACCCGGGCGACACCGCGCTGGTGCCGTCGGGCCTGGCCATCCATCTCGGCGACCCGACCCTGTGCGCGGTGATCCTGCCGCGGTCCGGGCTGGGCCATAAAAACGGCATCGTGCTCGGCAACGGCACCGGCCTGATCGACGCCGACTACCAGGGCCCGCTGCTGATCAGCGTATGGAACCGGGGCCGCGAGACTTTTACGATGCAGCCGGGGGATCGGATCGCCCAACTGGTGGTCTTGCCGATCGTGCGGGCCAGCCTGCAGGTGGTCGAGGAGTTCGAAAGCAGCGCGCGCGGGGGCGGCGGGTTCGGCCATACCGGGGTGCGTTGAGCGTCGTCCGGGTGCCATGGCACACATCGTGCTAGACAACCACGGGAGCGATTCGCGTCACGAGGCGCAGTCGACGGAATGATCCGCGGCCCCGGTGCAGACTGGGGTATCGCCCGCGCAAGGCACAGACAGGGGAAAGGTTCTGGCAATGGTCGATGTGAAGATGGAAAAGCCGCAGCTGTCGCTGGCGCAAATCAAGCCCGTATTGCTGCCGACGGCGTTCGTATGTCTGCTGCTGACCCTGTGGTTCGGCTGGAGCGGCGTCCAGCAGCACCGGGACGCCTCGCGCCGGGCCGATCTGACCGGTGCCCGCGACAAGGCGGTCAGCGCCGCCCACGACGCCCTCGGCATCGAGCACAAGCGCCTGCGCGAACGCATGGCCGCGCCGGAAATGCAGGCCGCGCTGCAGGCCGGCGACCTGGCGCGCGCCGCGACCCTGCTGACCCAGAGCTGGCCGGGTGCGAAGGCCGGCGTGGTCCTGCCGCCCGACCTGGCCGGCGACTACGCGCAGCTGCCGAAGAGCGGCTACGGCCGGCTCGCGGCGCTGGAAGCGGCGATCGTCGCCGACAAACCGACCGCGGCGATCGTGCGCGACGGCGGCAAGCCGGTGCTGGCGCTGGCCGCGCCGGCGCGCGCCGGCGAGCAATTGGTCGGAGTGGCTTACCTGCAACTGCCCTTGCAGCGCATCAGCGACGGCATCGAAAAGGCCGACGTCGACGGCAGCAGCTACCTGGCTCTGCGCCAGGGCGGCTTCAGCGTGATCGAACGCGGCGACACCTCGCTCGGCAACGGCGCCGAGGCGATGGCGGCCAAGATCCCGGGCAGCGACCTGCGTCTGGCTGCGGCCGTGCCGGATGTTCCGGGCGGCCCGCTGGGCCTCGGCGCCTTGAGCTGCTTCATCGCGGCGGTGCTGTTCGGCCTGCTCGCGTTCGTGCTGATGCGCCTGCGTCAACGCGCGTATCGCACGGTACCGGTCGAGGACGAAGGCCCGGTTCAGACTTTGGCTGAGACCATGTCGGTCTCTCCACTCGAAGCGACCGATGCCAACGTGATCGAAAGCCAGAATTCTGCCGCGCCCAAGGCCGTGGCCATCGACGGCGGAATCTTCCGCGCCTACGACATCCGCGGCGTGATCGGCCAGACCCTCGACCCCGGCGTCGCCCAGATGATCGGCCACGCGGTCGGTTCGGTGATGCACGACCAGGGCCTGACCGAGATCGTGGTCGGCCGCGACGGCCGCCTGTCCGGCCCGGCGATGATCGAGGGCTTGATCGCGGGTCTGCGCAAGGCCGGCCGCAACGTCATCGACATCGGCCTGGCGCCGACCCCGCTGGTCTATTTCGGCGCCTATCACCTGCGCGCCGGTTCCTGCGTCTCGGTCACCGGCAGCCATAACCCGCCGGACTACAACGGCTTCAAGATCGTGGTCGGCGGCGAAACGTTGTCGGGCACGGCGATCACCGACCTGTACCAGCGCATCGTCGGCGGCCGCCTGCACACCGCGGCCGAGCCCGGCACGCTGTCGCAGCGCGACATCTCCGAGGACTACGTCCAGCGCATCGCCTCGGACATCCAGATCGACCGTCCGCTCAAGGTGGTCGTCGATGCCGGCAACGGCGTCGCCGGCGACGTCGGTCCGCGCGTGCTCGCCGCGATCGGCGCCGAGGTCACGCCGTTGTATTGCGAGATCGACGGCGAGTTCCCGAACCACCATCCGGACCCGAGCGAGCCGCACAACCTGATCGACCTGATCAAGATGGTCGGCCGCCTCAACGCCGATCTCGGCATCGCCTTCGACGGCGACGGCGACCGCCTCGGCGTGGTCACCCGCGACGGCCAGAACATCTTCCCGGACCGTCTGCTGATGCTGTTCGCGGCCGACGTGCTCGAGCGCAACCCGGGCGCGATGATCATCTACGACGTCAAGTGCACCGGCCGCTTGCCGGGCCACATCCTGCGCCACGGCGGCAGCCCGCTGATGTGGAAGACCGGCCATTCGCTGATCAAGGCCAAGATGCGCGAGACCGACGCCGAGCTGGCCGGCGAGATGAGCGGCCACTTCTTCTTCAAGGAGCGCTGGTACGGTTTCGACGACGGCATCTACTCGGCGGCGCGCCTGCTTGAGATCCTGTCGGCGCAGCCGCAGAGCCCGAGCGATACCCTCAACGCCCTGCCCAACGGCGTCGCCACCGCCGAGATCAAGGTCGACGCGCCCAATGGCGACCCGCACAGCTTCGTCGAGCGTTTCGTCGCCGAGGCCTCGTTCGAAGGCGCGCGCCTGTCGACCATCGACGGCCTGCGCGTGGACTTCGCCGACGGCTGGGGCCTGGTGCGCGCATCCAACACCACGCCGATCCTGGTCATGCGCTTCGACGCCGACACCCACGAGGCGCTGGTGCGGATCCAGGAAGCCTTCCGCACCCAGCTGCTGGCGCTGAAGCCGGACCTGAAGCTGCCGTTCTAAGCGGCGGGGCGATGCCGGCCCGGCCGGCATCGTGCCGACAGCGCACACGAAAACGCCGCGGCTTGCCGCGGCGTTTTCGTTACTGAAGTTGCTTGCTGCGGCCGCTCGACGCGGCCGCCTGTGGTGGCGCGGCCTCAGCCCTGGTTGGGCCGGCGCGCCTTCATGGCGTGATAGCGCTCCAGCGCGGCGGCAAGGTCGTCGTCGGCCACGCTGCGCTCGGCCAATTGCTGCTTGAGCATGTCCTGCTGGTGCATCAGCTCTTCGTGCTGGTGGCGGATGTTGTCGGCCAGGGTCTTGCCGACCGGCTTGGTGCCGAGTTCGGCTTCGCCGGCGCGGCGCAGCAGGCTCAACAGGGTCTGGCGGCGGCCATCGATGCCGAGCTGCGAGGCCTTGACGGTCTCGTCGAGCAGGATGATCCGCTCCTGGAAGGAGTCGCGCAGCTCCTGCTCGGTCGCGTACGACTCGGCCATGGCGTGGTCGCGCCGCTTGCGCGCCTCTTCGGCCATCGCGGCGCTGCGCGCCGCGCGCGCCGCCTGTTCGGCGAGCACGCGTTCTTCCGCGGTCAGGGCGCGCTCGACCTGGCCGGTGGGCAGGCCGCTGCGTGCGCTGATCTCGGTGCGCGCGCTGTCGACGGCGTGCGCGGGCAGGGCATCGCCGCAGACCTTGCGGCCGCCTTCGTTCCAGCAGTAGAGCTTCTTGGCCGGCCCGTCGGAGGGCGGGGCGGCGGCCAGCGGCGCAGCCAGCGCCAGCAACAGCGCGCTGGCCAGCAGGGTATGGAGTCGGTTCATGTCGCCCTCGTGCCGTCGAACGGTCGGCCCATCGGCAAAGAACCAAGCAAGAGTCGGGCCATCTCGGTCTCCTCTTTCGTGCCTGCGGTCACAGTGCGAGCGTCGCCGACGCCCGCTGCGGTCTGCAACGGCGCAGCCGCTCGATCAAGCCTCCGCGCTACGGCCGTAAGCGCTGCGATAGGCCAGCAGGCGTTCGCGCTGCGAGGCGAACTGTGCACTTTCGCCGGTGAAGGCGAGGAGGTCGTCGAGGGTGGCGATCGCGACCACCGGCAGAGCGTGTTCGATTGCGACAGTTTCTGCCGCCGAGCGTCGGGATTGTGCAGGGTCCACGGCTTCCTGGCGGTCGAGCGCGATGACGATGCCGGCGACGCTGCCTCCGGCCTCGGCGATCAGGCCCAGCGCCTCGCGGATCGCGGTGCCGGCGGTGATCACGTCGTCGACGATCAGCACCCTGCGGCCCGCCAGCGGCGCGCCGATCAGCGTGCCGCCTTCGCCATGGGCCTTGGCTTCCTTGCGGTTGAAGGCCAGCGGCAGGTCGCGGCCGCGGCGCGCGTACTCGCAGCCGAGCGCGGTCGCCAGCGGGATGCCCTTGTAGGCCGGGCCGAACAACAGGTCGAACTCCAGGCCCGCGGCCTGGACCGCATCGGCATAGCAGCTCGCCAGCCCGGCCAGCGCCGCGCCCGAATCGAAGCGGCCGGCATTGAAGAAATACGGACTGACCCGGCCCGACTTGAGGGTGAACTCGCCGAAGCGCAGGGCGTCGGCGTTCACGGCGAGCTGGAGGAAGCGATGGCGATGGTCGGTCATGGCGGGGTCGGGTCGGGGGAAGAAGGAACCAGGCGCAGCAGCATCAAGTGCTGCGGGCCGGCGTTGCCGCCGTGGAACAGCTCGCCGGTGTCGACGAAGCCGGCCTTGAGATAGGCCGAGATCGCCGCGCGGTTGCGCACGTTCACGGTCAGCGCAAGCAGGCGGCGCTGCGGATGGCGCTGGCGCAGGTCGTCGCGGCAGGCGGCGATGGCGTGCGTGCCGTAGCCGCGGCCTTGCTGAGCGTGGTCGATCATGTAGGCGCGCAGGCCCACGCCGGGCTCGCCGAGCGAGCGCCCGGCGATCGCCTGGACGCTGAAGTCGAGCCGGTAGAAGCCGACCACGCGGTCGCCGGCCAGCACCGCCATCGCCTCGCTGTTCGGGTCGCGCCAGGTGTCGGCCAGGTTGAAGGCGGTATCGCCGACGAAGGCCTGTTGCTCCGGCGCGACCTGCAGCGCGCGGACCGCAGGCGCCAGCGCCTCGGTCACCGGCAGTACGCGCACGGCGGCCGCGGAATCGCTGAAAACGGAGGTCGCCACGGTCATGGCCGACATGATACCCGTGCCCGGCCGTTGCTATGATCGTGCGCACTTCGGATGTGGAGCGCGCATGCGCATCGTCAGCTTCAACGCCAACGGTCTGCGGTCGGCCACGACCAAGGGCTTCTTCGATTGGTTCAAGACCCAGGACGCGGACGTGCTCTGCGTGCAGGAGACCAAGGCCCAGGAACACCAACTGGTCGGGCCGGCCTTCCTGCCCGACGGCTACCGCGCCTATTTCCGCGACGCCACCACCAAGAAGGGCTATAGCGGCGTGGCGATCTACAGCCGGCGCGAGCCCGACGAGGTCCGCACCGCCCTGGGCTGGGCGCCGTTCGACGAGGAAGGCCGCTACATCGAGGCGCGCTTCGGCAACCTCAGCGTGGTTTCGTTCTACATCCCGTCCGGTTCCTCCGGCGAGCTGCGCCAGGGCTTCAAGTTCGAGGTCATGGAGTGGCTCAAACCCATCCTCGACCAGTGGCTGGCGAGCGGCCGCGACTACGTCCTGTGCGGCGACTGGAACATCGTTCGCACCCGCCTGGACATCAAGAACTGGACCTCGAACCAGAAGAATTCCGGCTGCCTGCCGCCCGAGCGCGACTGGCTCAACGGCGTATGCATGGACGAAAGCGGTTGGGTCGACGCCTACCGCAGCTTGAACGCCGAGGGCCAGGACTACACCTGGTGGAGCAACCGCGGCGCCGCGCGCGCCAACGACGTCGGCTGGCGCATCGACTACCAGTTCGCCACCCCGAGCCTGCGCGACCGCCTGCGCGGCTGCTCGATCCTGAAGGCGCCGCGCTTCTCCGACCACGCGCCCTTCAGCGTGGACTATGACCTCTGAGGTCGCCCCGGTCGCCCGGCCCGCGCGTTCGGGCTGGCGGCAGGTACTGAGCAACCTGCGCGAACCCAAGCTGCTGGTGATGTTGCTGCTCGGGTTCAGCTCGGGCATCCCGATCTACCTGGTCGGCAACACCCTCGGCTTCTGGATGCGCGAGAACGCGATCGAGCTGTCGACGATCGGGTTCCTGTCCTGGGTCGGGCTGGCCTATTCGCTGAAGTTCCTGTGGGCGCCGTTGGTCGACAAACTCGACGCGCCGCTGGTCGGCCGCTGGCTGGGACGCCGGCGCGGCTGGATGCTGCTGTCGCAGCTGGTCGCCGCCGCGGCCTTGGTCGGCATGGCGCTGGTCGAGCCGCGCCAGGGCCAACTGGTCCTGGCCGGCGTGGTCCTCGATCAGTTGCTGGTGTTCGGCGGGCTGGCCCTGGTGGTCGCGTTCGCATCGTCGACCCAGGACATCGTCGTCGACGCCTGGCGCATCGAAAGCGCGGACAGTCCGGAGCAGCAGGGGCTGCTGACCTCGACCTCCACACTGGGGTATCGCGGGGCCCTGTTGGTCACCGACTCGCTGATCCTGATTCTGGCCGCGCACGCGGGCTGGGCGCTGTCCTACCAGGCGATGGCCGCGTTGATGGGCGTGGGCGTGCTGGCGACGCTGATGGCGCGCGAGCCGGCCGCGAGCGTGCTCGCCGCGGCCAGGCCGCACCCGGCCTTGTTCACTCCGCGCGGGCTGGCCGATGCGGTGGTCGGTCCGTTCATTGCGTTCTTCCGCCAGCACGGCCAATGGGCGCTGCTGATGCTGCTGACGATCAGCCTGTTCCGGCTGCCGGACTTCCTGCTCGGGCCGATGGCCAATCCGTTCTACGCCGACCTCGGCATGGACAAGGAAACCGTCGGCGCCGTGCGTGGTTCGTTCGGTCTGGTCGCGACCATCGCCGGCGTCGCTGCGGCAGGACTCAGCGCGGTGCGCTTCGGCTTCGTCCCGACCCTGATCGCCGGCGCGATCCTCGGGCCGGGCTCGAACCTCGCCTTCGCCTACCTGGCCCTGCACGGCAGCGACACCGGCGTGTTCACCGCCGCGATGGTCATCGACAACTTCTGCAACGGTTACTCCGGGGTGGCCCTGGTCGGCTACATGTCCAGCCTGACCAACCTGGGCTACACCGCCACCCAGTACGCCCTGCTCAGTTCGTTCTACGCCTTGCTCGGCAAGGTGCTGAAGGGCTTGTCGGGCGTCGCGGTCGAGCACCTGGCGATCGACCGCACTCTGTTGGAAGCCTATTCGCTGTTCTTCGTCGGCACCGCCCTGGTCGGCATTCCGGCCTTGTTGCTGTGCATCGTGTTGGCGGTCCGCAAACCGCCGACCGTGGTGCAACCGACGGCTTGATCGGTCGCCCTCGTGTCCGCCGGCAAGCGCCGGCCGTCGGTGCAGTCGAGTTCCTGAACGCGAATCCAGCAACTTCGTGTTGCTATCGATACCGCAACGGTGGCACTTTGCTCGCCTGTGGCCGACATCATCCTGCACAACCTGGACGCTATCCTGGCCGACCGCATTCGCCGGGTCGCGGAGACGCGCGGCTGGAGCCTGCAGCGCACTGCGCTGCACCTGATCGAGAGCGGCTTGTTCGCGGTCGAGGCCGAAATGGTCGGCCGTTTCAGCGACCACGACGCCTCGGCGCTGCAGGAAGCGATCGCGGCCTTGGAGCACATCCCCAGCGACCCGGGTTTCTCCAAGATCGGCCGCGCCGAACCGGCCGCACCCAAGCCGACCGGGCCCGATTTCAGCGGCCTGGAACTGCTCGAAGAATTCCGCATCAACACCGACTCGGCCTGAGGCCGGTGGCGGGTCGGGCGTTGCGGGCTAGGCAGCCGGATGCAGCGTGCCGAGCACGCGCGGGCCGCGCGCGCCGGTGACGCTGGGCAGGTTGCCCGGCAGTCCGCTCAAGGTCTGCCGCGCCAGCCAGGCGAAGCCCATCGCTTCGACCAAGTCCGGGTCCAGACCGTAAGGCACCGTCGACTCGATCGCGACCCCGGGCAGGTGCGCGGCGATCCGGTCGAGCAGGGCGCGATTGCGCACGCCGCCGCCGCAGGCCAAGACCCGCTTCGTGCTCGGCTGCTGCGCGCGCAGCGCCTCGGCGGTGGTGATCGCACTGAGTTCGAGCAGGGTCGCCTGCACGTCCTGTGGCGCCTCCTGGCCGCTCAGGCGCGCCTCGACCCAGGCCAGGTGGAATTGCTCGCGCCCGGTGCTCTTCGGCGGCGGCAAGGCGAACCAGGGCTCGTCGAGCAGGCGCGCAAGCAAGTCCGGGTCGACCGAGCCGCGCGCGGCGAAGGCGCCGTCGGCATCGAACGGCGTGCCCAGGTGGCGCAGCGCCCAGGCGTCCATCAGGCAGTTGGCCGGCCCGGTGTCGAAACCGCGCACGTCGCCGCGCGCCGGCAACAGGGTGAAGTTGGCGATGCCGCCGAGATTGAGCGCGGCGCGGTCTTCACCGTCGGAGTGCAGCAGGGCGGCGTGGAAGGCCGGCATCAGCGGCGCGCCGTGGCCGCCCGCGGCGACGTCGCGGCGGCGGAAGTCGACCACGGTGGCGATGCCGCTGCGTTCGGCGATCACCGCGCCGTCGCCGATCTGCCAGGTGAAAGGATGGCGGCCGTCGAACGCGGCGCCGGTCGGGCGATGGCGCAGGGTCTGACCGTGCGAGCCGATCGCGGCGACCTGCGCAGCGGTTACTCCGGCCTCGCCGATCAGGCTCAGCGCCGCGTCGGCGAAGGCCTCGGCGACCTGCACGTCGAGCGTGCCCAGCTCTTCCAGCGAGCGCGCGTCGCCTCCCTGGCCGAGCGCGACCAGGCGTTCGCGCAGCGCGTCCTGCCAGGGGTAGGTGCGGCCGAGCACCAGCTCGCAGCGGGTCGGCGCGGCGCCGGCGTCGAAGCGCACCAGCGCCGCGTCGATGCCGTCGGCACTGGTGCCGGAGATCAGTCCAAGATAAAGGCCTGAAGCAGGCGTAGCGACGTCAGTAACAGCAGGGACCGAAGAAGTCTCAACCACGGTGAAGGCTCCTAAGGCCTGAAGCAGGCGTAGCGACGTCAGTAACAGCAGGGACCGAAGAAGTCTCAACCACGGTGAAGGCTCCTAAGGCCTGAAAGAGGCGTAGCGACGTCAGTAACAGTGGGGACCATGGTGAAGATTCCTGTGAGGGTTGACGACGCCAGCGGCCGTCGGGATCGAAGAATTCTCAATCGCGACGAAGGCTCCTAAGGCCTGAAGCGGGCGTAGCGACGCCAGCGGCCGCAGGGGCCGGAAGTTTCCTGTCGGCCACAGCGCCCCACGGTAACGCGTCCAACCGCCGCATGGCACCCGGCGACGCCACCCCCAAAAAGCAGAAAGGCCTCCGAAGAGGCCTTTCGCTTGCCGCGGCCCGGTCAGGCCTTGGTCGTCTTCTTCTTTGCGCCCGCCTTGGCCGGGGCCGGCGCCGCGGTCGGTGCCGGGCCGGCATCGGCGTAGATGATGTTCTCGACTTGGCGGATGCGCGCCAGGGCGACGCCGGTCTGGGTGCGGAACTGGGCCAGCGCCATGCCGCTCAGCGGTTCCGGCGGCGGCATCGTCACCGACAGGGGATTGCGGTGCACGCCGTTGATGCGGAATTCGTAGTGCAGGTGCGGGCCGGTCGCCAGGCCGGAGCTGCCGACGTAGCCGATCACCGTGCCCTGGCCGACTTGCTGGCCCGGCCGGATCCGGCCGAAGTTCGACATATGCCCGTACAGCGTGGTGTAGCCGCGGCCGTGGTCGAGGATCACCGCGCGGCCGTAGCCGCCCTTCCAGCCCACGAACTGCACCCGCGCATCGCCCGCGGCCATGATCGGCGTGCCGGTGCCCGCGCCGTAATCGACGCCGGTGTGCATGCGGATGCGGCCCAGCACCGGGTGACGGCGCGAACCGAAGCCCGAGGTCAGGCGCGCGTACGGAATCGGCATGCGGATGAAGCTCTTCTTCAGCGGACGGCCGTCGCCGGTGAAGTACTCGGCCTTGCCGCCGCGCTCGAAGCGGAAGCCGGTGTGCAGGCGGCCTTCGCTGGTGAAGGTCGCCGCGAGCACCGGACCGGTGCTCAGCAGTTCGCCTTCGCGCCAGGTCTGTTCGACCACGACGCTGAAACGGTCTTCGGCGCCGACGTCTTCGTTGAAGTCGATGTCGTACTTGAAGATGTCGTCGGTCAGCGTGTTGATGTTGGCCGGCGTCAGCCCGACCTTGCGCGCCGAACGGAACAGCGACTTGCCGACCTTGCCGCTGAGGACCACGGTGCGGCTCTCGGTCGGGCGGGTGATGATCTTCTGGGTGATCTTGTCGCCGGCCAGGCTCAGCTCGATGCGGTGACTGTCGTCGCGGTCGTAGCGGAAGGTGCGCAGGCTGCCGTTGACCGGCATGTCGAAACCGAGCTCGGTCCCGGGCTTCATGCGCTTCAAGGCTTCCTTGGCGCCGGGTTGCTCGAGGATCTTGTGCATCGTCGAGGCCGGGATGTCCAGGTCCTCGAACACCGAACCCAGGGTCTCGCCGCGGTTGATCCGTACCAGCTGCCAGCTGTCGCCGTGTTCGCCGCGGACGCGGGCGATCGGCAGCGGCGGCAGCGCGAGGGCCAGGGATTGGCGCGGCTCGTGCACGCGCACCGAAGCGGTCGACTGGCTGAAGCCCGGCACGATGGCCGCGACCATCATGCCCAGGGTCGCGAACAGACCGGCCTGCACCCACTGTCGGCCCGACCAGCGACCGTTGAATCCATCGGAAAGATGACGCGCCAGCACGGGGCGGCGCAATGCGGCTTCACGCAGGGCTTTCAGTCGTTCGCGGCGTTGCGCGCCCACACTGGAAGCCTGCTCGGGTACTGTCATTGGATGAATCCCTCGCGTGAGGTGTGAAGGCCGCGTAGCGGCGTTACCATAGTCACACGAGTAGTACGCGTCAAACCCTTGAGCTGAATGGGGTTTTTATCTCCGGCCGGCCTAGTTTCGTTTAACTCCCAATTAACCTGAATCCGTGACCGCGTTCGCACTCCGGGGCGTGGCCGCCGAGCGAGTCCCCACGTGTCCTCATCCGTACAAGAAGCCCTCGACCTGATCGCCCGCGGCGCCGACGAAATCCTCAAGCGCGAGGAGCTCGAAGCCCGCCTTAGCGCATCGATGAAGGCGGGAGGCCGCCCGCTGCGCATCAAGGCCGGTTTCGACCCCACCGCGCCCGACCTGCACATCGGCCACACCGTCCTGCTCAACAAGATGCGGCAGTTCCAGGACCTGGGCCATCAGGTGATCTTCCTGATCGGCGACTTCACCGGAATGATCGGCGACCCGACCGGCAAGAACGTCACCCGCAAGCCGCTGACCCGCGAAGACGTGCTCGCCAACGCCCAGACCTACGCCGACCAGGTGTTCAAGGTGCTGGACAAGGAGCGCACCGAGGTCCGCTTCAATTCCGAATGGTTCGGCCAGATGAGTTCGGCCGACATGATCAAGCTCGCCGCCCAGCACACGGTCGCGCGCATGCTCGAGCGCGACGACTTCGCCAAGCGCTACGCCGCCCAGCAGCCGATCGCGATCCACGAATTCCTGTATCCGCTGGTGCAGGGCTACGACTCGGTGGCCCTGAAGTGTGACGTCGAGCTCGGCGGCACCGACCAGAAATTCAATCTGTTGATGGGCCGCGGCCTGCAGGAGCATCACGGCCAGCCGGCCCAGATCGTGTTGACCATGCCACTGCTCGAGGGCCTGGACGGCGTCAACAAGATGTCCAAGTCGCTCGGCAACTACATCGGCATCAACGAGCCGGCGATCGACATCGTCACCAAGACGATGAAGATCGACGACGTGCTGATGTGGCGCTGGATCGACCTGCTGAGCTTCGAGATCGGCATCGCCGAGGCGGCGCGCCTGAAAGAAGAGATCGCCGCCGGCCAGCTCAACCCGCGCGACCTCAAGATGCGCCTGGCGCGCGAACTGGCGGCCCGCTTCCATGGGGCGCAGGCGGCCGAGCAGGCCATGGCGGGCTGGAATGCGGCGGTGCGCGGGGAGGGCGATATCGCTTCCTTGCCGCTGACCGACGTCGGCGTGCCGGCCGAGGGGCTGCGCATTGCCGCCTTGTTGGTCGCCGCCGGGCTGATGCCCAGCAACGCCGAAGGCAACCGCAAGCTCAAGGAGCGGGCGGTGAAGGTCGACGGCAACGTCATAGAAGACCCGCAGCAGGTGTTCGCCCCGGGTTTCGAGGGGGTGCTCGCCGTGGGCAAGCGTAATTTCGCCCGAGTTCGCCTGGTCGCTGCCTGAGCGTCATATAGCGAGTCATTGGGTTAGAGCTGCACCGGTGAATGCCGGCCGGTGCCCTGATCGTTCGATGCAGAAGACGATTGAATGCCCGATCGCGGTGCCTTGCTCCCTCTCCCGCTTGCGGGAGAGGGCCGGGGTGAGGGCCGACGTAGGGCGCAAACCATCCTGTTAAGCCTGTCGCATAAGGCTTTTGACGGCCGCCTCGAAATTCCCTGTTCATTTTTTCTCGGAACCCCTTCCCAACCCCTGTTCATGTATGCATAATGCGCGGCCCCGCTGAGCAGATGCATCGCACGGCGGGGACGCGCAGAAGCGGCGGTTTCGACAGGTGTTGACGGTCTGAAACATTGCTGTAAGATGCGCGGCCCGCTGACCG
>NZ_JBQJIN010000037.1:0-50078 GCF_052078695.1 Lysobacter sp. CA196 | reverse complement strand
GGAGGTGTTTCTGGAGAAGCTTTACAGGCGGCCGGTGAACTTCTCTATTGAGGACGTGCTTGCGGTGGGGTGATGCACTTGGATGTTGACTCCGCCTAACCAAAGAAGTTGCTTTGTTTTGAATCACCGGCCCGCACGAGCGATGCCGACGCAGGGATCTACATACGGGACATCCCTGTCCCGATGAAAAACGGCGCGCATCCCTGTGCGCCGCCCTCCGGGTCTTCTATTGCCTTCGCTAGTGCAAAGCGACGCACAGCAACAACAGCAAGGGCAACAGCTGGCTATCGCGCAGCACCACAGCTCACGCGGATCGCGGAACGAACGCGGTCGCGGCTCACGCCGCTCCTACAGAGAAACTGTTGGACACTCAGCCAAAACAAAACGGCCGGTGCATGCACCGGCCGTTCGTGTGTCAGGACTTGCCCCGCCCACGACCGGCCTGCGCCGGTCGCGGTGCGTCGATCAGAAGCGCAGATCGGCGCGCAGGTAGAAGAAACGGCCGCCCGGGATGTCGTAGGTCGAGGCGTCGTAACCGTTGAGCGAGCACGACAGGCACACCGGCGGATCGGTGTCGGCGACGTTGTTGACGCCACCGGTGATCTGCAGGCCCTTCAGCCAGTCGATGTGATAGCCCAACTGCAGGTCGTGGTAGGTCGTGGCCTTGAGCTTGTTGTCGCCGGTGACCGGGTTGTCGCAGTACGGCGAATCCAGCGCCGAGGCCTGGCAGATTTCGGTCATGTCGGAGATGTGGCGGATGGTCCACGACGCGGTCCAGGCGTTGCGCTTCCACGACAGGCTCGCGTTCGAGCTCCACTCCGGGATCGCGCTGTCGTTGACTTCCACGCCCGGACGGCGCGGCTGCACCTGACCGGCCGCACCGACGGCGTCGTACTGGGTCACGAAGGTGTTCTGCCAGCTGACCTTGAACTGGCCGATCGAGGTTTCCGGCAGAGTCCAGAAGAAGTCCACGTCCCAGCCGGAGGTCTTGATCGAACCCAGGTTGGTCAGCTTGTTCTCGAAGGAGTTGATGCCGCCGACGCTGGAACGGGTGATGCCGTTGCAGTAGGTCGGGTCGAGCGTCTGCACGCACAGATTGAGCTGGGTCTGGGCGTCGATCGCCTGCACCGCACCTTCCAGCGAATGGCGGTAGAAGGTCACTTCGAAGTCGAACTTGTCCGACCACGGCACGCCCGAAGCCCAGGCCGGGCTGTAGACGAAGCCGGCGGTGAAGCTGCGCGCGGTTTCCGGCTCGAGGTCCGGGTTGCCGCCGGTCTGCACCGAGATCTGGCTGTTGGCCTGGGTCGCGCCGGCCGGCACGCCGAGGGCGGCGCAGTTGGCGCGGTTGCCGGTCGCCGGCGAGCCGGTGATCGAAATCAGGCAGGGATCGCTGAGCTGCAGGTCGGCGCGGCTGGCCGAGCCGAACAGTTCGCCGATCGACGGCGCGCGGAAGCCTTCGGCGTAGGTCGTACGCAGCAGGAACTCATCGGCGACCTGCCAACGCAGGCCGTACTTCGGGGTGAACTGGCCACCGAAGGTCGAGTAGTCCGAGTAGCGCCCGGCCAGGCTCAGGTCGAGGCTCTTGCCGAAGGTGCCTTCCTTGATCAGCGGCAGGTTGAGTTCGACGTAGGCTTCGTTGACGTCGTACTCGCCCTGGGTCGGCAGCGACTGGGTGCCGTTGTAGTAGCCGGCCACCGTGATCGGGTCGGGCGAATAGAAACCTTCGTACTTGCGGTATTCGTAACCGGCGGCGAACGACAGCGGGCCGGCCCAGGCTTCGAACAGGTCGCCCGACAGGTTGGCGGTGAAGGTCTGCAGCTTCTGCTCGCTGCGGTCGCGCACGATCGGGCTGATCCACTCCAGCATCGCCGGGGTGATCGTGCCCGGGCCGCCGAACAGGTTCAGCGGCACGCAGCCCGGGGTCGCGGCGCACACGGCCGGGTCGCCCACGGCGAGGTTGATGTTGCGGATGTTGTAGCTGCCGCGGTTGGTCTGTTCGGCTTCGTTCTTGTTGCTGGCGAGGTTGACGTCCCAGAAGTAGGTGCGGTCGCCGACGTCGAAGCTGCCTTCCACGCCCGCGGCGATGTACTTGGTGTCGACTTCCTGCTCGAAGATGCGCGGGCCGCCCTCGACCGGACGTCGGCCGATCAGGACCAGGTTCGGGTTGGCGCCCTCGGTGGTCAGGTCGAAACCGAAGGGGTTATACGGATTCAGGCGCGAGACCGTGATGTGCTCGGACCAGGGATTGCCGGTACCGGCGTCCAGACCCAGGAACAGCGGTTCCGGCGCGGCCTGGTTGGTCGACTCGCGACGGTTGTACAGCGCCTTGACGTAGGCCTGCACGTTGTCGTTGAAGTGGTAGCGGAACTGGCCGAACACGCCGGTGCGCTTGGACGGCGTCAGCAGCATGTTCTGTGCGGCGAAGTTGTAGCGGTTGGCGCCGGTGAAGCCGATGAAGTCCTGCGGGTAGCGCACGCCGTTCGGGAAGCTGCTGCCGTTGGGCGTGGTGATGTTGCAGAACGGGATCGACGGCGTGCTCGGATCGTCGTCGGTGTCGGTCAGCGGGCAGGCAGTGCTGGCGGTGGCCGGGGTGATGATGAAGCGGCCGTTCGGCGTCGCCGAGCTGCCGGTTTCCACGCCCAGGCCCGGCACCGGCACGCGCGAGAGTTCGCGGTCGCGCGAGAACACCGGGTCCTGATCGACGTAGCTCAAACCCAGGAACAGGTTGGCGCGGTCGGTGTTGTAGCCCCAGGCTGCATCGAAGCCCTTGAGCTCGCCGTCGCCTTCGCCGTACTGGCCGTAGTTGAGGGTGATCTGGCCGCCGTCGAAATTGCGGCGGGTGATGATGTTGACCACGCCGGCGATCGCGTCGGAGCCGTACAGCGACGAGGCGCCGTCTTCCAGCACTTCGATGCGCTCGACGATGGCCAGCGGAATGGTGTTGAGGTCGGTCGCCGCGCCTACGCCGGAGGCCGAGGATTCGTTGACCCAGCGCATGCCGTCGACCAGGACGAGAACGCGCTTGGGACCGAGATGACGCAGGTCGACCTGGGCCGAACCGGCACCGACGCCATCGCCGTTGGGCGAGAAGCCGAAGTTGCCGGAGGAATTGAACTTGGTGTTGAGCGCCGAGCCGGCGCCGGTGAGCTCCTGGACCACGTCGCCGATCGAGGTCAGACCGGTGCGCTCGATGTCGTCGCGGGTGAGGGTCTGGACCGGGACCTGGCTTTCGATCTCGGCTTTCTTGATGCGGGTGCCGGTGACCTGGACGGTGTCCAGCGTGGTGGCGTCTCGGGCAGGCGCGACTTCCTGGGCGGCTGCGAGCCCCGGCAGGGCGACCAGCAGGGACAACTGAATGGCTTTCGCCAAGGCATGACGACGCGACACTTTCATCGACTCTCTCTCCCTCAAGAATGTGGCTGTAGCTCTGATGGCTATTGGCACGCCGTCCATCCATGCGGACGGCACCGGGAGGTTGTAAACAATTCGTGAATCCGCCACAAGGCGCAAATAGGGACTACTTGCCAACTGGATCGCATTTCTGATCGGGATCGGCCCCGGCTTGAGACGTACGTCGCCTATGGGCGAACCAGCCTCCCCTGTTCAGCTAATACCTCCCGAGCGGCTCGACGCCGGCCCCGCCGCGCTCCGCGAGCGTGGCCGTGGTCGTGCTTCAACCGCCCAGCAGCAGGCTCACCGCGACCAGGATCAGGAACGCCGCGAACACCCGCTTGAGGGTGTCGCCGTGCAGCTTGTGCGCGAGCCAGGTGCCGTAGGGCGCGGCGAACACCGAGGCGATGGCGACGCCGATCGCCGCCGGCAGGTAGACGTAGCCGATGGCATGCTCGGGCAAAGCCCCGGCCGGCGCGTTGAAGGCATAGCCGACCGCACTGGCCAGGCCGATCGCCACCCCGCAGGCCGAGGACGTGCCGACCGCGCGCACCGGCACCACGCCGCGCCACACCAGCAAGGGCACGGTCATGCTGCCGCCGCCGATGCCGACCACCGCCGAGACCGCGCCGATGCCTACGCCCGCGGCCGACAGCGGCAGGCCCTGCGGCGGTGGTGCGCCCTCGGCGAGCGGCGCGCCGTTCTTGCCGAACAGCAACTGCGCCGCGGCGATCAGGCAGTAGCCGGCGACGATCAGGCGCAGCCAGTCGCCGTCGATGCGCACCGCGACGAAGCTGCCGAGCCAGCCCCCGAGCAGCAGCCCGGGCACCATCCAGCGCACGGTCGGCCACATCACGCTGCCGCGCTTGGCGTGGGCGCGCGCCGAGGCGGTCGCGGTCAGCACGATGCTGGCGAGCGAACTGGCCAAGGCGGTGTGCATGGCCGCTTCCTGTGGAATGCCCATGAGCGGCGCGAGCCAGGCGAGCGCGGCGACCAGCACCAGGCCGCCACCGATGCCGAGCAAGCCGGCGAGCACGCCGGCCACGGCGCCCAATGCGAGAAAGACCAACCAGGCTGTCACTGATGAACGCTCCGCAGGATCCGTGCCGAGCCTACAGGGTCGCGGTGCGGCGCCGCGAATGCCTGTCGCGATGCGGCGGTTGGCGGTCGCGGGCGCGGCCGCAAGACGAAGCCGTGACAGCGAGCGCATCGATCGCACCACGCCGTCGCGCCGCTGTCGTCGCAAGAGTCTGATCGCGCCGAAGCTTCGCGTCGCCTGCACGATCCTGAAGCAGAGGCCACACATCCACAGGGCGAGTCGTCGAACGATGGCCGGACAAGCTGCGACGCACTTCGCAACCGCCGCATCGACAGCCGCATTTATGGCGAATGTTCACATAAGGCATTCATGCGTGCTGGGCTATAGTCCGGCGATGCTGCCACGCCCCTACACACTCGCCATCGCTGCGTTCGCCGCGGCCCTCGCCACCACCGCTTGCGCCCAGACCACGGCGTCGGCGCCGGCCCAGGCCGCGGTCAAGCCGGCGCCGGTCGTCAACGCCTTGCCCGCGCCCGCGGTCGATCCGCAACTGCCGCGCCTGCGCGCGGCGATCGAAGCGGCCGAGCGCGGCCAGTTCGACAGCGGTCAGTACGCCGACCTCGTGCGGCATCCGCTGTACGGTTGGATCGAGTACGCCAACCTGCGCCGCGTCATCGACACGGTCAACAACGGCCAGGCCCAGGATTTCCTCGCCCGTCGCGGCAAGGAAGCCTCCGGCGAAGCCTTCCGCGAAATCTGGCTGGCGGCGACCGCGCGTCGCGAAGACTGGCCAAGCTTCCTCGCCGCATGGACGCCGAAAAGCGCCACCGGCAAGGAACGCAGCGTCAGCCTGCGCTGCGCCGAATTGAATGCGCGCCAGGCCCTGGGCCGCACCGACGACACCTGGACCCGCGAAGCGCAGGCGATCTGGCGCAGCAGCGGCAAGTCCCTGCCCGACAGTTGCGACGGCCCGTTCGCGGTGCTCGCCGCCCAGGGCGCGCTGTCGCCGGAGCTGCGCTGGGAGCGCATCGAGGCCGCGGCCGCCGAATGGCAGCCGGCGGTGATGCGTTCGGCCGCGCGCGGCCTGCCGGCGGATCAACTCGCACAAGCGAACGACTACGCCGCGTTCCTGGATAACGTGAATGAGCGCGCGCTCGGTTGGCCGAAGACCGAACGCAGCCGCAAGATCGCCTCCTACGGCCTGGCCAAGTTCGCCAAGGCCCAGCCGGCCAGCGCCGAGCAGCAATTGCCGAAATACGCCAACGCACTCGGCTTCAGCGACGCCGACCGCGGCCGCGTGCTGTACCAGACTGCGCTGTGGTCGGTGGCGTCCTACGAGGCCGAATCGGCGCGCCGCCTCAATGCCGTGCCCGAGGTCGCCTACGACGAGCGCCTGCACGAGTGGCGCGCGCGCGAAGCGATGGCGCGCTCGGATTGGGCCGGGGCCCTCGCCGCGATCAAGAAGATGGGCGCCAAGCAGCGCGCCGATTCGCGCTGGCAGTATTTCGAGGCCCGCCTCAGCGAACGCGCCGGCGACAAGGCCGGTGCGGATCGCCTGTATCGCGAAGCGGCCAAGAAGACCGACTTCCACGGCTTCGTGGCCGCCGACCGGCTCGGCGCGCCGTATGCGCTGTGCCCGCTGCAACCGACCGACAGCGCCGCGGCCAAGGCGACGATCGCGCGCGACCCGGCCCTGCAGCGGGCGATGGGCCTGTTCCAGATCGAACGCGCCGGTTGGGCGGTGCGCGAATGGGACGACGCGCTGAGCCGCTTCGACGACACCCAGCGCCGCATCGCCATCGAAGTCGCGCAGAGCTACAACTGGTTCGACCGCGCGGTGTTCTCGCTCAACAAGACCCCGCAGGAACAGCGCCTGTATTACTTGCGCTTCCCGCTGCACCACGGCGACACGATCCGCCGCGAGTCGGCCAAGAACGGCATCGATCCGGCCTGGGTCGCCGCCGAGATCCGCGCCGAGAGCATCTTCAACCCGACTGCGCGCTCGGGCGCCAACGCGATGGGTCTGATGCAGGTGCTGCCCGGCACCGGCGCGGCGGTCGCCAAGAGCCTGGGCCTGCCCTGGGGCGGCGCCGCCAGCCTGTACGACTCCGACACCAACATCATCCTCGGCACCGCCTACCTGCGTCAGTTGCTCGACAAGTACGGCGGCCAGCCCTACTTCGCCATGGCCGGCTACAACGCCGGCCCGGCGCCGTTGGCGCGCTGGCAGTCGCAGCGCCCGGGCATGGAGCCGGAGTTCTGGATCGAGACCATCAGCTATAAAGAAACCCGCGAATACGTCGCGCGCGTGCTCGCCTTCAGCGTGATCTACGACTGGCGCCTCAACGGCGACGCGCACAACGTCAGCGACCGCATGCGCGGCATCGCCACCGGCAAGCGCAAGTCTTTCGCCTGCCCGGTGGCGACGGCCACCGCCGCCGCGCCGGCACCGGCCGAACAGGAGTGAGCCCGTCGTCATGCCCCGTCGTCATGTTCTGATCCTCGGCGGTACCGGTTTCGTCGGCCGCCACCTCGTCGAACATCTGCTGCGCGAGCGTTACCGCATCACCGTGCTGAGCCGCGGCGTCGACCCGGCCAAGAAGAAGCGGTTGTCGCGCGACGCCAGCATCATCGAAGGCGACATCGGCAATCCGGATTTCCTGCGTGCGGTGCTCGACGACGTCGACTCGGTGGTCAATCTGGTCGGCATCCTCAACGAGCAGGGCGACAGCGGCGCCGGCTTCGAGCACGTCTACGTCGAACTGCTGGACGCCTTGCTCGAGGCGATGCGCGACATGGGCGTGACGCGGCTGCTGCAAATGAGCGCGCTCAACGCCGGCACCGGCCACAGCCATTACCTGGAATCGCGCGGCCGCGCCGAGCAGCGCGTGCGCGCCTCCAAGCTGGCGTGGACGCTGTTCCGCCCTTCGGTCATCGCCGGTCCCGGCGACGGCCTGTTCTGCCGCTTCGACGCCCTGCTGCGCTACGCGCCGCTGCTGCCGATGGGGCGGGCCAACGCACGCTTCCAGCCGGTCTGGATCGGCGACGTCACCCAGGCCTTCGTCAATGCGCTCGCCGACGACAGCCACGTCCACCGCAGCTACAACCTGGTCGGCCCCGAGGTGATGACCCTCGGTGAGATCGTGCGCGCAACCGCGCGTGCGCGCCGGCGTCTGCGCGCGGTGCTGCCGCTGCCGGAATCGCTGGGCAAACTGCAGGCCGAGATCGGCGAATGGCTGCCCGGCAAACCGATCAGCCGCGACAACTGGCGCTCGCTGCAGACCGATTCGACCAGCGTAGAGAACGGCTTGCTGAAGCTCGGCATCGTCCCGACCCCGGTGCTGTCGCACCTGCCGGAAATCCTGGGGCTGACCGCGCGCACGGGTTGAGCGGTATAGCCGACGCGCCATCTCTGCGCACCACCGCTATACATCCGCGCACATCGCCTGCGTAGCGTTGCGACGCGACCTGCCAACCCGCGGTCGCGGCTCGCGCCGCTCCTACACGGGAAGCGACACCGCGCTTTTGGGGTAGGAGCGACGCAAGTCGCGACCGCGCAGCCACCCGAACCCGCGCCGCGATCCGCCAACCCGCGGTCGCGGCTCGCGCCGCTCCTACACGGGAAGCGACACCCCGCTTTGGGGTAGGAGCGACGCAAGCCGCGACCGCGCAGCCACCCGAACCCGCGCCGCGATCCGCCAGCCCGCGGTCGCGGCTCGCGCCGCTCCTACACGGGAAGCGACACCCCGCTTTGGGGTAGGAGCGACGCAAGTCGCGACCGCGCAGCCACCCGAACCCGCGCCGCGATCCGCCAGCCCGCGGTCGCGGCTCGCGCCGCTCCTACACGGGAAGCCACGCCGCGCTTTGGGGTAGGAGCGACGCAAGTCGCGACCGCGCAGCCACCCGAACCCGCGCCGCGATCCGCCAACCCGCGGTCGCGGCTCACGCCGCTCCTACACGGGAAGCGACGCCGCGCTTTGGGGTAGGAGCGACGCAAGTCGCGACCCACCGCAGCAGTGACCGAAAGCGTTGCGTATCCGAAACCCGGACAGACGGTCGCTTTCCGGATCGGCTGTGCCATTTATCGAATCTTCGTCGAGGGCGCTTGCGTACGCCTCTGCGGTGGGTCGCGGTTCGCGCCGCTCCTACCCTGAGAGCAAGCCCCACTCATCGCCGCCACACCCGGCGCGCGCTAGGATGCAGGCCACTGCCCATCGCAAGGAGATCCCCATGGGTCTGCTCGACACCCTGCTCGGCCATGCCGGCGCCAAATCCACCGAGAAGGTCGGCGAAGACTTTCAGCCACTGCTCGCACCCGGCGAAACCGTGCAGCGCGCGTTCGGCGAAATCCGCGACCTGATCGTGTTCACCGATCGTCGCCTGATCCTGGTCGACAAACAGGGCGTCACCGGCCGCAAGACCGAGTTCCTCAGCCTGCCGTATCGCAGCATCGTGATGTTCTCGCTCGAAACCGCCGGCCATTTCGACCTGGAAGCCGAACTGCGCCTGTGGGTGTCGGGCCAAGCGACGCCGATCGTCCGCCACCTCGGCCGCAGCGCCGGCGCCGAGGATATCGTCGCCCTGCTCGCGCAGAACTCGCCGCGCTGAAAAGCCGGGACTCGGGACTCGGGGCTCGTAAAACAGTACTCGCGTGCGCTGCCGGGTCGGCAGCTGCGCTCTTTCGAGTCCCCGAACCCCGAACCCCGCGGAGACAAGCATGAAAACCTATCTCGTCGGCGGCGCGGTCCGCGACGCTCTGCTCGGCCTGCCGGCCGGCGATCGCGATTACGTGGTCGTCGGCGAAACGCCCGAGGCCATGCTGGCCGCCGGCTTCAAGGCGGTCGGCCGCGATTTCCCGGTGTTCCTGCACCCGAAAACCGGCGAGGAATACGCGCTGGCGCGCACCGAACGCAAGTCCGGGCGCGGCTACCGCGGCTTCGTCGTCGATACCGATCCGTCGGTGACGCTCGAAGACGATCTGGTCCGCCGCGATTTCACCATTAACGCGATCGCTCGCGCCGACGACGGCAGCCTGGTCGACCCTTACGGCGGCGCGCGCGATCTCGAAGCCCGCGTGCTGCGCCACGTCGGCCCGGCCTTCGTCGAAGACCCGCTGCGGGTGTTGCGCGCGGCGCGCTTCATGGCCCGCTTCGCCGAACACGGTTTCACCGTCGCCCCGGAAACCATGGCGCTGATGCGGCAGATGGCCGAGTCCGGCGAGCTGTCGGCGCTGGTCGCCGAACGGGTCTGGCAGGAACTACGACGCGCACTGACCTGCACGCGGCCTTCGGCGTTCGTGCGCACCCTGCACGACGCCGGCGCGCTCGCCGTGGTGTTGCCGGAAGTCGAGGCCCTGTACGGCGTGCCGCAGCGTGCCGAATACCACCCCGAGGTCGACACCGGCATCCACACCGAAATGGTGCTCGATATGGCCGCGCAGCTCGCGCCCGGCGACGACCTGATCGGTTTCGCCGCGCTAACCCACGACCTCGGCAAGGCGCTGACGCCGGCCGAACTGCTGCCGCGCCATCACGGCCACGAACACGGCGGCCTGGAGCCGCTGCAGGCGGTATGCGAACGGCTCAAGGTGCCGACCGAGCATCGCCTGCTCGCCGAAGCGGTCTGCCGCGAACACCTCAACGTGCACCGCCTCGCCGAGATGCGCCCGCGCAGCGTGTACGAGCTGATCGCCCGCTGCGACGGTTTCCGCAACCCGAAGCGCATCGAACAGATGAGCCTAGTCTGCGAAGCCGACAAGCGCGGGCGACTGGGCTTGCAGGAAGAGCCCTATCCGTCGGGTGCGGCGTTGCGCGCCGCCCTGAAGGCCGCGATGCAGGTGCGCGCGAACGAGATCGCGCCCGGCCTGGCCGGCCCCGAAGTCGGCGAAGCGATGCGGCGCGCGCGCATCGAGGCGATCGCGACCGCGCGCAAGGCCACCGCAGAATAGCCCCGCACTTTCACTTGCTTACTTCGGCGCCTGTCGGCGTCGGAACTCGGGAACGGGCAAGCCGCCCCGTCCCCAGTTCTGCAAGGGAACTTCCTCGACGACCACGAAGGTCGACTCGAGCGGCTTGTTGAGAACGTTCAACAGAACTTCGCTGACGCCTTTGATGAGGGCCGCCTTCTCTTCATCCGTGGCCGCGTCGCGGCCAGGACCGGAACCCTCGCGGGTAATCTGAATGTTGACCATGGGCATGATCGCTCTCCCGGCAGAGGGGGGCGATGCTTCGCCCCCGGTGGTGAATCAATGGCCGGCGCTCTGGCCGCCGTCGACGTGGAGGATCTCGCCCGTCACGAACCCGGCCGACTCGAGATAGACGACCGCCTGGGCGATGTCGCCGACCTCGCCCATACGGGCTACCGGATGCAACTTCGCCAGCCACTCGTGGGTTTCGGGCGCGTGCAACGGCGTCTTGATGATGCCGGGGGAGACGGCATTCACGCGGATGCCGCGCTTGGCGTACTCGATGGCCAAAGACTTGGTCGCGGCATTGAGCCCGCCCTTGGTCAGCGACGCCAGGACCGACGGGACGCCGTCGATCGCATGATCGACCAGGCTCGTGGTGATGTTGACCACGTGGCCGCTGCCCTGCTTCTCCATTTCCGCCACCGCAGCCTGGGTGATATGAAAGAAGCCGGTCAGGTTGACGGAGAGAACCTTCGCATAGTCCTCGTCGGTGTATTGGGTGAAGGGCTTGGCGATGAATACGCCGGCGTTGTTGACCAGGGTATCGATGCGGCCGAACTTCGCCAGGCCTTCGCCGATCACGCGCTCGGCTACGGCGCGGTCCGAGATGTCGCCCGGGATACTCAGAATATCGGGATCGTTCGACGGCTTGATCGAGCGCGAATTGGCTACGACCTGGTAACCGCGGTCGCGAAACGCCTGGACGAGTCCGGCGCCGATGCCTTGCGATGCGCCGGTAACGACGGCGACCTTGCGTGCAATGTTCATGATTTGCTCCAAAGAGATGAGGGGAGTCGGCGCCGAGAACATCGGCGGCCTCCGACAGCGCTCAATCTAGGAGTGCTACAGGGGTTTGCGAATCCCTCGCTTGCGGCAGACATTCTTCCGCGCAGCGGCGGAATCCGCGGATTCGACGCCTACCGGGGCAGCTTCGCGAAACTCGCACGCAGGCGCGGAGTGGCGAAATCTACGAACGCCCGCACCTTCGGCACGGCAAGCCGCCCATAAGGCGAAACCAGGTGCACCGGAACCGGTTCGGGCTCCGCGTCCGCCAGGATCAGGCGCAGCGCCCCCTGTTCGATCTCCGGCGCTACGTGGTAGGACAGCAGACGGGTAACGCCATGCCCGTCCACGGTCGAAGCGATCGCCGCGCGCACGTTGTTGACCACCAGGCGAGGCGTAAAGGAGACCGAGCGCGGCACCGTCGAGCCGCCCGCAGGCGGGAAGCTCCACGAATCCAGGCCGGTGTGCGCGGTGGTGATGATTTGGTGCTTCGCCAGATCGGAATACTTCTCGATGCGGGGATGCGTCGCCAGATAGCGCGGCGATGCCACTACGACCCGCCTGACCTCCCCGATCCGATGCGCGACCAGCGTCGAGTCGGCCAGATGCGCAAAACGAAGCGCCAGGTCCATGCCTTCGTCGATCAGATTGACCGGCCTTTCCAGCAGGTGCATCCGCACGCTGACGGTCGGATATTCCTCCATGAATGCATCGACGATCGGACGGAGCAATTCGACGCCGGCGAATACGGTCGAGGTGATCGTCAATGCGCCGCGAGGCACCGATCGCTCGCCGGCCGCCTGTCGGTCCGCTTCCTCCAAGTCCGACAACACCTTGCGGCAGGCAATCGCGTAACGTTCGCCCGCCTCGCTGAGCTTGATGGAGCGAGTGGTCCGGTGCAGCAGGGGCACGCCGACATGAGCTTCGAGAAACGCGACCGCCCTGCTGACGGCCGCTGCGGAACGGCCGGTCTTGCGACTGGCGCCGGCGAGACTGCCTTCGTCCAGCGCGGCGATGAAGACCTTCATGGCGTCGATGCGATCCATATGCGACGTCATTCTCCGCTGACCGCCCGATGGCGGCACCGGCCCTACATTGCCATGCGCGACCGGGTCCGGGCCAGCTTTGCGAGCGGAACAAAAAAGCCGCCGCGCGGTTGCGCGGCGGCTTCGGTGTGGCGACGCGGCCGATCTTAGAACCGGTAATCGATGCGCGCGTAGTAGCTGCCGCCGTTCATGCCGAACGGCAGGGTTTCCCAACCGTACTTGAAGCCGAGCTGCGGGAACGGCGCACCGGTGACGGTGTCCCACTTGTCGGGGTAGGTGTCGAAGATGTTGTTGCCGCCGACGGTCAGGCTGGTCTTGGCGTTGAACTTGTAGCGCACGGCCAGATCGCCGAGCCACTTGCCGCCCCAACGCTGCTTGGTGCCCGGGGTGAAACCTTCGCCGGCCACCGAACCGTAGTAGTTCGCGCGCGCCGTCCATTCCCACTTGCCGATTTCGTACACGCTCTGCAGCACGTGATGGGCGCGCGGCTGGCCGTCCTGGATCAGGGTCACCTGGGTGTCGTCGAACAGCGCTTCCGGCGACAGGATCGTCGACTGCGAGCGGCGGTCCTTGACCTCGGTCTTGTTGAAGTGGACCAACGCAGTCAGGTTGAGCTTGGAGCCGCCGGCGAACTCGGTGTTGTGGCTGGCGACCACGTCCAGGCCGGTGGTGCGGGTGTCGATGGCGTTGGTGAAGAACAACACCTGGCCGACGCCGATCGGATCGAGGATCGCGCGGATCGGGCAGTTGCCGTTGCCGGGGGCGCAGGGCTGGCCGTTGGTGCCGACGCTCTCGGGCTGGATGTTGCTGGAGAAGATGATGCGGTCGTCGATGTCGATGCGGAACACGTCCATCGTCAGCGAGAAGCGGTCGTTCGGCTTGAACACGAAGCCCAGCGACGCGCTCTTGGAGGTTTCTTCCTTGAGCGGCTCGATGCCGAAGGCGCGCGTCACCGCGCTGTCCTGGCGCGCGGTCAGGGTGTCGGTGAGCACGCCGGCGGCGTTGAGGTTGGTCGAACGCTGGCTGTAGAACAGCTGCTGCACGCCCGGGGCGCGGAAGCCGGTCGAGATGGTGCCGCGCACGGCGAACTGTTCGGTCGCGTCGAAGCGCGCCGACAGCTTGCCGGTGGTGGTGTTGCCGAAGTCCGAGTAATCCTCGTAACGCACCGCGCCGCCGAGCAGGAAGCGGTCGGTCAGGTTGGTTTCGGCGTCGAGGTAGACCGCGTAGTTGTGGCGGCCGTCGTCGACGGCTTCGTTCGGCGAGAAGCCCGGGAAGCCCTGCATGCCCGGCTGGGCGGTGTCGCCGGTCTGGCCGAAGATCGGGACCGCGCGGTTGTTGGTGCGGCCGTAGGTGTAGGTCACCGGCGCGCCGGGGCGGATCTGGTAGTCGTCCTGACGGTATTCCACGCCGGTGCCGAGGTACAGCGGGTTGTCGTTGAAGCCCTTCAGGGTGCCGCGGAAATCCAGGTTGAAGGTGGTCTGGTCGAACTGCAGCGTGCCGGTGTCGGCCTTGGTCGGCGACTCGCCGTAGATGCCGCCGCCCGGCTTGGGCTCGTACCACCAGCTGACGTTGACCGAGTTGCTTTCCTCGAAGCCGAACTTGCTGCGGCCGCGGTTGATCGAGATGTCCCAGTCCCAGTTGTCGTTGATCGGCGCTTTGTAGCCGACCGCGAGCGAGGTGTCGTCGACGGTGGTCAGGATGTTCGGCAGGAAGCCGTTCGGGTACAGCGCCGGCACGGTGCGGTTGTCGCCCGGGCTGCGGAAGAAGCCGGAGGAATCGCCTTCGCGCTTGGACAGGCCGCCGAACCAGTACAGCTCGCCGTTGCCGACCGGCAGGCCGCCGTTGAACCAGAAGTAGGCGTCGGTGGCGTCGGCGTCGCCGAGGCGCTGGGTCACCCGCGGCGGGCTGACGCGCGCGCTGTCGGGACCGGCGCGGTTGGTCTCGGCGCGGTCGCGGTATTCCAGCGACAAGTTGAGGTAGCCGCCGTCGCTGCCGAGCTTGACGCCGGTGTTGACCGAACCCTGGTAGTTGGCGCCGTCGCCGGCGTAGTACTTGCCGGCCTGGAACGAGAGCTGGGTTTCCTCGGTCTGCTTCTTGAGGATGATGTTGATGACGCCGGAGATCGCGTCCGAACCGTACTGCGCCGCGGCGCCGTCGCGCAGCACTTCGATGCGCTCGATCGCCGACAGCGGAATGGCGTTGATGTCGGTACCGGCCGAACCGCGGCCGATGGTCTGCTGCACGTTGACCAGCGCCTGCTGGTGGCGGCGCTTGCCGTTGACCAGCACCAGCACTTGGTCGGGGCCGAGCGAACGCAGCGTCGCCGGACGCAGGATGTCGGTGCCGTCGCTGACGAAGGTGCGGGAGAAATTGAACGAGGGCTCCAGCATCTGCAGGATCTGACCGATCTCGGTCGCGCCGGTCGCGTTCAACTCTTCCTTGCCGATCACGTCGACCGGTGCGGCGGTCTCTTCGGCGGCGCGGCCGCGCGCGCGCGAACCGGTCACCTGCACCGCGTCGAGAGTCGTCGCTTCGCGGCTGGCCGGAGCAGCGGGTTCCTGGGCGAAGGCGGAGGGGACGAAGGCGCTGGTGGCGACGGCGGCGGCTACGGCCAGCGCCAGACGGTTGCGGTGCACTACGGACATGGTCGGTTCCTTGCGAGGATGAGGTCAGGCTCTGCAGAGCCCGCGGCGAGCCTCACAAATAATTAACCTTTGCGCAAGCGGCCATGTGACTGTGCCGAATGTGCCTTTGTGACCGTTTTCTACTAATCGATACAACGGTAACCAATTTTCGGCCGGCCGGCGGGCCGGCCGCTCCTGAACAGCGGCGGCCCCGAAACCGCCTAAACCGGGATCGGCCGGCCCAAGTGCGCGAAACCTCAGGCGCGCCGACGCGCCAACCGGCGGTCCAGCCCCAACAGCCAGCGCGAGGCCGAGGTCGGCGAGACGAACAGGCCGGCGAACACGCCGAGACTGTTGGCGGCGGCGTCGATGGCGTCGCCGGTGCGCGAATCGGTCAAGCCGGCCTGGGCGAATTCCAACGCCACGCCCAGCGCGATCAAGCCGGCCGCAGCGATCGCCTGCGGGCGCAGGCGTGCGAACAGCATCGTCGCGTAGGCCGATAGCGCCGCATACGCGGAAAAATGTTCGATCTTGTCGAAACCCGAGAAGGGCGTCGGCGGCAGATCGTGCGCGGGCAGCAAAGTCGCGCAAGCCACCGCGGCGATCATCGCCAGGCCGATCGCGCACCACAGCGACGGCCGCTCGAACGCGCGCAGCACGCTGCGCGCGTCGTGTTCGCTCACCCCGCTCACAGACGGAAGCTCAGGTCGCCGGCCATGAAGGCCACGCCGAACTCGACGCCCTTCTCGAAGCCCATGACCTGGAAGCGCTCGCCCATTTCGCTCGGCAAGGTCAGGCGCTTGACCTCGTTGAGGCGGCGCTGCTTCTCGAACTCGTCCTCGATGCCTTCGATCCGCTGCAACACGCCGGCCAGGCCGTTGCCGAGCAGGAAGCTGGCTTGCGAGCAATAGCCGGACAGATCGAAACCGGCGGCGACGCCGGCCTCGACCAGGGCGGTGAAATCGACCGAGGCGGTCAGGTCCTGCAGGCCCGGCCACAGCAAGGGGTCGCCGTGCATGCGATGGCGGTAGAACGCGCGCAAGGTGCCGTCGACGCGATCGGGCGCGTAGAACTCGGCGCGCGGATAGCCGTAGTCGACGAACAGCATCGCGCCGTTGCGCAGGCCGCCTGCGACCGCCTGGATCCAGTACGGCAACTGCGGCAGCAGCTCAGAGCGATAGCCCTCGGCGAGCGGACGCTCGAGGCGGCGCTCGGCGATGCGCACGGCCTGGGCGAGGAAATCGTCGGCCGGGCGCAGCTCGCGCGCGAAGCCGTCGCCGTCGATGACCACGTATTCTTCGAACACTTCTTCGTTGCGGATCGCGAAACGCGGCGTCGGCAGGGCATCGATGACTTCGTTGGCGAACAGCACGCCGTTCCACTCGTCGCCGAACGGCCCGTCCGGCCATTCGAGCAGATCGAACAGCGGCGGCACCAGGCGCTCGCGCAGGCGTTCGCGCTGGCGATGGCGCAGCTCGGCGCTGGGTTCGAGGATCGCGTAACGGTCGGGCAAGGCGTCCAGTTCGAGCAGGCGCTTGAGCGCGACTTCGGCGAACGCGCCGGTGCCGCCGCCGAGTTCGAGGAAACGCGCCGACGGCCCGATCTGCTGCAACACCGGCGCCACCGCTTCGGCGACGCAGGCGGCGAAGATCGGCCCGATCTCCGGGGCGGTGACGAAATCGCCGCTTTCGCCGAACTTGCTCGCGCCGGCGCTGTAATACCCCAGGCCCGGCGCATACAGCGCCAGTTCCATGAAACGCGAAAACCCGATCGCGCCGCCGTGGGCGAGGATCTGCTCGCGGATCAGGGCCGCCAGGCGCGCACTGTGGGCGAGCGCATCGGCATCGGGAGTCGGCAGATCGAAGGAATTCACGTGAGGGGCGGCGTCGCAGGCGCATCGGAAACAGGCCGACAGGATACGGCCCCGGCGCAGCCGCGGCGAACGCGACGTCCCGCGCCGGGCACGCTGAACGCCGCTTGCGCGCCGCGGCGGGCGTACCGGCGGCTAGCGCTTTGGTACTAAATCGGCGGCATTTGCGCGCGCGCCGCTTTCGCTGTCGCGCAAGCCGTGCAAGATGGCGGCGTCCCGCACGGAAGCCCGTCCATGAGCACCGTCGATCCGGCCGTCGAACGTCGCCGGCAAGCGCTCGAACAATTGCAGCGACCGCCGCGGCCCCGGAGCGGGCTGTGGCTGCTGGTGCTGATCTATTGGAGCCTGTGGGCGCTGTTCGCTTATTCGCTCGCCGACACCATCCGCTATCCGATCGCCGAAGCCTATCTGCCGCTGAGCCTGTATCCGGACAACGTGGCGCCGCCGTGGTTCTTCGGCGTGTTCGTCGGGTCGTTCGGCGGCTTCATCGCCGGCTTCTTGCTGAGCTACGTGCTCAAGGATCTGTTCGGCCTGGCCGCCAGCACCTGGGGCCAGTTCGCCTCGACCCTGCTCGCCTGGGCGCTGGGCTTCTGGCGCGGCGCGGCCGACTCCTGGGTGGCGCCGCTGCGGGTCGGCTCGTTCGCCGATTCGCCAGCCACGCCCGCTCCGAATTGGGACGTTGTCGCCTGGCTCGGCTGGAGCGCGCAATACTGGCTGCCGGCCTTGCTGATGCTCGCGGCGCTGGGCTGCGCGGCCCTGGCCTGGCGCGCCCACCGAAGACACGCTGCGCGCGCCGAACGTATCCGGCGCTTGCTGGCCGAGGGCCGGCGCAGCGATGCGGTGATCACCGAGGTGCACGACACCGGCGTGGAGATCTACCACGAAATGCGCCTGCGCTTCGTCGCCAAGTTCACCGACCACGCCGGCGCCGAGCGCTGGGTGACCAAGACCGGTCTGTTCGACCCGGTGCGCTTGCCGCGCGTCGGCGATGCGGCCCTGGTCTGGTTCTACCCGGACCGGGCCGGCGACCAGGAACAGATCCTGGTCGGCTTTGCGAACGGCGACGAGCCGATCGCCTGAGCGCAGCTCAACGGCCGCGCGCTTCCAGTTGCAGCCCTTCGAAACCGGCCGGCATTTCGCCGTCGACCGCATAGCGGTACAGGGCCGCCGAATACACGCCGCCGAGCGCGCTCTGGTACACCGCCAAGGCCAGCAAGGCGAGCACGGTCACCGCGCCGAGCAACACCGCCAGCGCCGACGACACCAGGCCCAGAACGTAGGCCAGGCCGAAACCGACCACGCCGACGGCGAGCATCGCCAGGCCGGTGGCCAGGCCGATGCCGACCATGCCGGCCGCGCTCTCGCCCCAGGTGCGCTTGAACATGCTGACGCTGCGCTTGACCGCATCGATCGGGCCGACGTCTTCGGCGACCAGCACCGGCACCACCAGGAAGGTCGCCATCGTCCACGCCGCGCCGAGCGCGCCGCCGATCATGCGCACGATGAAGTTGTTGTCGCGGTCCTTGAGGGCCTGCAGGATCATGCCGACGGTCGCGGCGATGGCGGCGTAACCGGCGATCGTGGGCAGGCGCGACGCCGCGGCGCGGAAGCCGTCGCCGACGGTCGGGTCGCCGCCTTCCAGGCGGATCATCGCCGCGGCAACCAGGGCGCAGTTGCAGAAGATGATCACGAAGTACTGGCAGAAGTAGAAGGTGAAGGCGAACAGCGCGACCCCCGGGCCGAAGCCGTCGGAGAAGATCTCCAGCGCCGCGGCCGGGATCAGGAAAGTCGCCAGCACGATCAGCACACACACCGCCGAGACCACCGGAAACACCAACAGCTCGCGATCCGAATTGAGCACCGAGGCGCTGGCCTTGGCGAGTTCCCAACTGCGCGAAAGTTTCTCGAACATCTCATGCCCCCATGATTGATCCCGGGGGGCATCCTCGAACCTGCGGCCGAAAATCGCAAGCGCGGCCGCGACGGGGTGCAAATCCGGGAGCGTGCGAGGGCGCTTCGACGCGGCGCCGGCTGCCCTTGTCGCGAGGCCTCAGCGGCTGCGTTCGATCAACACCCCGACCGCGCGCGCATTGCGAATCGCGCTGGGCTTGCTGAGCTTGAGCCGCACCCGGCGCACGCCGAACTCGTCCAGCACGATCGCGGCGACGCGTTCGGCCAAGGTCTCGACCAGGCCGAACTCCGACTGCGCCACGTATTCGACGATGCGGTCGCTGATCGCCTTGTAGTCGAGGGTATCGCCGATCGCATCGCTGGCCGCGGGCACGCGGTTGTCGAAGGCCATCTCCAGATCGAACACCAGCGGCTGGCGGATCCGCCGCTCCCAGTCGTAGATGCCGATCACGGCGTCGATTTCCAGGCCTTCGATGAAAACGTGATCCATTGTTCGGGACTCGGGACTCGGGGTTCGGGACTCGGAAAAGCACGGCGAAAAGCGCGGCCATGGTAGGCGATCGCGGCGCCCGTGCGAGTCCCGAGTCCTGAGTCCCGAGTCCCGAGTCCCGAGTTCCGAGTTCCGAGTTCCGAGTTCCGAGTTCCGAGTTCCGAGTTCCGAGTTCCGAGAAAGGCTACACAGCCTGCAACAGCGCCATGTCCCAACGCGGGGTCACCTTCACCGCCGCGGTCTCGTGCTGACCGGCCTGCAGGCGCAGGGCGCCGGCGTAGGCGATCATCGCGCCGTTGTCGGTGCAGAACGCCGGGCGCGGGAAGCAGACCCGGCCGCCGCGCTGGTCCGCCATCGTCGCCAACTTGGCGCGCAGGCGCCGGTTGGCGCCGACGCCGCCGGCGACCACCAGGGTGTCGCAGCCGGCCGCATCGAGGGCGCGCGCGCATTTGATCGCCAGGGTGTCGACCACTGCGTCCTCAAAGGCGCGGGCGATGTCGGCGCGGGTCTGTTCGCTCTGGTCGCTGCCGCGCCAGGCCAACAGGACCTGGGTCTTGAGGCCGCTGAAGCTGAAATCCAGGCCGGGGCGGTCGGTCATCGGGCGGGCGAACTTGAACACACCGGGCCGGCCAAGCTCGGCCTGCGCGGCCAGCTGCGGGCCGCCGGGATACGGCAGGCCCATCAGCTTGGCGGTCTTGTCGAAGGCCTCGCCGGCGGCGTCGTCCAGGGTCTCGCCGAGCAGGCGGTACTGGCCGATCGCGTCGACCGCGACCAACTGGGTATGCCCGCCTGAGACCAGCAAGGCCACGAACGGCGGCTGCGGGCGGCCGAGCGGGTCGTCCTCCATCAGCGGCGCCAGCAGGTGGCCTTCCATGTGGTGAACGCCGATCGCGGGCACGTCGAGGGCCCAGGCCAGCGCACGCGCGACCCCGGCCCCGACCAGCAAGGCCCCGACCAGGCCGGGGCCGGCGGTATAGGCGACCCCGTCGAGCTCGTTCACGTCCAGGCCGGATTCGGCCAGGGTCTGGCGGATCAGCGGCAGCAGCTTGCGCACGTGGTCGCGGCTGGCCAGCTCCGGGACCACCCCGCCGTACTCGGCGTGCAGGGCGATCTGGCTGTACAGCGCATGGGCGCGCAGGCCCGTCTCGGTGTCGTAAACGGCCACACCGGTCTCGTCGCAGCTGGTTTCGATGCCCAGGACCTTCATCGGCACCCTGCCTGGCGCGCCGTTTTCTGGGAGAATGTCGGATTCATGGGTGCCTATGTTGCACCTTCCGCAGGAGCATCGCTATAATGCGCGGCTCTCCCGGTCTGCCCGGGCCGGTTCCCGTTAACGAGATTACGTATGCCCAGCGTCAAAGTCCGCGAAAACGAGCCTTTCGAGTTTGCCCTGCGTCGCTTCAAGCGCACCTGCGAGAAGGCCGGTGTATTGGCTGAAACCCGCAAGCGCGAGTTCTATGAGAAGCCGACCCAGGAGCGCAAGCGCAAGGCCGCCGCGGCGGTGAAGCGCCAGGCGCGCCGCGCGTCGCGCGACGTCACCAAGCGCCAGCGCTTGTACTGATCGTTCGTTCCGTACGACCCGGCTTCACCGCCGGCGCTCGTGGGGAACGACCATCAAGCCGGCTGCGCCTCGGGCGCTGCCGGCTTTTTGCGTTTGCGCCTCGCAAACGGAACCGCATCACGCTGCCGCGTCCGCGCCCCGCCGAGCCCCGTGCCCGGCTGCGCGCCCGCCGGCGGCCCCTCCCCCTTCCGCAACACTAAGGTCAGACCATGAGCCTCAAGCAACGCCTCACCGACGACATGAAGGCCGCGATGAAGAGCGGCGACAAGCAGTCCCTCGGCGTGATCCGCCTGATCAACGCCGCGCTCAAGCAGAAGGAAGTCGACGAGCGCATCGAGCTCGACGACACCGCGGTGATCGCGATCCTCGACAAGATGATCAAGCAGCGCCGCGACTCGGTCAGCCAGTACGAGGCGGCCGCGCGCGAGGACCTGGCGTCGATCGAACGCGACGAGATCGTGGTGATCGAACGCTACGTCCCGGCCAAGCTCGGCGAGGCCGAGATCCTGGTCGTGCTCGAGGAAGTCATCGCCGAAGTCGGCGCGGCCGCGCCGTCCGACCTGGGCAAGCTGATGGGCCCGCTGAAGGCCAAGCTCGGCGGCAAGGCCGATATGGGCCTGGTCTCGGCGCTGGCGAAAAAGCGCCTGGCGGGCTGAGGTCGCTGGACGGTGAAGGTCTGGCTTCGGGCCGGCCCTCACCCTAGCCCTCTCCCGCGAGCGGGAGAGGGGACTGGTCCAACCTGCCCGGGCAGTCTCGTCGAATCTGGCGGCCTCGCATCGCTCGAGCCCCTTCCCCGACCTGTCTGCTCGGACAGCCTCATCGAATCTGGCGGACCAGCGGCTCCTGTCACGCTGCTTGAGCCCCTCTCCCGCTTGCGGGAGAGGGGTTGGGGTGAGGGCCGCGCCAACAACCCCGCAACTGCAACAACCCGCCCGCAAGGGCCGCACACCTGGAGGTGCACCATGAAGCGTCACGACCCCAACGCCGCCTGCTTTCGAGCCGACCCGCGAAATCACGCGTAAGCGCCGCAAGGGCTTCCCGTCCGAAACCCGGGTCAAGCGCGGCCAGCGCCTGGTCCACGGCAACAAGGAACTGCTCGAAAAACTGGGCCGCAACGATCCTTGCCCCTGCGGCTCCATGCGGAGGTTCAAGGAATTGTTGTCTGCGCGACGGCCGTTACGAAGGTTCCGAACGCGATCACTACGTCAGGGACTGACCGCCGCCGATAGCTGCGGCCAGCGGCCGATCGCGACGGTTATCGGCGGCTATCGACGAACGGCCGGGCCTCAGGCCCGGCCGTTTTTTCATGCTCCGCCTCCACAGCGCGCCCACGCCTCGCTAACCTGGACCCCGGATACTGAAACCGGCGACCCACGCGCCGTCACCGCGAGCCGCATGCCCCCGACCCCGCCCCAAGCTCTTTCCAGCGAACGCCCACCCGAGCGCGACGTCGCCGCGACGGCCGAAGCGGCAGATCATGGCCCGATGCAGCGCATCCACGCCCTGCAGGCGCGCCTGGAGCAGAGCTGGGTGGCCAAGTTCGCCCAGCGCTTCATCGACTACGACATCCTCGCCCTGGCCGCGGCCCTGTCGTTCTACACCTTGCTGTCGCTGGCGCCGCTGGTGCTGATGGTGCTGTGGCTGACCACCGCGCTGTACCCGTCGGCGCAGGAAGAGTTCTTCCGCCAGATCGGCCTGCTGGTCGGCGACCAGGTCGAGAGCACCGCCCGGCTGATCGTCGCCAATGCCGAAAACCGCCCCGGCACCGGCTCGCTGGCGGCCCTGCTCGGCACCCTGGCCCTGCTGGTCGGCGCCTCGGCGGTGTTCGGGCAGTTGCAGGCCGCCCTCAACCGGGTGTTCCGCAGCGACGCCAAGCGCCTCGGCGGGATCGCCGCCTGGCTGCGCAAGCGCCTGCTCTCGTTCGGCATGGTCATCAGCGTCGGCTTCCTGCTGGTGGTGTCGATGGCGGTGCAGGCCGCGCTGCAGTTGCTGATCGCCTACGTCCCCGACCTGCTGCCGGTGTTCGCCGCGATCGTCTCGTTCGCGCTCTATGCGCTGGTGTTCGCGGCGATGTACCGCTGGCTGCCGGACCGCCCGGTCAGCCGGCGCCGGGCCTTGTTCGGCGGCGCCCTGACCGCCGGTCTGTTCATGCTCGGACGCAGCGCGATCGGCCTCTACCTCGGCCAGGCCAGCCTCGGCACCGCCTACGGCCCGGCCGGCGGCCTGGTGATCATGCTGGTGTGGATGTACTACTGCGCGGTGGTGTTCCTGCTCGGCGCCCTGATCACCGCCATGCTCGACGAGCACGCCCGCGTGCGCCGGCGCCTGGCCGACGAACGCGCCATCGCCGGGCTCGACGCCTCGGGCACCTGAGCCGAGCGCGGCGCAAACCCCGCTGCACGAGCGGCTAGACCGCCCGATCGACACCCAAGCGGCCACGACCCGAACCGTCGAGGACCGGCCGCGCATGGCATCCTAGACACCCTCTTCGTTAGACCACCACGAGCGACGCCGCCCCCTCGCGGGCGCCCTACGCATGGCCCGCATTCCCGACGGTTTCATCGACGACCTCCTGGCGCGCACCGACATCGTCGAGGTGATCGGTACGCGCGTGCCGTTGAAACGCCAGGGCAAGGAATACTCGGCGCGCTGCCCGTTCCACGACGAGCGCTCGCCCTCGTTCACGGTCTCGCCGACCAAGCAGTTCTATCACTGCTTCGGCTGCGGCGCGCACGGCACCGCGATCAGCTTCCTGATGAACTACGACCGCCTCGAATTCCTCGATGCGGTCGAAGAGCTGGCCAAGCGAGTCGGCGTCGAAGTGCCGCGCGACACCCGCGCACGCAACGAAGACTCCGACACCCAGGATTTGTTCAGCGCGGTCGAGGCGGCCTCGCGCTTCTTCCAGAAGCAGTACGGCCACAGCGGCAAGGCCCAGGGTTATCTCGACAGCCGCGGCGTCAGCGCCGACCTCCGCGAGCGCTTCGGCATCGGCTATGCGCCCGACGGCTTCAACGCCCTGCGCGATGCGCTCGGCACCGACGAGCGGCGGATGAAACTGCTCGAACGCGCCGGCCTGCTCTCGAAAAACGACAGCGGCCGGGTCTACGACAAATTCCGCGACCGGGTGATGTTTCCGATCCACGACCGGCGCGGGCGCACCATCGCCTTCGGCGGCCGCGTGCTCGACAAGGAAGACGGGCCGAAATACCTCAACTCGCCGGAGACGCCGCTGTTCCACAAGGGCCGCGAACTCTACGGCCTGTGGCAGGTGCGCCAGACCCACAACAAGATCCCGCGCCTGATCGTCGTCGAAGGCTATATGGACGTGATCGCGCTGTTCCAGCACGGCGTCGACACCGCCGTGGCGACCCTCGGCACGGCGACCACGCCCGATCACGCCGAATTGTTGTTCCGCAACGCGGCCGACGTGTATTTCTGTTTCGACGGCGACCGCGCAGGACGCGGCGCGGCCTGGAAGGCGGTCGAGTCGGTGCTGCCGCGCATGAAGGACGGCCGCCAGGCCTTTTTCCTGTTCCTGCCCGACGGCGAGGACCCGGATTCGCTGGTGCGCCAGGAAGGCGCGGAAGGCTTCGACCGGCGCCTGCGCGAGGCCACGCCGCTGTCGCAGTTCCTGTTCGATTCGCTGGCCGCCGACGTCAACCTCAACACCCTCGAAGGCAAGGGCCGTCTGGCCGAGCGCGCCAAGCCGCTGCTCGCGCAGATTCCCGATGGCGCCTTCGGCGACCTGATGAAGCAGCGCCTGACCGAACTGACCGGGGTCGGCGCGCGCGCCTCGACGCCCGAGACTCATGTACCGACCCAGCGCGCGCACGGCGGCGGGCGGCACGCACCCACGCCCAAGCGCAGCCTGGTGCGCAGCGCGATCTCGGTGCTGCTGCAAAAGCCCTCGCTGGCGGCGGCGCTGACCCCGCCTTACCGTTTCGCCGAACTGCGCCAACCCGGCATCGACCTGCTGGTCGAGATCGTCGACCTGGTACAGCAACGCCCGGAAATCAGCACCGGCGCCCTGCTCGAACATTTCGCCGACCACGAACAAGCCGGCGCCTTGCAGAAACTCGCCAGCCAGACCTTCCCCGGCGGCGACGACACCTTGCAGCGCGAGTTTCTCGATGCGGTCGCCCAGCTCGACAAGCAGACCATCGAACAGCGCTTGGCCGAGTTGCAGAGCCAGCACCGCGAAGTCGGGCTCAGCGCCGAGGAAAAACGCGAGCTGCTGTCTCTGCAGCAGGCGCGGCTGGCGAAATCGCCGAACAGCTGAAGCCGCCGCTTTGCTCTTGGGCAGGAGCGACGCAAGTCGCGACCAACCGAAGAAGTGATCGAAAGCGCTTCGGCCGAAGCCCGGCCATTCGTCTTGGCTTGGCCGTAATGCGCCGTCCGCCCGGTCTTCGGACGGAACGCTGGCATACGCCCGTTCGGTCGATCCCAGCCTGCGTGTCGACCCGTTGCAGCCGACGGTTCGCAGTCGCGGCTCGCGCCGCTCCCACCCTGGAGAGGCTACGCCGCTCACCCCCACACTTCCCCCATCACCCTGGCGAAATTGCCGCCGAGGATCTTGCCGATGCGCGCATCGGAATGCCCGCGCGCCGACAGCAATGCGGCCAAGGTCTCGAAGCGGTCCACCGTGTTGAGGTCGGGCACGAACAGATACACCTCTTCGCTTTCGCCGGCCGCCGAAATGCCGAGCCGGCGCCGCTCCTGGATCGCCTCGCGGTGCCGTTGCTTGTACTTCTCGCTCAGCCGCACCGGCGAGACGACGTTGTCGGTGCCGATGCCGACATGCTCTTCGCCGCAGATCTTCAAGGCGCATTCGAGATGGCGGACGACGTCGGCGGCGGTGGTCTGGCCGCTCTCGCGCAGGAACGGCATCAGATAGATGCCGACCACGCCGCCGCCGTCGGCGACCGCACGCAATTCGGCATCGGTTTTGTTGCGCGGGCGCTCGACCAGCGATGCGCAACCGGTGTGGCTGATCAACACCGGCGCCTTCGACGCGGCGATGGCTTCGGTCGCGGTGCGGCGCCCGCTATGGGCCAGGTCGACCAGGATGCGCCGTTCGTTGAGGCGTTCGATCAGGCCGTGACCGAAACGGCTGAGGCCGGCGTTGCCGGGCTCCAGGCAACCGTCGCCGACCAGGTTGCGCAGGTTGTAGGTCAGTTGCACGGTGCGCACGCCGAGCCGATGGAAGTCGTCGACCCGTTCCAGCTTCTCGCCGATCGGTGCGCTGTCCTGGAACTGATACACCACGCCGAGTTTCTTTTCGCGCCGCGCGGTGTCCAGGTCGGCGCGGTTGCGCACCGCCATGAACACCTCGGGGTGGGCCAGGATTTCGTTCTCCCAGAAGCCGATGCTGCGTACGGTTTCCTCGTAGGCGCCCTCGTACTGCGCAACCGGGCCGACCGTGGTCTGGATCACGCGCAGGCCGCTGCGGCGCGCCTCGTCGACGAGGTGCGCCGACAGCGCCGCGCCCGGCGCCCCGTCTTCTCCGGCGATGAAGCCGCAACCGTCGACCACCATCGCGTCCGCATACGGCGCCCAGCGCGGCGCGGCGCCGGCCCACGCGCGACCCGCGGCCCAGGCACTGGCGAACGCGGCCGCGCCGCCGATCAGAAACGTCCTTCTGTCGATCATCGAATCCTCCCTGGATGAGCCCTCGCGCGCGGATGCGGCGATTCGTGCGCTCGGTCACGCGCTGTCGCGGCACTCTAAGGCAAACGCGCCAGCGCTCCAGCCGTGACTTTCGGGACGGATCCTGTCGCGGCGGGCGCGTTAAGCTCGGGATGCATGCGCCAGAATTCCGCTGCCGCGGGGCGCCCGCATCCTTTCCGGGGGAGAACGCCGATGTCGCTGCGCCATGCCTTGTCCGTCGCTGCGCTGGCCCTGGCCTGCGTCGCTCCCATGCCAGCCCAGGCGGCACCGAAAGACGCCGTCGTGCGCGAGCACAGCGGCAACCGCGTCAGCGAGAACCTGCCGGCGATCGCGCCGGCCCTGCTCGAACGCCTCGACCGCTACCAGAACACCCGCGGCGCCAGCCTCGGCGGCTGGACCGGCGACGGCTGCCTGCTGATCGCCACGCGCTTCGCCGAGACCCAGCAGGCCCATCGCGTCTGCGAACCGCTGGGCATGCGCGAGCAACTGACCTTCCATCGCGAGCCGCTCAACAGCCTGTACGCCGCGCCGAAACCGCTCGACGGCTTCGTGTTCGGCAAGGACGTCGGCGGCAACGAGTTCTGGCAATTGCACTGGTTCGACCTGACCACGCGCGAGACCGCCTTGCTGACCGACGGCAAGGCGCGCAACCAGGACCCGCGCTTCTCGCGCGACGGCCAGCAACTGGCCTACAGCAGCACCGCGCGCAACGGCCGCGACATCGACGTGTGGGTGATGGATTTCGCCACTCGCAAGGCGCGCGCGGTGGTGACCGAGGGCGGCACCTGGAGCGCCGCCGACTTCTCCCCGGACGGCAGGCAATTGCTGGTGATCAAGTACGTCTCGGCCAGCGAAACCTATCCGGGCCTGGTCGACCTCGACACCGGCAAACTGCAGTTGTTCCCGGTCGACGGCGGCCAGGCGGCGATCAGCGATTTCCGCTTTTCCAAAGACGGCAAGGCGGTCTATTACGTCTCCAACGAAGTCCTCGACGGCAAGCCGCAGGAGTTCGCGACCTTGCGCCGGCACGAGCCGGCGAGCGGCAAGTTCGAGGTGCTCAGCGCCGGCATTCCCTGGGACGTCGGCAACCTCAGCCTGTCCGAGGACGGCCGCCACCTGCTGTTCGTCAGCAACGAAGACGGCATCGGCAAGCTGCACGTGTTGTCGCTGCCCGGCCACAAAGAGGTCGCATTGCCGGCGCTGCCGGTCGGCACCATCGGCGGCGCCGAGTTCTCGCCCGATGGCCGGCGCATCGCCTTGTCGATCAACACCGCGACCTCGCCGAGCGATGTCTACGTGATCGAGCTGGCCGCGAAGCGCTTGGTGCGCTGGACCCGCAGCGAAGTCGGCGGGCTCGATTCCAGCCGTTTCGTAGCGCCGACGTTGATCCGTTATCCGACCTTCGACCGCGTCGACGGCCAGCCGCGCACGATCCCGGCGTTCTACTACCGGCCGGCGCTGGTCCCGGCCGGCACCAAGCTGCCGGTGGTGATCCAGATCCACGGCGGCCCGGAAGCGCAGTCGCAACCGACCTTCAGCGCCAACGCCCAGTTCCTGGCCAACGAGCTCGGCGTGGCGATGCTGGTGCCGAACGTGCGCGGTTCGGCCGGCTACGGCCGCACCTATCTGGGCCTGGACAATGCCGAGAAACGCGAAGACTCGGTCAAGGACATCGGCGCGTTGCTCGACTGGATCGGCGCCCAGCCCGAACTCGACGCGCAACGCGTCGGCGTGTACGGCGGCAGTTACGGCGGCTACATGGTGCTGGCCTCGCTGATGCACTACAGCGACCGCATCCGCGCCGGCGTCGACGTGGTCGGCATCTCCGACTTCAGCACCTTCCTCACCCACACCGAGTCGTATCGCCGCGACCTGCGCCGCGCCGAGTACGGCGACGAGCGCGTGCCCGAGATGAAGGCGGTGTTCGACCGCATCTCGCCGCTCAGGAACGCCGGCAAGATCCGCGCGCCGCTGTTCGTCGCCCAGGGCCGCAACGACCCGCGCGTGCCCTATACCGAGGCCGAGCAGATCGTGAAGGCGGTGCGCGGCAACGGCGCGCCGGTGTGGTTCCTGATGTTCGACGACGAAGGCCACGGCTTCCACAAGAAGGCCAATACCGACTACTTCGGCGCGGCGATGATGACCTTCTGGCAGCAGCACCTGATCGGCGGCCAGTGACTCGGACGCGCCCCTCGCGGATGCGAAGTCTTTGAACTGTCACGTTTTCCTGGGGTTTTCCCCAATGGGCGGACGGCCGCTTTCTGGCTAGATTCCAGGCTGACGCGCGCAGTCCAGGCACCGCCCGATGACCGACCCGATCAGCCCGAACCTCCACCTCAACGGCTCGTCGCCGGGCGTCGAACCACCCGCCGCATCGACCGCGCAGACGCTGAGCAGCGCCGATCCGGCGCAGGCGCGTGCGGCGGTCGATGCGCTGACGGCGCCACAACTGGACAGCCTGCTCAGCGAGGTCGAGGCCCTGCCCGTAGCCGAGCGCGAAACCCTCGCCAACGATCTCGCCGGCAAGCTCGACGCACCGCAGTTACGCAAACTGGAGGCCGCATTCGGGCGCGACGGCATCGCCGCCGCGGTCGAGCGCCGCAGCGGCCCCGAGGTGCGCGCCGCCTATGCCGACGGCGCAGGTAACGACGCCGCCGACGGCCTGATCGGCCGGCTCAAGGACTGGCTGGGCCTCGACCCGCGCGGCGAGACCGAGGAGATTTCGGCGACGGTCACCAACCCCGACACCGGCGAGGTCAACGACGCACGCTGGACCGTCGACGACGAAGGCCGGCCGATCCACGCCGAAGGCACCTTGCGCACCGTGTTCAGCGGGATCGATCGCAGCGACGACGAAACCCTGGCCCAGCGCACCGCCGCCGACCGCGGCGTCGAAGGCGACCAGGGCGGGCACGTGTTCGGCCACCGCTTCGTCACCGACCAGGGCCTGAAGAACCTGTTCCCGCAGAACGGCAACTTCAACATGGGCGCCTACAAGACGCTCGAGAACGAATGGGCGGCCTGGGTCGACAAGGGCATGGACGTGCGCATCCGCATCGACCTGACCCCGCGGGACACCGACCGACCGGACCGTGTTCGCATTTCCTACGACGTGATCGATCCCGCCGACGGCGGCAGGGTTTACGATCAGCGCGTCACCTTCGAGAACCGCGCCGGCCAGAGCTACGACCGGGTCGACGCCGGACAGATGGATGACCTGATCGCAGCAGACTCTTAATCGACACGCTCAAGGCAGGACATGAACAGAGACGAATTGCTCGGCGAGATCGCGCGCCTGATCGTGGTCGACCCCAAGGCCAGCGAACGGCCCTGGGACGGATACGCGCTGATCGCCTGGTACGGCGACGGCATGCACCGCCTCAACGGCTTCCGCTACGACAAGGGCCAGCCGGGCGAACCGCTGACGCCGGCGAGCGTCGAGATCGAGAATCGCCTCGAACAACTGCGCAAGGTCACCCAGGTCGCCGGCAAGGCACCGTGGCGGGTCTGCATCGTGCGCATTCATCGCGCCGACGCCGAGGTCGCGATCGACTTCGAGTACGAAGACCCCGGCCGCTGGTACGTCACCCCCGACAGCGTCGCCGAGATCGCCGAGCGCGTGCGTCCTTGTTGAACTGAGGCGACGCCTGGGCCCGGTTCGGGTCCACGCTTACGCATTGCGACGTGCTCTTGGGTAGGAGCGGCGCGAGCCGCGATCCACCGCAGCGGTGATCGAAAGCGCAGCGGCCGGAGACTGGGCGCTGCTCTGGTTTTGGTCGTTAAGAGCCGTTTTTCCGGGCTTCGGTGAAAGACGCTGGCGTACACCTCTGCGGTGGGTCGCGGCTTGCGCCGCTCCTACCCTGAAGCGCGACGCAGGCGCCGGCTTGCGCCATGGACGGGTCTGCACCCCGCGGTCAGAATGCGGACGTCTGCCGCACCGTCCCTCCGAGGCGAGCACCGGATGAGTTTTCTCCAGCGACTGCGCGTCGACAGCTTCACCCTGGCCCTGCTGGCGGCGGTCGCGCTGGCCTGGTGGTTTCCGCTCGGCGGCGCGCCGGCCGCGGCCCTCGACGGCTTCACTAATATCGCCATCGCCGCGCTGTTCTTCCTGCACGGCGCGCGGCTGTCGCGCGAATCCATCCTCGCCGGCGCCCTGCATTGGCGCCTGCATCTGCTGATCTTCGCCAGCACCTTCGTGTTGTTTCCCTTGCTCGGCCTGGCGCTGAAGCCTTTGTCCGGGCGCTTGCTGACGCCTGAGCTGTACTTGGGGCTGCTGTTCCTGTGCACCCTGCCCTCGACCGTGCAGTCCTCGATCGCCTTCACCTCGATGGCCGGCGGCAACGTGCCCGCGGCGGTGTGCAGCGCCTCGGCATCGAGCCTGCTCGGCGTGTTCCTGACGCCCTTGCTGATGAGCGCGCTGGCCGGCGCGCAAGGCGCGATGGCGGACCCGGCCGAAGCCATCGGCAAGATCATGCTGCAACTGTTGTTTCCGTTCGTCGCCGGGCATCTGCTGCGGCGCTGGATCGACGGCTGGGTCGAACGCCGGCGCGCGCTGTTGCGCTATACCGACCAGGGCACGGTGCTGCTGGTGGTCTACACCGCCTTCGCCGCCTCGGTGGCCACCGGGCTGTGGCAGAGCACGCCGGTGCAGGCCTTGTACGTCGTCTTCGCGGTCTGCGCGCTGCTGTTGGCGATAGTGATGCTCGCCACGACCTTCGCCGCGCGCCGCCTCGGCTTTTCGCGCGAAGACGAAATCGCGATCGTGTTCTGCGGTTCCAAGAAGAGCCTGGCCACCGGCGTGCCGATGGCCAAGATCCTGTTCGCCAGCAGCGTGCTCGGTGCGATCGTGCTGCCGGTGATGGTGTTCCACCAGATCCAGCTGATCGTCTGCGCGCAGGTCGCGCGCCGTTATGCGCGCCGGTCGCTGCCGGCGCGCCCGGCCGAAGACGTCGCCGATTGAATCCCGGCGCGCCCGGTCGAACCGCTCAGCGCGCGTCCTTGACCACCTCGCCGCCCTTGATCACCACCGGCACGGCTTCGAGCAAGGCGACGTTCTGGGTCGGGTCGCCGGCGACCGCGATGAGGTCGCCCCAGCGGCCTTTTTCGATTACGCCGACGTCCTGGCTGCCCAGCGCTTCGGCCGCGTTCGCGGTCGCCGCCTGGATGGCCTGCGCCGCGCTCATGCCGTAGCGCTGCATCACCGCGAACTGGCGGCCGTTCTGGCCGTGCGGATAGACCCCGGTGTCGGTGCCGTAGACCATCTTCACCCCGGCCTGATGGGCGCGGCGGAAGTTCTCGCGCTGGATGTCGGCCACTTCGCGGTCCTTGCGCAGGTTGTCTTCGAGCACGCCGTTTTTCTTGCCCTCGGCCTGGGTGTAGTCGGTGTTGTAGATGTCCATCGACAGCCAGGTGCCGTGCTGCTTGGCCAGGCGGATGCCTTCCTCGTCGATCAGGCTGGCGTGCTCGATGGTGTCGATGCCGGCACGGATCGCGTCCTTGATGCCGCTGGTGCCGTGCGCGTGCGCGGCGACCTTGAGGCCCCAGCGATGCGCCTCGTCGGCCACCGCCTTCATTTCCTCCAGGCTCAGTTGCTGTTGCCCGGGCTCGGTATTGCGCGAAAACACGCCGCCGGTGGCGCAGATCTTGATCACCTGTGCGCCGTACTTGCGCAGCTCGCGCACGCGCTGGCGCGCCTGCTCGGGCGAGTCGGCGTTGTAGGGGCTGCGCTGCTGCATCGACGGCGGGAAGAAAGTCGAGTCGCAATGGCCGCCGGTGGCGCCGAAGCCGTAGGCGGCCGAGACGATGCGCGGGCCGCGCAGCTTGCCCTCGTCGATGGCCTGGCGCAGGCCGACGTCGTTCCAGGCATCGGCGCCGAGATTGCGCACCGTGGTGAAGCCGGCGGCCAGCGTGTCCTGGGCGTGCTTGACCGCGAGCACCGACCAGAAGCGGTCGTTGAATTGCAGGCCGGTGTAGCCGCCGTAGGTCGGGTCGGCGTCGAGGTGGGTGTGCATGTCGATCAGACCCGGCAGCAGGGTCATGCCGGGCAGGTCGAGGCGTTGCGCGCCGGCCGGCGCGGTGTCGCCGGCCCGGCCGACCTCGACGATGCGGCCGTCGCGGATCAGCACCTGCGGGTTGTCGAGCAGGCGCCCGCTGCGCGAATCGAACAGCTTGGCCGCGGTGACCACCAGTTCGCGCGGCGGTGCGGCGGCGTCCTGCGCCTGCGCGGCATTGGCCGCCGACAGCGGCAACAGCGCCACGATCGAGTACGCGATCCGGTTTCTCATCGACGACCTTCCTCCAGCAATTGGGCGCCGGCGCGGCGCGGACGATCAATGCATCCGCTGCAGCTCGAACAAAGGCGCCGACTGCATCGACGACGGCAGCCAGTGGTCGATCAGCAGGAATGCGAACAACACCATCAAGTAGACGATCGAGTAGTTGAAAACCCGCATCGCGTACAGCTCGTCGGGCGGGTCCATGAGCTTCCAGGCGTGGTAGAGGAACACCGCGTCCAGCACCAACACCCCGAACAGATAGAAATAGCCGCTCATGCCGAACACGCACGGCAGCACCGAAACGACCGTCAGCAGGATCGTATAGAACAGGATCTGCCAGCGGGTGTATTCGACGCCGTGGGTGACCGGCAGCATCGGCACCATCGCCCGCGCATAGTCGGCGCGGCGGAAGATCGCCAGGGCCCAGAAATGCGGCGGCGTCCATACGAAGATGATCAGCACCAGCAACAAGGCATGGGCCCAGTCCCACTCGCCCCGCATGCCGGTGACCGCGGCCCAGCCGAGCAGCGGCGGCGCCGCGCCGGCGATACCGCCGATGACGATGTTCTGCGGCGTCGCGCGCTTCAGGAACACGGTATAGACCACCGCGTAACCGATCAGCGAGGCGAAGGTCAGCCACGCGGTCAGCGCGTTGACCCAGACCACCAGGATGGTCATCGACAAGGCCGCCAGGATCAGCGCGAACACCAGCGCCTGGGTCGGCGAGACCTGCCCGGCCACGATCGGCCGCCACGAGGTGCGCGCCATCTTGGCGTCGATGCGCGAGTCCAGCAGTTGGTTGATGGTCGCCGCCGAAGCCGCGGCCAGCCAGATGCCGAAAAAGCCGAGCACCGACTCGCGCAACGGCGGCCAGCCCGGCACGGCCAGGAACATGCCGACGAAGGCGGTGAACACGATCAGCGCGACGACGCGCGGCTTGGTCAGGTCCCAGTACTGCTTGGCGGTCGGGCGCTTTACGGCGTTCATCAGGACTCCGGCGTGCGCAGGCGTGCGAGCAGCGATACCAGCACGAACAACAGCAGCGCGGCGCCGGCGTTGTGCGCGACCGCGACTACCAGCGGCAGGCCGAGCTTGACGTTGGCGATGCCCAGGCCGACCTGGGCCAGGGTCAATGCGCCGAGCAGGCTCGCCCAGCCGCGCATGCCGGGCGTGCGCAACAGCTTCACGGTCAGGCCCAGCAGGTACACGAAGACCACGCCGGCCATGATGCGGTGGGCCAGTTGGATCGCGATGCGGGCCTCGCCGTCGAGGATGCCGCCTTCGTAGTCCACGCCGATGCCGCGCCACAGCACGAAGGCTTCGCCGAAGTCGCGGCGCGGCCACCACTGGCCGACGCAGGTCGGGAAATCGTTGCCGCAGGCGAGCGCGGCGTAGTTGGCGCTGGTCCAGCCGCCGAGCGCGATCTGTACGCCGAGCACGGCGATGCCGATCATCACCAGGCGCCGCACGATCGAGGCGTCGGCCAGGCGGATCGGCTGGCCGATCGCGCGCCACGCGGTCCACACCAACAACGAGAACGTCAGCAGGCCGCCGAGCAGATGGCCCATGACCACGACCGGCTTGAGCAGCCAGGTCACCGTCCACATGCCGAGCAGGGCCTGGAAGATGATCACCGCCAGGGTCAGCGCCGACACCCGCGACAGATCGGTGTTGCTCCAGCGCAGCGCCGCGGCGAGCAGGACGGCTTCGCCGACGATCGCCAGCGCCGAGGCGGCGACGTGCTGGCCTTTCATGTACAGCGGTATGGCGATGGCCACGACCGCGGCGGCGGCGATCACCTGCGGCACGCCGTAGGCGCGCTTGCGCGCCGACACCAGCGCCAGGATCAGCACCAGCACGCCGAGCAGGCCGGCGATCATGCGATGGAACTGCTCGCGCCAGGCCTTGTGCACTTCGACCGGACGGATCGCGGTGGCGAGGTGGTCGGTGATTTCATGCGCGCTGGTCGGCCAGGCCGCGCGGCCGTAGCAGGTCGGCCAGTCCGGACAGCTCAGGCCGGCGTTGGACAGGCGCACGAAGGCGCCGAACACGATCACGCACAGCGCCAGCGCGACCGCCAGCCAGGCGATGCGATGGAAATTCTTCGACAGGCCGGTCTTGCTCAGGCCGTTCGTGAACGGATCGGACGATCCGGACTTGTTGGTTACGCTCATTCGAAACTCGTTCCTAGCCAACTCTGTCGCCTGACTCGTGCGGCCGGGCTGGTGCCGGCCGCGGGGTCGCCATTACGCGGGTTCTCGACCGCCGCTCACATCAGTTTCAGCAGCTTGGCCAGGTCGGCGCGCAGCCCGCCCGGATCGGTGCCGGGAGCGTAGCGCAGAATCACGAAGCCGTTCGGGTCGACCACGTACAGCGGCACGCCGGCCGGATCGCTCAGGCGCGGCAGCTGCGCGCGCAGCTCCGGCGACGGGCCGAGCACGCGCAGGCTGGCCGGGCGCTTGGCGCCGGCCGGCGGCTCGCCGAGCCAGAGCACGTCGACGTGGTCGGCGTCCTTGCCGAACAGCTGCCAGACCGTGTCGAGCTGCTGCGACAACTCGACGCAGGCCTCGGCGCAATCCGGCGCCGGCGCGACCACGATGCGCCAGATCCGCGCCGGCGGGTTCCAGGCATAAACGCTGCCGTCGGCCAGGCGCGGCTGCAGTGCGCGCAGGTCGGGCTTGGGCTCGAGCAGTTCGCCGTGCTGGCGGCTCACCGCCGGGTGGTGGTTGGTGAAACGCATGACCCCGGCGATCAGCATCGGCACGAAGAAGAATGCGGCGATCAGCACCAGCACCCAACGGTTGCGATTGCGCTGCGCGGTATTGACGGGTGTGTTCATCGGCTGGTTATCGACGCTGAGGACGGAACGTAAGGATCAGGGCGGTGATCAGCACCGCCAGGGCGAGCGCGAACCACTGCAGCGAGTAGCCGCGGTGTTTGTCCGGCGGCAAGGTGTTGGCGAGCAGTTCCAGGTCGCGCTCGTAACCGAGCTTGAGCGCCGGGTCCAGGCGCAGCACGCGCGGCGCAAGCGGCACCGACAGGCCGGTGGCGCCGGCGATCGCCTTCGGGTCGACCCGGGTCAGCAGCCAGCCCTCGCCTTCGCGGCCGATGCCCGGGCCCAGCGCAAGACCGGTCGACGGCGGTGGCGCCAGCAGCCCGCGCAGCAGCAACTCGCCCTCGGGCCTGGCGATCAACGGCAGTTTGCGATCGCCGCCGAGCGGCAGCCAGCCCAGGTCGACCAGCATCGGCCCGCCCTGCAGCGGCACGAAGATGCGGTAGGCGCGCACGCCGGCGCGGCCGTTGCGCTGCTGGTTGTCGAGCAGCAGGGCGCCGCGCTGGTCGAACCGGCCCAAGCCCTGGGCCCAGTCGTAATCGCGGCCGCGGGCCGGGTCGTCGGCGGCGGCCAGCGACAGCGGCTTGCGCTCGTTGAGGACCGCGGCGGCGGCGTCGAGCATGGCCTGCTTCTCGACCGCGCGCCGGCCCTGCCACAGCCCCAGGTTGGCGAACAGCGCGATCGCGGCGACCGCGAGCGTCCAGCCGAACAGCAGTGTGCCGCGCCGGCTCACCCCATCCTCCCTGCGGGCTGCGATAATCCGCGCATCGCACCCGCGCGCGCATCGCGCGCATTCGGTGCATACGCGCGCACGCTGCGCGCACTCAAGGAGCCCGCGGTGAACGAGTCGCTGAAGATTCTGCTGGTGGTCGGCTTCCTGATCGTCATCCTCTGGAACCTGGGTGCAGGCCTGTATTACATGCTGGTGGACAAGGGCCAGAGCAAACGCACGGTCAATGCGCTGACCCGTCGCATCGCGCTGTCCATCGCGCTGATCGCCATCATCGTGTTCGCGATGTGGATGGGCTGGATCGAACCGCACGGGATCGGCTCCAACCCGAACTGATCCTGGCAGGCTCAGTCTTCACTGAGCCTGCATGGCTGAGCGCGCTTGGCTGGCCCGATGGCTGCGACGCTGCGATATCCGCACCGGCGGCGCACCGTTCACAACGCCCGTCCGCTACTGCAACAAAAAAACGAAAGGCCGGCAGCGCCGGCCTCTCGTCGTGCTTTGCCGATCCTGCCGTCGCGCTTACAGCACGTAGACGAACAGGAACAGGCCCAGCCAGACCACGTCGACGAAGTGCCAGTACCAGGCCACCGCCTCGAACGCGAAGTGGTTGTCCTTGTCGAAATGGCCCTTGAGGCAACGGAACCAGATGATCGCCAGCATGATCGTGCCCAGGGTCACGTGCAGGCCGTGGAAACCGGTGAGCATGAAGAAGGTCGAACCGTAGATGCCCGAACCCAGGGTCAGGTTGAGCTCGGTGTAGGCGTGGATGTATTCCTCGGCCTGGAAGAACAGGAACAGGCAGCCCAGCAGCACGGTCAGGCCCAGCCAGACCAGCAGCGACTTGCGGTGACCGCCCTTGAGCGCGTGGTGCGCGATGGTGACGGTCGAGCCGGAGGTCAGCAGGATCAGGGTGTTGAGCAGCGGCAGGCCCCAGGCCGGAATGGTCTGGAACACGCCACCGACCGCGGCCGGGCCGCTGCTCGGCCAGGCGGCGCTGAACTGCGGCCACAGCAGGCTGTTGGTCATCACGCCGTCGCCTTCGCCGCCGAGCCACGGCAAGGCCAGGGTGCGGGCGTAGAACAACGCGCCGAAGAAGGCGGCGAAGAACATCACCTCGGAGAAGATGAACCAGATCATCCCCATCCGGAACGAGACGTCGACCTGCTTGTTGTAGTTGCCGCGCACCGATTCGCGAATGACGTCGCCGAACCAGCCGAACAGCACGCCGACCATCATCGCCAGGCCGACGAAGAACACCGGCTTGCCCCAGCTGACTTCGTTGAGCCAGCTGGCGACGCCGATCATGGTCGTGAACAGACCGATCGAACCGAGGAACGGCCAGCGGCTGCTGTGCGGCACGTAGTAGATGTTGGCGTCTGGCGTGTGAGCGTGGGCCATGGCGGCGTTCCAGTGATAAGTGGTGCTGGTTTGAATGGTGCTGAGCCGCTTACGGCGCCGACAGCGGCGAGGACGCGGTCTTGGACACCGTTCCTTGCTGCAGGCGCGCCGTGAGCACGTCGTTCTTGGAGAAAGTGTAGGACAGCGTGATCGTCTTGATCTCGGCCGGCAGATTCGGGTCGACGATGAAGCGCACTGGCATGTCGCGCGACTCGCCCGCCTGCAGGGTCTGGGCGGTGAAGCAGAAACACTCGGTCTTGTTGAAATAACCCGAGGCCCGCGCCGGCGCGACCGACGGCGAGGCGCTGCCGACGATGGCGCGGTCGGTGGTGTTGCGGGCGTAGTAAGTGGTTTCGTACTGCTCGCCCGGGCGCACCTGCATGCTGAACTGGTGCGGCTTGAAGTCCCACGGCAGCTTGGAATTGACGCTGCCGTCGAACTGCACCGTGACCATGCGGCCGGCGACGGGCGCAGCCGCCGCCTGGGCCTCGACCACGCCGCGTTCCAGGCGGATGCCGAACACCTTCTCGCAGGCGATGCGGTACATCGGCACCAGGGCGAAGGTGAAGCCGAACGCACCCAGCGCGACCAGCACCATCAGCCGGGTCATTTTCGGGCTCGCCTGGCGGCGGACCTCGGCGTTGGCCTTGGCGTCGTCGGCGCTCATTGCGACAGCACCCCGGTCAGGATGAAGGCGACGTAGACCGCCACCGCGGCCAGCCCGAACCACAGCGCCGTGCGGCGCGCGGCCGATCGGCGATGAGCGAGGTCGTGCGGGTCGTGGGACTGAGTCATCTTGATTCGCCTGGGCCGCGGAGGCGCGCTACCGGATCGAAGCGCTCACTGCCGGGGCCCGTCGCGGGGTCCTGTGTCCTGTCGGGTTCAGTGGGTGATGTCGCCGTGGGCCAGGTCGCCGTCGCGGATCACCGGCGGCGTACCGAAGGTGTGGTGCGGGGCCGGGCTCGGCACCGTCCACTCCAGACCGCGTGCGCCTTCCCAGGCGCGCGCCTCGGCCTTGGCGCCGACGCTCTTCGAGCGCAGCAGGATGAAGGCCATCATGAACGGCGTGACGAACATGCCGAACGCGCCGATCGAGCTGACCAGGTTCCAGTCCGCGAACACCACGTTGTAGTCCGGGATGCGGCGCGGCATGCCGGCCAGGCCCAGGAAGTGCTGCGGAAAGAACAGCAGGTTGACGAAGATCATCGTCCACCAGAAATGGAACTTGGCCATCGGCTCGCTGTACATGCGGCCGGTCCACTTGGGCCACCAGAAGTACACCGCGGCGATGATCGAGAACAGCGCGCCGGTCACCAGCACGTAGTGGAAGTGCGCGACCACGAAGTAGGTGTCGTGGTACTGGAAGTCGGCCGGCACGATCGCCAGCATCAGGCCCGAGAAACCGCCGATGGTGAACAGGATCACGAACGAGATCGCCCACAGCATCGGCGCCTCGAACGACATCGAACCGCGCCACATCGTGGTGACCCAGTTGAACACCTTCACGCCGGTCGGCACCGCGATCAGCATGGTCGCGAACATGAAGTAGATCTCGCCACCGAGCGGCATGCCGACGGTGAACATGTGGTGGGCCCACACGATGAACGAGAGGAAGGCGATCGAAGCGGTCGCGTACACCATGGCCTGGTAGCCGAACAGCGGCTTGCGGGCGAAGGTCGGGATGATCTCCGAGACCACGCCGAACGCCGGCAGGATCATGATGTAGACCTCGGGGTGACCGAAGAACCAGAAGATGTGCTGGAACATCACCGGGTCGCCGCCGCCGGCCGCGTTGAAGAACGAGGTGGCGAAGAACTTGTCGGTCAGCAGCATCGTCACCGCGCCGGCCAGGACCGGCATCACCGCGATCAGCAGGAAGGCGGTGATCAGCCAGGTCCAGCAGAAGATCGGCATCTTCAACAGGTCCACGCCCGGGGCGCGCATGTTGAGGATGGTGGCGATGACGTTGATCGCGCCCATGATCGAGCTGATGCCCATCATGTGGATGGCGAAGATCGCGAAGGCGACGTTGTTGCCGCCCTGCAGCGACAACGGCGGGTACAGGGTCCAGCCGCCGGCCGGCGCGCCGCCGTCCAGGAACAGCGTCATCAGCAGCAGGGTGAAGGCGAACGGCAGGATCCAGAACGACCAGTTGTTCATGCGCGGCAGCGCCATGTCCGGCGCGCCGATCTGCAGCGGGATCATCCAGTTGGCCAGGCCGACGAAGGCCGGCATGACGCCACCGAAGATCATCACCAGCGCATGCATGGTGGTCATCTGGTTGAAGAACTCGGGCTTGACGAGCTGCAGGCCCGGCTCGGCCAGCTCGGCACGGATCACCACCGACATCGCTGCGCCGATGATGAACATGACGAAGCTGAAGATCAGGTACAGCGTGCCGATGTCCTTGTGGTTGGTCGAGAAGAACCAACGCTCGATGAAGCCCTGCTTGTGGGCGTGATCATCGTGGTGATCGTGATGATCGGCGACGGGGTGCGTGGCTGCCATGGCCTACCTCTGAAGAATGCTGACGATCAACCGACGACCGCTGCGTGCGGAGCCGCGGCGGTCGTGGTGTCGGTGTTCGGGGCTGCGGCGGAAGCCGGAGCGGCATCGGCCGGAGCGGCCGCAGGTGCAGCAGCCGGAGCCGCCGGCGCGGCGGCGGGAGCGGCCGGCGCGTTCTTGGCCTTCTGCTCGGCCAGCCACTGCTGGTATTCGGCCTTGGGCAGCGCGCGCACGACGATCGGCATGAAGCCGTGGTCCTTGCCGCACAGCTCGGCGCACTGGCCGCGGTAGACGCCAGGCTCCTTGATCTCGGTCCAGGCCTCGTTGACGATGCCCGGGATCGCGTCCTGCTTCCAGCCCAGCGCCGGCACCCACCAAGCGTGGATGACGTCGTCGGCGGTGATCACGAAGCGGATCTTGGTGTCGGTCGGCAGCACCAGGACGTTGTCGACGTCGAGCAGGTAATGCTCGTGCTCGGCCTTGGTGACGAGCTTGCCGGCCTGGCGCAGTTGGTCGCTCTTGCGGTCCAGGCGGCTGGTGAAGGAGACGTTCTCGCCCAGGTAGTCGTACTTCCACATCCACTGGAAGCCGGTGACCTTGACCGTCATCGCGGCGTTGCGGGTGTCGTACATCGCGATCAGCTTGCTGGTGGCCGGGAAAGCCATCAACACCAGCAGCGCCACCGGCACCACGGTCCAGATGATCTCGAGCTTGGTGCTGTGGGTGAAGTCCTTGTCGGCGACGGCGCCCTTGGACTTGCGGAATCTGAACATGGCCACGGCCATCGCGCCGAAGACCAGGATGCCGATCACCACGCAGACCCACAGCGCGAACATGTGCGCCGAGTAGGCGTTCATCGACTGGGCGGTCACGCCCTTGCCCATATTCAGCTGCCACGGCTTGGGATCGGCCGCCTGAGCAAACGCAAGGACAGGCAACGCCGATGCGGCGACGCCCGCTGCCCACTGCTTGAAACGACCGGCTTTCATCAGTTCGAGCCCCGAAAAATCAGTGTGGTTTTCGTTTTCGTGCTCCGCGGGCTGCCCCTCCCGCCCCGTCCGCGCCGGTGTCCTGGGCGTGAGGCTATGCGGAAGAAGGTGGCTGGCGAGCCCTGTCGAGGGCCCATCACGCCGGGATCGGCGCTACGGATAACCGAGAAATGGTAGCGGCCGCCCCGTCCTGCGGCAACCCGGAAGTGCTAGCCCCAACCGGTCCGGAAACCGTCCGTGCCCCGCAGCGACAGGCTTTGCGCGGCAGTTCGGCGCCTCATCGAGGTGTCGATGAGCGCCGATCGCAAGCGTGACGGACGCAAGTTGCGGTGGTCCGGTGCGCGCAACGCGCGGATCGGGCTCGCCGGAACGACTGCAGCTGCCGCTCCGACACCCGGTCCGACGGCCCGGGCCGACCGGGTTGCCGCCGATGCGACGGCGCTCTCGTACCGGGTCGGCCCACGAACCGATCCGGTACAGGCCGCGACCGATAGAAAGCTCTAAAATGCCGGACTTCCCACCCCAGTGCCGGGTCCGATGTCCACCAACGTCTCTTCCACCGTCGCCCACGACGGTCCGCCGGCGCGCTCTAGCGCTGCGCTTTCCAACGCGCAGCCCTCAGGCGCGATGATCAGCCCCGAACTGCCCTCGCCGCCTTCGGGTCCGCGCGCGGCCCTGACCGCCGGCTGGGTCCGCGACGAAGCCGAACACGTCCGCCACCTGCTCGATCTGGCGCGCCTGCCGGCCGCCGACCGCGACGCCGCCCAGGCCACCGCGGCCGAACTGGTCAAGCGCGTGCGCGCCCGTGCCCAGGACCAGGGCGCGATCGAAGCCTTCATGCGCCAATACGACCTCGGCAGCGAGGAAGGCGTGCTGCTGATGTGCGTCGCCGAAGCGCTGCTGCGCATCCCCGACCAGGAAACCGCCGACAAGCTGATCCGCGACAAGCTCGGCGAAGCCGACTGGAAGCGCCACCTGGGTCAATCGGACTCGGTGCTGGTCAACGCCTCGACCTGGGGCCTGATGCTGACCGGCAAGCTGGTCGACCTCAACGACGACACCAAGCGCGACGTCCATAACGCCTTCAAGCGCCTGGTCGGCCGGGTCGGCGAACCGGTGATCCGCCTGGCCGTGCGCCAGGCGATGCGCATCATGGGCCACCAGTTCGTGATGGGCCGCACCATCGGCGAAGCGCTGTCGCGCTCGAAGAAGGGCGACAACGCCAACTACCGCTATTCCTTCGACATGCTCGGCGAAGGCGCGCTGACCACCAAGGACGCCCTGCGCTATCTGCAGGCTTACCGCGACGCCATCCATGCGATCGGCAGGAGCGCGCAGTCGGGCAACTCTGCCGACAAGGACGCCGTGTTCGGCGCGCCGTCGATCTCGGTCAAGCTGTCGGCGCTGCATCCGCGTTACGAACATGCCAAGCGCGAACGCGTATTCGCCGAACTGACCCCGCGCGTGCTCGAACTGGCGCAGCTGGCGCGCAATTACGGCATCGGCTTCACCATCGACGCCGAAGAAGCCGACCGCCTGGAGATGTCGCTCGACGTGATCGCCGCGGCCTATGCCGATCCTTCGCTCGACGGCTGGGAAGGCTACGGCCTGGCGATCCAGGCCTACCAGAAGCGCGCGCCGGAGGCGATCGACTTCATCGCCGACCTGGCCCGCAAGACCGGCCGCCGCATTCCGGTGCGCCTGGTCAAGGGCGCGTACTGGGACAGCGAGGTCAAGCGCGCCCAGGTCGACGGACAGGCCGGCTACCCGGTGTTCACGCGCAAGCCGAACACCGACGTGTCCTATCTGGCCAACGCGCGCCGCATGCTCGAAGCCGGCGACGCGATCTACCCGATGTTCGCCACCCACAACGCCCAGACCATCGCGACGATCCACCAGCGCGCCAAGGCGATGGGCCGCGAGCGTCACTACGAGTTCCAGAAGCTGCACGGCATGGGCGACGACCTCTACGCCGAGGTCATCCCCTCGCATCGTCTCGACGTGCCCTGCCGCGTCTACGCGCCGGTCGGTTCGCACGAAGACCTGCTGCCCTACCTGGTGCGCCGCCTGCTCGAGAACGGCGCCAACTCCAGCTTCGTCAACCGCATCACCGACGAGAGCATCGCGATCGACGAGTTGATCCAGGACCCGGTCGAGACCGTCTCCGCGTTCGCCAGCATTCCCCACCCGCGCATTCCGCTTCCGGCCGACCTCTATCGCAGCTACGCGGCTACTAATAAGTATTCCGACAGGACCAATTCCATGGGCGTCAATCTCGCCAACGACCAGCAACTGCAGACCCTCGCCGCCGAAGTCAACGCCGCCGTCGGCGACTGGCGCGCCGCGCCGCTGGTGCCGGGCGCGACCGTCACCGGTCCGAACATCGCCGTGACCAACCCGGCCGACCGCCGCGAAACCGTCGGCCAGTGGCAGGCCGCCGACAGCGCCACCGTCGAGCTGGCGCTGAAGAACGCGGTCGCCGCGCAGGAAGCCTGGGACTCGACCCCGGCCGCCAGCCGCGCCGCGATCCTCGAACATGCCGCCGACCTGCTCGAATCCAGGATGCCCGCCTACATCGCGCTGTGCACCAAGGAAGCCGGCAAGACCATCCCCGACGGCGTCGCCGAAGTGCGCGAAGCGGTCGACTTCCTGCGCTATTACGGCCAGCAGGCGCGCAAGCTGTTCGCGCCGGAAGCGCTGCCGGGTCCGACCGGCGAGTCCAACACCCTGCACCTGTCCGGCCGCGGTGTGTTCGTCTGCATCAGCCCGTGGAACTTCCCGCTGGCGATCTTCGCCGGCCAGATCTCGGCCGCACTCGCCGCCGGCAACAGCGTCATCGCCAAGCCGGCCGAGCAGACCAACCTGATCGGTTACTACGCGGTCAAGCTGCTGCACGAAGCCGGCGTGCCGGAAGCGGTGCTGCAGTTCCTGCCCGGCGACGGCGCCACCGTCGGCGCGGCGCTGACCCGCGACCCGCGCGTCGCCGGCGTTGCCTTCACCGGCTCGACCGACACCGCGCGCGCTATCAACCGCTCGCTGGCCGCGCGCGACGCCGCCATCGGCGTGCTGATCGCCGAGACCGGCGGCCAGAACGCGCTGATCGCCGACTCGTCCTCGCTGCCCGAGCAACTGGTCAAGGACGCGATCGGTTCGGCCTTCACCTCGGCCGGCCAGCGCTGCTCGGCCGCGCGCGTGCTGTTCGTGCAGGAAGACATCGCCGACAAGGTCACCACGATGCTGGCCGGCGCCATGGCCGAGCTGAAGATCGGCAACCCCGGTCTGCTGTCGACCGACGTCGGCCCGGTGATCGACGAAGACGCGCTGAAGATGCTCGTCGAGCACGCCGCGCGCATGGACCAGGAAGCGGTGAAGATCGCCGAAGTCGCGGTCGACGCCGACAGCGCCCACGGCAGCTTCTTCGCGCCGCGCGCCTATACGCTGAAGTCGCTCGACCAACTGCACAAGGAAGTGTTCGGCCCGGTGCTGCACGTGATCCGCTGGAAGGCCGACCAGCTCGATGCGGTGATCGATGCGATCAACGCGACCGGCTACGGCCTGACCCTCGGCATCCACTCGCGCATCGACGAGACCATCGAGCGCATCAGCGCCCGGGTCAAGGTCGGCAACTGCTACGTCAACCGCAACCAGATCGGCGCGGTCGTCGGCGTGCAACCCTTCGGCGGCCAGAACCTGTCCGGCACCGGCCCCAAGGCCGGCGGCCCGCACTACCTGCCGCGCTTCACCACCGAGAAGACCATCACCGTCAACACCACCGCGGCCGGCGGCAACGCCTCGCTGCTGACCTTGGGCGATTGATCGCAGCCCTCGTCGTCGGCCGCGCCCAAGCGCGGCCACGCAACGCGCACGGCGCGGCCCTCGGGTCGCGCCGTGTTCGTTTGGGGATTCGCGAATCGCAGGCCTCGCTCGTGCTCGTGCTTTTAGGGTAGGAGCGGCGCAAGCCGCGACCCAACCGAAGAGGTGTACGTCAGCGTCGTGCCCGAAGCCTGGACAGACGGGGTGAAATCTCGCAAAGCAAGCCGAACGGCCGGGCTTCGGTGGCTGCGCTTTCGATCGCCTCTTCGTTTGATCGCGGCTCGCGCCGCTCCTACCCCAAAGCCGTCGCGCCCCGGGCTCTGCGACGCCCATCGCATAACCGCTCACCTGTGGCCACACCGCGACCGAAGCCGCATGCAAGATAGGCGTCATCGCCCGCGGAGCTACGTCGATGTCCTGCAGACCCTGGTTGTCGGCCGCGTTGTTGTGCGCACTGACGGCCTGCGCTTCGCTCGCTCCCCTGCCGATCAAACCGGGCGACCCCAGCGCCTGCGGCGAACGCCGGCTCGACCGGGTGCTGTTCGGCATGAACAGTCCGTCCGGCCCGGTCAGCGACAGCCAATGGCAGGCCTTCCTGGCCGAGATCGTCACCCCGCGCTTTCCCGATGGCCTGACCATCTACCAGGCACAAGGCCAGTGGCGCGGCGCCAGCGGCGAGATCGAACGCGAGGATTCGCGCGCGATCGATCTCGTCCATACCGACACCGCGGACGGCCGTCGGCGCGTGGTCGAGATCGCCGACGAATACAAACGCCGCTTCCAACAGGAAGCGGTGCTGGTGATCAGCCTGCCGGCGCGCGCCTGCTTCGCCCAAGACAGTCTGGGCACACGGCGCGAATCGCCGGCGAGCTAAGCGGCGATGCTGCGCGCAACGCAATGCAGAAACATCACCGCACATCGGCCACACGAGGCCGCGCCTGGCCCAAGGCGAGGCAAGCCGAACTAAGCCGAACCGGCACCGACGCCGCCGAATGAGAAACCCGAAGCCGCCACGGCGTCCGCGCTCGTCCTCGGCAATGCGACCGCATCAACGCTTGAAATCGGTCGGCTGCTCGAGCTGATAGAAGGCATCGCCGATGTCCTCGAACTTGGCCGACAGCAGCGCATGGGCGTCGAGCACGCCGCGGTTGTAGAAATAAGCGCCGATCTCGTCGGCGATGAAATCGAGCATGAACTCGGCATCGAACCGGCCGATCGATTGCTTCAGCTCCTCGCTGAAGTAGCGCTGCAGCTTGGCGACGATCAGCGCCTTTTCTTCGTTGGAGAACTTGATGTCGCTCATGCCCTGGCGGCTCCGCATCGTTGGGGTGGACACGCCGCCGATGGCAGCGCTCGCAGCGTCTGCCGCGACGCTAGAGATAGCAGGGACGGATCGCACTCGCTGCGCCGCGCGCTACGACACATGCGTCCCGGCCTTACGGCGCGGCCGGACCGTCGATGCGCGAACTCCAGTCCTCGACCGCGCCGCGCGCGAGCCGCGCGTCGACCAGCTTGCGCCACGACGGCACCAACGGCAGCGCCAGCGCGGCCTGCAGTTCCTGCCGATCCAGGGTGCGGGTGTACAGCATCGTGGCGATGCGTTGCAGGCTCCACTGCGGCCACGGCCGTTCGACCAGGCTCAGCGCGTCGCCGGCCTCGACCTCGCCGGCTTCGAGCACGCGGTAATACCAACCGGTGCGGCCGCTGGCCTGCACCCGTCGCGCCATGTCGGCGATCGCGAAACGGTCGTTGAGCTTCCAGCACGGCTGGCGCGCCTGGCTGACTTCCAGCAACACCGTGCCGCAGCGGAAACAGTCGCCGAGACAGACCTCGGCTTCGGTCAGCCCGCTGCTGCTGAGGTTTTCGCCGAACGCACCGGGGCGGTCGAGCAGCGCGTGCGGACCGAGTTCCTCGCGCCAGGCGCGGTAGTGATCGTAGGGATAGTGATGCACGGCCTTGTCGGGGCCGCCGTGGACGCGACGGTCGCCCTGCTCGTCGCCGTCCAGACCCGACTCGTCGATGCGTGCACGGCCGGGCAACGGCGTCTTGGCGATCGCACTCATGCTGCCGGGTCGCGTATAGGGCCGGGCACGGCCGCACAGCAGCGCATCGACGAGGATGCGGCGGGAATCGGAAGAGACGTCAGCGCTCAATGAGGCGTCCTGTGCCGCGGCCTGCGGCGGGGCGTGGGAGCCGCCGCGAAACGCTCGGGCGGCGGTGCGCCCGGATTCTCGCACAGGCGATGCGCGCGGGCATGCCGTCTGCACCGCGGTCGAGCCTGCGTCTGAGCTCGAAAGCAAAGCCCGAGTCCCCAGGCCGGAGCAAAAAAAAGCCCCGCCGAAGCGGGGCTTTCGTTTACATCGATGTCGCGTCGATCAGAACTTGTACTGAGCGGCCAGACCGAACAGATCGGCGTGGCCCTTGTACGAACCCTGCAGGGTCGAACCGCTGCTGGAGACCGTGTTGATGGTCGGGCTGTCGATGGTGATGCGGGTATACGCCGCATCGACGCTCAGGTGCTCGTTGGCGTTCCAGGTCAGGCCGATCGAGTACAGGTTGCGATCGTTGTCGGGCAGACGCGGGGTACGCGCGTGATCGTTGGTCGGGGTTTCGTCGATCGCGACGCCGCCACGCAGGGTGAACGAGTCGCTGAGGTCGTACTCGGCGCCCAGCGCGTACATCATCGTGTCTTCCCAACCGAAGGCTTCGCTGGTGATCGGCGTGCCGTTGGCGCGGACGATATCGACCGACTGCAGCGAATGCCAATCGGTGGCCTGGATGTCGGCCATCATGCGGAACTGGTCGGTGAACTCGTACTGCAGGCTCAGCGTGTCCACGCTCGGCGTGGTCAGCTTGGCGCCGCCCGGACCGCTGTTGTACTGAGTGATGCCGCGCGCGGCGAACAGCGCGGAGACATTGCCCGGCTTGGTGAAATCGATCGTGCCTTCGAGCTCGTGATCGATTTCCGAGCGGTGCGAGTAACCGATCGAGAACTTGTCGGTCGGGCGGAAATGGAAGCCCAGGAGCCAACCGATACCGTAGTCGTCGCCCTTGACCTTGGCGTAGCCGTCGTTCTTCTGCGGACCGAACGGCGCGGCGACCGGGTTCGGGGTCACACAGGCGGCGACGCTGACGCGGCAGATCGCCGAGCCGAAGTCCACGGCATTGGTCAGGGTCGCTTCGGCGCGCTCATAGATCAGGCCGGCACCGACCGAGAAACGGTCGGTCAGCGCGACCGCGGCCGAGAAGGTCAGGTCGATGGTCTTCACTTCGGACTCGACGGCGTTGTAGCGGCCGACCCAGTCCTTGTCGTATTCGGTCTTCAGGCCGAACGGCGCGCTGAGGCTGGCGCCGAGGGTGAGCTTCTCGAACGAACCCGTCAGCGGCACCACGATCGACAGCGCCGGGACCGGCGTCGCGTCGCCCGGGTCGCCGCCGTTGCCGCCGGTGAGCGGACGCGCCAGCGGAGTGCCGGCTGCGGCCGAACCGCCGCCGGTGAACTTGGCGGTCAGGTCGATGATGGTGATGTCGCTGCGGACCGTGGTCGAGTCGACGTTGACCATCGCCGCCGGGTTGTTCGACACGACGGCGGCGTCGTTCTTGGCCACGCCACTACCGGCGAAGCTGCGGCCCTGGTTGCGGATGCTGTTTTCGCGGATCTGGAAGCCGGTCGCACCGGCCGAACCGACACTGATGACGCCGGCGATGCCGAGCGCGAGTGCGGTCAGGCGGGAGATGCGTTGTGAGGGTTGCATGCGTGTAGTCTCCGTTGGAGTATTTTTTTCGTCTAACACGGCCGTATACACGGTGCCGCGGGTTAGGCCCGGTTCCGCCGGAAACCCCTCCCGACGTACGACGCCGTATGCACTATAGCGCGGCTATTAACCGAACGCTAACAATACGCCCAAGACCGCAAACCCGTACCGAACCGATGTCGCAAAGCCAAGCCCCACGGACGTTTCCGCCTTTCGGCCCCCTCTCGGGAGCCGGCCCGGCCGTGCCCGACGGACGGAGCTGAGGCCGTGTTCGTCGCCATTCCCTCGCGCGAGCGGACCCGGCTGCGTTGGGCGACGCCGTTGCTGTTCGCCCTGCTCTGGCTGTGCTTCATCGTCTCGGCGGTGGTGCTGCCGGACCCGGAGCAGCGCCGGCTCATGCTCCAATGGGGCGCCCTGTCGGGTGGGCTGTCGAGCCCGCTGGCCTGGTTGGAGGCGATTCGCGACGGCAGCGCGCTGCGCCTGTTCAGCGCCCTGTTCCTGCACGCCGACTGGGCCCACCTGCTCGGCAACCTGGTGTTCCTGCTGATCTTCGGGCTGCCGGCCGAACGGGCGATGGGGCCATGGCGGCTGCTGGCGCTGTTCCTGTTCGGCGGTGCGGTCGCCAACCTGGCCGCAGTGATCGCGATCGGCACCCCCGACCGGCTGATCATCGGCGCCAGCGGCGCGGTCTCGGCACTGATCGGCGCCTACCTGGCCCTGTTCCCGAACGCAAAGCTCGGGGTGGTGGTGCCGCTGGGCCTGTTCCTGCAATTCGTCAAAGTCCCGGCGCCGTTGCTGATCGGGGTCTGGGCCCTGCTGCAGGTGCTCTTCACCTTCATCGGCCCGGCCTTCGGCGCGGTGGCCTGGTCGGCGCACCTGGCCGGTTTCGCCTTCGGCGGTGCGTTCGCCCTGATAGCGCGCGCCGGCATCGCCCGTCGGTTGCGGCGCAAGCGGGGCTACTAAGAGCCGGGACTCGGGACTGGGGACTCGGGACTCGAATGCGCGGCCTGTGGCTGGCTATCCCGCTTGAGAATCGCAACGGTAACCCAATATCTTCAGGTTCACCCTGAAACTAATCACCCGAGTCCCGAGTCCCGAGTCCCGAGTCCCGAGTCCCGAGTCCCGAGTCCCGAGTCCCGAGTCCCGAGTCCCGAGTCCCGAGTCCCGAGTCCCGAGTCCCGAGTCCCGAGTCCCGAGTCCCGAGTC
>NZ_JBQJIN010000036.1:0-50188 GCF_052078695.1 Lysobacter sp. CA196 | reverse complement strand
AAGCTTTACAGGCGGCCGGTGAACTTCTCTATTGAGGACGTGCTTGCGGTGGGGTGATGCACTTGGATGTTGACTCCGCCTTACCTTTCTTTTGTTGCTTATGACAAAAGAAAGTAACCCGCCGCTTTAGTGGCGGAAGCTTTTGGCGTTTGATCTAGATCTTGCTTGAGCGAGACGCTGCAAGACCGTCGCAACGATGTCGCGGCTTGCGCCGCTCCTACCCTGGCTCCAGCCGGAAGCATCGCGAGGTTGAGGCGCCGTGGTCGCCGCTTCTAGGGTAGGAGCGACGCGAGTCGCGACCACGCCCTGTCGGCCTCCGGCGTTTCGATCAAGCAAGAGCAAAGCTTCCGTCCGCTGACGCGGCCGGGTTACTTTCTTTTGCTAAGCCCAAAAGTCCCACAGGGAGTTCCTTCGGTCAAAGGTAACCAAAGAAAAGGGCTCTCCTTGACGAAGCTCCCCTGCGAGTTCGATGCGCGCGCGGGGATTTTTCGATAAGACGTCCCTGTCTTATCGAAAAACGGCGCACGTCCTGTGCGCCGCCCTCCGGGTCTACGATCGCATCGGGAGTTCGGTACTGCGCCAAGCTCATCACGGCAACGGCAACGGCAACGGCAACGGCAACGGCAACGGCAACAGCAACAGCAAGCGTGTCGCTTCGATCACCCACCATGCCGCAGCCGCGAATCCTCCGGCGCCTGCGCACGATCATCCAAACCGTAATCGCGCCGCACCTCGGCCACACGCAGCCGGTAGTCGGCGAAGATCGAATGCCGGCCGGCCTCCTGGATCTGCCGGTGCAGCTCGAGGTTGCGCCATTGCCGGACGGCGTCCTCGTCGCGCCAGAACGACAGCGACAACAGCTTGCCGGGTTGGCTCAGGCTCTGGAAACGCTCGATCGAAACGAAGCCGTCGATCTGCGCAAGCAAGGGCCGCAAGCGTTCGGCGGCATCGAGATAGTCCGACTGCCGATGCGGCTGCGGCAGCGCCTCGAAGATCACCGCGATCATGCCGCCGTCCCGCTCGTGGAGGGCATACGAAACGCGGCATCGACGATCTCCAGCCAACTGCGTTCTTCGCGCAGGATGAAGCGGTGTTCGCAGGCGAAGGCGAAGTTGCCGCGGCCTTCGGCATCGTTCCTGAGGCGGGCGCGGTAGGCCTCGTAGTCGGCCAGGCTGTCGAAGGCGATCAAGCCCCAGGCGATGTCGTTGCTGCCTTCGTGCGGCAGGAAATAGCCGACCAGGTCGCCGCCACAACGCGGGATGATGCGGCCCCAGGCCTCGGCGTAGCGGCGGAAGGCATCGAGCTGGAAGGGGTCGAGCTGGTATCGGATCATGCAGGCGATGCGCATCGTTCGGCTCCGGTGTCGGTGGCCGGCACCATAGCGATTGCCGTCGGGGCGATGCTTCGCTCAGTATCGAAGTATTCCCGCCGGGTGTGATGCAGGATCGCCGCATGGATATTTCCGCCAACCTCAACCGGGTCGCCGCGCTGATCGGCGACCGTGCCCGCGTCGACATCCTGACCGCGCTCATGGCCGGACGCGCCCTCACTGCGACCGAGCTGGCCGAGGCCGCGGGCGTGGCCCGGCCGACCGCCAGCGCGCATTTGTCGGCGCTGACCGAGGCGCGCCTGCTCAGCGTCGAGAAACAGGGGCGGCATCGTTATTTCCGTCTTGCCGACGACGACGTGGTGCACCTGCTCGAAGACTTGATGCGGGTGGCTTACCGCATTGGGGATGCGCCGATCCAGGTCGGGCCGAGCGACCGGGCGTTGCGCCAAGCTCGGGTCTGTTACGACCATCTGGCCGGCGAGTGGGGCGTGCGCGTGCACGACAGCTTCGTGCGCCGCGGGTTCCTGCGCCTGGGCGAGGACGACCTGCAACTCACCGACAGCGGCCGCGGTTTCGTCGCCGAGGCCGGGATCGCGCTCGATGCCCTGCCGCGCACGCGTCGGCCGCTGTGTCGTGCCTGCCTGGATTGGAGCGAACGCCGCCATCATCTCGCCGGCGTGCTCGGTGCGGCCTTGCTGGATCGTTTCATCGCCCAGGGCTGGTTGCGCCGTATCCAGTACTCGCGCGCCTTGAACGTGACCGCGCGCGGCCAGCGGGGCCTGGCCGCGTTCGTCGACGATCCGGCGCGCTAGCCGCGGCGTCGCATCGTCGCATCGGCACCGACGCGGCGGGTCAGTCTTCGACGCCGAGCCCGGCCGCGAACAGGCCCGCGTATTCCTTGAACGCCTCGCCGCTGCGGCGCAGGGCGCGGCGGGTCGGCCACCACGGTGGCGCCGCAGCGTGCTTCGGGACGGGCTCGAAATCCTTCTCGGCCGAGGGCAGCGGCAGCACTTGCAGGCCTTGGCGCTCGAACAGCGCACGCGCGCGGCTCATGTGCAGCGATGAGGTCACCAGCGCGACCCGGCGCCAGCCATGCCGGCGCGCCAGTTGGGCGCTGTGGCGGGCATTGTCGCCGGTGTTGCGGCTGCGCTCGTCGAGCACCAGCGCACGTTCGGGTACGCCGAGCTTGCGCATCGCCACGGCCATGTCGCGTGCCTCGCTGACGCCGTGGGTGCGCGCGGTCGGGCCGCCGCTGAGCAGGATCGCCGGCGCGCGTCCGCTATGCCAGGCGCGCGCGCCGAGGGCGACGCGGTTGCCGGCGAGGCGGGGATCGTCGGCATCGCCTTGTTCGAACCAGGCGACGCTGCCGATGCCGCCGCCGAGCACGACGATGGCATCGACCGGAGGCAAGGTTCGTTCGGACCGCGGCGGATAGCGCAGCGCCAAACTATTGCGCAGGGCGTTGGAGGCCGCCGGCAGCGACCACAACAGCGACCAGGCCAGGCTGAGGCCGATCAAGGCGAGCGCGCTGCGGCGCCGGCGCAGGGCGAACGCGAGCAGCGCCAACACCAGCAAACAGCACGACAGGTGCAGCGGTTCCAAGGGCCACGCCAACCACCGGCCGATGTTCATGATGCGGCCGCAGGCCTTACTTCGGCACCCGCGCCAGGTCGGCGGTGTCGTCGTCGAGCAGGCGCGCCAGCGCGTCGGTCATCAACGCGGCCTGGCGGTCGCGCGAATACGAGGGCGCCGCGGCGAGGCTGGAATCGCGCAGGCGGCGCATGCGGCCGGGGTCTTCGACCAGGGCCAGGATCGCCGCGGCCATCGCCTCGGCGTCTTCCGGCGGCACGCACACGCCGCAGTCGGTGCTTTCGACGATGCGGGTCGCTTCGCCGCGCGGCAGCGACATCAGCGCCGGAATGCCCATGCCCATGCCTTCGAACAGCTTGGACGGGATCACCCCGGAGAACACCGGGTTGTTGCGCAGCGGGATCAGCGAGATGTCGCACAGGCTCCACAGCTTCGGCATCATCTCCTTGGGCTGGCGCGGGATCATGCGCACGTTGCTGAGCCCGCGCTCGGCGACCAGGCGTTCGACCCGCGCGCGTTCGGCGCCGCTGCCGGCGAAGAAGAAGGCGATACGCGGGTCGTGTTGCAACCGTTCGGCGGCGTCGACGACTTTCTCCAGGCCGTGGGCCATGCCGTGGGTGCCGAGGTAGCCGACCACGAAGCGTCCGTCCAGGTCGTACTGGCGGCTCAGTGCCTGGTCGCGCGCGGCCGGTGCGTAGCGTTGCAGGTCGACGCCGTTGAGCACGACGTGGATCTTGTCGGCGGCGATGCCGCGCTGAATGAGTTCTTCGCGGAAGGTGTGGGTGACCGGCACGATCGCGTCGGCGCTGCGGTACAGGAACATCTCCAGGCGTTCCAGCGCACGCACCGCGGCGCTGCGCTGCATGGCGCCGACCGCGGTGATCGAGGCCGGCCACAGGTCGCGCAGCTCGAACACGAACGGCCGCCGGCGCAACCGCGCCAGTGCCCAACCACCGAGCGCGCAGAAGAACTGCGGCGAGGTCGCCACGACCACGTCGTGGCGCGGCTCGAACAGCCCGGCGACGACCGAGGCGGCCATGAAGCTCAGATAGTCGAGGGTGCGCTTGACGAAGCCTTCGTTGGCGGTGATGTAGGTCTTGACCCGGACCACGCGGATGCCGTCGACGGTCTCGACGCTGCGCCAGGCGTTGCGGTAGCCGTCGAACAGCTTGCCCTCGGGGAAATTCGGCGCGCAGGTGATCACCGTCACCTCGTGCCCGGCGCGCACCCAGCGCACCGCGTGCTCGTAGGTGCGCGTGGCCGGCGCATTGCCTTCGGGCGGGAAATTGTCCGACAGAAACAGAATGCGCATGAGAACTCAGCAATCCCAGTGGAACGTGGTGGTGAGCGCGCCGGCCTCGGGCGTCAGCGCGATTTCGAGGACGTCGCAGGCTTGGCTGAGGCCGAAGCCGGGGTGATAGGTGCTGCGGGCCGCGGCGGTCGTTGCGGTCGCCGGTTCGACCTGCCAGCGCACGGCGCTGGATTCGTCCAGGCGCAGTTGCGGGCCGTCGAGACGGACGCCGGGCATCAGTCGGAAGCGGGCCACGGCGCGCTCGAACTCGCCTTCGATGCGGTCTTCGATGCGCAAGCCGCCGGCTTGCAGTACCCAGCGCCGGCGATGCAGCGGCCGGCCCTTGAGGCGCCGGTAGCCGTCGTGGGCGGCGCTGAGCCACAGTCCCTGGTCGTTATGGCCGTGTTCGACCGCGAGCGGATGGGCGCGGCGGGCGACGCGGAAGCTGCTCCAGACCTCGGAGGAGTCCTCATCGTCGATCTCGACCGTGTTGTGCGAGGCGGTGCCGCGCTGCCACAGGCGTTCGGCGCCGATGTCGTAGCGCGAGGTGCCGGCGTTGACCAGCACCCGGCGTCCGCGGATCGACAACTCGAAGCTGAGGGTGTCGGCATGGGCATGGCCGGGCAGATAGGCCGGTCCGATTTCGCCGACATCGGCGATCAGCACCGCATTCGCGCACTGCAGCCGCACATAGCCCGACACCGGCAACAGCTGCACCGCATCGTCGGATGCCGGCGGCACGGCGACGCCGAGCAAGCGCGCATACGTCTGCAACTGCGCCAGAGTCGGGGCGATGCCGTGGGCGGCGTCGTTGAAGAAGGCGATGCCGCCGTCCGGATGGGTCATCACCGCCAGCCAGCCGAGCATGCGGCTGGCGCGGTTGCGCCATAGCTCGACCTCGCGCTCCGGAAACGCGCCCGGGAACAACGCGGCCAACTGCACCAGGTCGAGCAGGTCCTCGAGCAGGATCGCGTGATACATCGGGCTGCGTTCGAAATGACCGCCGTCGGCGAGGATCTGCTCGTCGATCTCGGCGCGCAGGCCGCGCAGGCCGACGTTGCGCCAGCGTTCGGCCTCGGCGCCGTCGAAGAAGGCGCCGGCGAACAGCAACGCCTTGTAGTTGGCCCACAGATGGTTGCCGAGCAGATGCCGTTCCAGGCGGCCGCGTAGATAACGCGCCTGAGTCGCCAGGCTGTTGAGCACGCTGCGGCGCAAGGCCGGGTCGGTGACGGTGTCGCCGGCGCAGCACCATTTGACCCAGTTGACGATGCGCAGCGACAGGCAATACGGCTCCCAGCCGTTGCCGGCGGCCGGCGGATTGGCCGCGATCCACTGCCGGATCAGGTCGCGATGCCAGGCCAGCCGCGCCGCCGCGTCGTCGGCGTTGAGGTCGTCGAAGTAGTGCAGGTTGTACAACCACAGTTTCGGCAGGGCGGTGCTGTTCCAGTCGTCGCCGGCGATCTCGTGCTCGTCGTTGAGGAAACGGAAACGCTGCGCGCTCAGCATCGAGGCCGCGCGCGCGCAGCCGCGCCAGCGATCGCGCACGACCGCCGGCGGCGGCGCCGGCGAATCGTCGATGCGAGGCCGGTGCAGGCGATGCCAGGCGCGCCCGTAGATCTGCACGGCGCGCAGATGGCGCACCGTATGCCACAGGCGCGGCACTCGCGACGACGAGGTCACGACCGTACTCCGCGTGAAGGCAGGATCAGGCGGCGCATGGCATTCAGACCGAGGCGTCCAGTTCGATGGTCACGCGCGCCACCTCGAACACGTCTTCGGCCGGGATCGGCGGCGCGGCCTGGCCCTTGACCGCCTGGATGAAGGCCGCGGCGCACTGCGCCTGGCCCTTGTCCTGGCGCCACAGGTTCATTTTCTTGAAACCCGGCCAGCCGTAGCCGCGCAAACGGCGGAAGTTGTCCAACTGCAGCACGCGGCCGGCGGTGAACACCTCCAGGCGCTCCTTCGGGAAACTCTTGTCGCCGTTGGCCAGGTAATGCACGGTGCCGAACGAGCCGTCGGCGAAACTCAGGGTGAAGCTGACCCGGTCGCTGCGGATGCCGGCGCCGGGGACGTTGCCGACCGCGGTGAGTTGGTGGCCGACGATCGGCGAATCGGCGAGGAAGCGCAGCAGGTCGACGAAGTGGCAGGCCTCGCCGATCAGGCGTCCGCCGCCGAGCTGGCTGTCCTGAGTCCAGTGATTGGCCGGAATCGCGCCGGCGTTGACCGTCATCACGAACGACTTGGGCTCGCGCACGCCGGCCAGCAGGCTGCGCATCTTCTGCACTTGCGGGGCGAAGCGGCGGTTGAAGCCGACCATCAGCACCGGCGGGCGGCCGTAGACCGAATGCTCGGAGTAGGCCTTCTCGATCGCCTGCAACTCGTCCAGGGTCAGGCACAGCGGCTTCTCGACGAACACGTGCTTGCCGTGGCGCAATGCCTTCAGGGTCAGCTCGGCATGGCTGCCGTGCTGGGTCGCGATCACCACCGAGCCCACGCCGTTCTCGCGCAGGGTCGCATCGGTGTCGGTGCTGGCGTTGCGGAAGCCGAACTTCTTGCCGAAGTGGACGCTGCTGACGCCGCCGCTGGACACCACCGTGTGCAGCTCGGCGCCGGCCTTGGCGAAAGCGGGGATCAACACGCGGCCGGCGTAGTTGCCGGCGCCGATGAAGGCGATCGCGTCGCCGCCCTTGTCGTTGCCGGCAGTCGCGGCCGAGGCCTTGACCGACAGCGGCACGGTGCGGCGGACCAGGGTTTCCGGAATCGCCTTGTCGCGGCCGTAGTCGAGGACGATGCCGAGCGAAGGCTCATGACCGCCGAGCAGGGCATAAGCCTGTTCGGCCTCGGCGATGGAATAACGGTGGCTGATCAGCGGCGGCGCGTCGATCGCGCGGCTGGCCATCATGTCGAGCACGGCCTCGAAGTTGCGTTGCTCGGTCCAGCGCACGAACGCGACCGGGTAGTCGTTGCCGCGTTCCTCGTAGGACGGGTCGTAACGGCCCGGGCCGTACGAGCACGAAACCTGGAACGACAATTCCTTCTCGTAGAAATCCGCGCGCGACAGCTCCAGGCCGGTCACGCCGACCAGGACGATGCGCCCGCGCTTGCGGCACATGTGCGCAGCCTGCGAGACCGGTTCGTTGCTCTTGGTCGAAGCGGTGATCAGCACCGCATCGACGCCGCGTCCGCGCGAGAACGCCTGCGCCGCGGCCAGCGGGTCTTCGCCCTTGGACAGGTCGACCGTCTCGGCGCCGTAGCTGCGCGCGATGGCGAGCTTGGAGCTGTCGAAGTCGATGCCGAGCACGCGGCAGCCGTGGGCGCGCAGCAGTTGCACGGTGATCAGGCCGATCAGGCCCAGGCCGGTCACCACCACCGCCTCGCCGAGGCTCGGCTGGACCAGGCGGATGCCTTGCAGGGCGATCGCGCCGAGCACGGTGAAGGCCGCGGCCTCGTCGCCGACGTTGTCGGGAATCTTCACGCACAGGTTGGACGGCACCGCCACCACTTCGGCGTGCTTGCCGTTGGAGGCGATGCGGTCGCCGATCTCGAAGCCGGTCACGCCGGCGCCGACGCCGATCACCGTGCCGACGTTGCAATAGCCCAGGGCCAGCGGCTGGTCGAGCTTGCTGCGCACCGCGTCGACGGTGGTGGCCAGGCCGTCGGTGCGGATCTTCTCCAGCACCATGCGCACCTTGTCGGGTTGCTGGCGCGCTTTCTGCAGCATGTTGGCCTTGCCGAACTCGACCAGCATGCGCTCGGTGCCCGCCGACACCAGGGTGACGTGGGTGCGGATCAGCAGATGGCCGCGACGCAGGGCGGGGGCGGGCACGTCGGCGATTTCGGTGCTGCCGTCGCGCAGGTTTTGCAGGACCTGTTGCATGGTGATTCCAGTACGTATCGAGAGGGGGGATGCTGCGCCGGCCTTGGGAGCCGCGCGGCCGATCGGTAGGCTTGCTCAGTGAAGCAGGGAGATCCGGCGGGTTTCGCGCTGAAGGCTCATGGGGTCAGGCTCGCGCATTCGGCGATCACTCGCGCCATCGCCGTGTCCCAGGCTTCGTAACGCAAGGTGCGCAGACCGGCGCGGCGTTGTTCGAGCAGGGCCGGCTGGTCGGCGATGCGCAGCAGTTGCTCGCTGAGCTGGCGGCTGTCGCCGTAGTCGCAGAGGAAACAGGCCTGGGCGTCCTCGAACGGCTGCGAAGTGCTCAGGCCGGGGTTGGTGAAGAACGGAATCTCCAGCGCCGCGCAATCGAACCACTTGTTCGGTTCGGCCAGGCGGTTGATCTCCAGCGAGGGGTCGTAGAAGGCCAGCACCACGTCGGCGCTGAGCAACAGCGCCAGCGCGTCTTCGTTGCTGACGATGCCGCGGTAGTGCGGACCGAGCAGCTCGGCCAGACGCTTGGCGTCGTCGCCGAGCAGGCGCCCGGCGGCGACGAACTCGATGCGGCCGGCGGTCTGCTCGATCGCTTCGCGCATCATGGTCGCGCCGCGTTCGGGCGAGATCAGCCCGCTGATCAACACGCGCAGGCGGCCGCTTTTCGGCGGCAGTCCGGCGGCCAGGCTGCGGGCGCGCTCGATCACGTCGGTGTGCGGGGTGTTGCGGACGATGCGGATGTTGGCGGCGTCGCCATCGACCGCGCGCGAGGCGCCCGGCAGCACGTGCAGGGAAGCGCGGCGGCCGACGAAGCCTTCGACCCATTCGATGATCCGCTTGATCGGCTTCGGCCACGCGTAGCTCTTGGACAGCTTGTCGCGGTCGAGGAAGACGTATTGGCAGCGGCGCACCGAGGCGACCAGGGCGCAGGGCAGGGCCGCATCCAGGCGCGAGCAGAAGTAGATGCCGGCGCGCGGTTGCACGAACACGCGCAAACTCAGCCAAGCCACCCAAAGCGCGTAGCCGAGCGCATTGACCGCGCCGCCGCCCCAGGAGCCGAAGCTCAGCAGCACTTTCACCCGTGGCAGTTCGGCGGCCTGCTTGTCGCGGCTCCAGATCCAGAACTCGTAGGGAATCGACGCGCTTTCGAGCACCTTCGACAGCTTGCTCAAGTACGGATTCTTCAGGTACGGGTTGCCCTGGCCGAGAATGATCGCGTTCATGCCGTCACCAGCCTGGAGCGGATCGGCCGGTTGCCGAGGTAGCTCACCGCGAACAGCAGCAACACGGTGATGAAATAACGGCTCCAGCCGCCGAGCAGTTCCATATACAGAAATCCAATCGAGAACATGAAGATCGAGAAGCTGTAGATCACCACGCCCACCGGGGTGACCGTGCGCAGCCGCGAATAGGCGTTGCGTATCAAGGCCAGGCAGATGCCGTTGACCGCGCCGAACAGGATCAGGCCGAGCATGCCGAAGTTCATGTAGCCCTCGGTCGGCAGGCCGGTGGTGTAGGAGGTCAGCTTTTCGCCGTCGAGGGTGTAACTGCCGGGATAGATCATGTTGCGAAACGCCGGGCCGCCGCCGAAGGGCTTGTCGGGCCAGATCGCGCGCGGCACCGGATTGACCGCGGCGGCGAACAGGGTCTCGCCCCACAGCGGCTGCCAGGCGTAATCGTGCTGGGCCAGCCAGATCAGGTTTTCGCTGTTGCCGAAGGCGCCGTTCAAGCCGTACACCAGCAGTTCGGTCGGGTCTTGCCCGCTCAAGGCGGACGGGCCGGCGCTGTCGAGGGTGGTGCGGATCTTGGCCCAGGCCGAGAAGCCCAGCGCCAGCGCCAGCATCACCGGCAACAGCATCAGCGCCTTGCGCAGACGCCCGGGGAACATCGACAGCGAAGCGAACAGGATGATCGCGATCAGGCTGAAGACGAAGTTGCGGTTGCCCATCGCCACGAACGCCACCGCGATCACCAGCACCGTGGCCGAGATCGTGATCAGCCGCCACAGCGCCGGGCTGCGTCCGCGTTCCTTCTTCTCGGCCAGGTAATTGGTGACCAGGATCGCGCCGTAGCAGATCGCGGCGAAGGCCAGCACCACCGCCGGGCCCAGGCCGCGCCGGATCACGATGCGGTCGCGCATATAGTCGGCGAGGTCGTGGCTGGCGATGGTGCGCGCCAGGTACAGCACCGCGGCCATCGCCGGGATGCCGACCAGCACCAGCACGCGGCGGCGTTCGCGCGCGGTCAGGCTGCGCACCTTCGGCAGCGACGGCGTCGAGAACCCGCCTATCGCCAGATAGCCGCCGATGCCGGAGATGCAGAACATCACCGACAGCATCAGCGCCATGGCTTTGGCGTCGGTCGAGTAATAGAACGGATAGGACTGGATGCCGCGCAATTCCTTGACCCACGGCATGAAACCGTAGATGAAAGCCATGCCGAGCAGGAAGGCGTAGATCGGCTTGACGAACATACGGTCCATCCGCCCGCCGACGCGCAAGAACGTCACCAGGGTCAGGCTCGTGAAGAAGATGAAATAGAGAATCGCCAAGACGACGCCGTGATTGATCCGTCAGTGCTGCGGTGAAGGGAGGGGCATGAAAGAAGGGGCCGGCTCAGTGCGCGTTGCCGCGGTTGCGCCAGGAGCTCGGTTCGGGTTCCGAGTGCGGATGCGCGGTGTCGCGCACCGCGCTCGGCAGCAGATGCGGGTGGGTCTTGGCCAGGTAGTCGGTGACCGAACCGACCACCTGGGCCGGGCTGCCCATGACGATGCTGAGCGGGGCGATCTTGCCGCGCACCACGCTGCCGGCGGCGACGATGCAGCCAGCGCCGATGTCGGCGCCCGGCATGATGATCGAGCCGGTGCCGATGAAGCTGAAACGGCCGATCCGCACCGGCTTGATCCGGATTTCCGGCGTGTCGAAGCGGATGCCGAGCTCCTTGGCCACGGTGTTGATCGCCGCGTCGTGGGTCAGGATGCGCACGTTGCTGGAGATGGTGCAGCCCTCGCCGAGGGTGATCAGCGAATAGTCGGTGCCGTCGAACCAGATCTTGGCCGACAGATAGTTCGGCATGCCTTCGATGTGCGCGCCTTCGGAACGCAGGAACCAGGCGAACAGGCGCGTCACCAGGCCGGGCTTGATGAACCAGCCGATCCGGATGATCGACAGCACGACGGATTTTTTGAGCAGGCGCGATACGTTCATTGGGGGCTTCCAGGCAGCGCTTTGCGGAACTCGCCGCGATTGCACAATGCGAAGGTCGACAACTGGGCGGTGGTGGCGACGACGTAGGCGATCGCCAGACCGCTGGCGCCGCCGTGCAGGTGCAGGGCCAGCACGCTGGCGCCGAGCAGAGCGGCCGAGAACACCGCATTGCCGGCGAACAGCACGCCGGGCCGGCCGTCGGCGGTGGCCTTGCGCATCAGGATGGTGGTCGGCGCCATCGCTACGGTCGACAGCAACAGCCATTGCAGCGGCACGATCGCGCCGGCATAGGCCGGGGCGAAGCGATGGATCAGCGGCGGCGCCGCCACCGCGACCAGGCCGGCGATGGCGGCGGTAACCGTGACCAGCAACAGGATCGATTGGCGCAGGGCGGCGTGGGCTTCGTGCTTGTCGCCGCGCGCCAGCGCCGCCGCCAGCAGCGGCAGAGTGGCATTGGCGACCACGCCCATGCCGAACATCAGGATCGAACGCGCCTGGTTGCCGAGCGAGAAATTGCCGAGGCTGGTGGCGCCGCCGGCGCTGCTCGACAGCATCACCATCGACAGCCAGATGCTCGGCATGGTCAGCAGGCCCGACACCGACGAGGGCAGGCCGAGCTTCCACAGCACGGTCCAGTCGCCGCGTTCGGTACTGCGCAACGACAGGCGGTGGCCTTGCTCGCGCCGGTAGCGGCGCAGGGCATGTTCCTGGCCGAGCACGATCACGATCTGCGCGGCGATGTAGCCGTAGATCGCCCAGGCGATGTCGCGGCGCAATGCCGCCAGCACGATCGCCAGGAACACCAGCGGCGCGCTGAGCAGATTGGCCAGCGCCTGCTGTTTGACCTTGTGCAGGGCGAGCGCGACGCCGTTCTGGATCGCGGTGAGAAAGCCGGTCAGCACCAACAGCGCCGAGGCGGCGTACACCGCGACCAGGTCGTTCGACCCGCCGACTTTTACCGCCAGCGGATACGACAGAGCCAACAACAAGGCCGCGAACAGCAAGGAGGCGAACAGCGCCGAACCGTAGGACACGGTCAGCGCCGTGGCGATGCGGCGCGGATCGGTGGCCGCGGCCTCGGCGACGATCTTGGTCGCCATCTGCCCTAGACTCAGCGCGCAGAAGGTGGTGAACAACAGCGCGGTGGTCTGGATCAGGGTGAACTGACCGAACGCGGTGGGCCCCAGCGAATGCGCGGTGAACAGGATGCCAGCGAACACCGCGCCACGCGAGGCCATGGCGCTCAACGCCGACAGGCTGGCCGTGGTGATCAGTCGCCGCATCATCGTGGTCGTGTCCGGGTCGAGCGCCTTGCGGCGCTCAGGTCCAGATGCCCTTGGTGTCGATGATCTTCAGGTGCGCCGGCATCGACAGCTCCTTGAAGGGCTTGTGATCGACCAGCAGCACGGCGATGTCGGCCTGCGCGCTCGCGGTCGGCAGGTCCACCAGGATCACGTTCGGCGAGTTGAGCTTGTCCGGCAGCACCGAGATGTGCGGCTCGACCGCGAGCACGCGGCCCGGATGGCGGTTGGCCAGTTCGATGGCGATGTCGAGCGCCGGGCTTTCGCGCAGGTCGTCGATGTCGGGCTTGAAGGCCAGGCCGAACACGGCGATGGTCAGGTCCTTGCCCTGCTTGCCGTCGGCCTGCGCCTGCTCGATCGCTTCCTCGACCTTGTTCATGACCCAGGCCGGCTTGCCGTTGTTGACCTCGCGCGCGGTGCGGATCAGGCGCGCTTCTTCCGGCGCGCTGTCGACGATGAACCAGGGGTCGACGGCGATGCAGTGGCCGCCGACACCGGGGCCCGGCTGCAGGATGTTGACGCGCGGATGGCGGTTGGCCAGGCGCACCAGGTCCCAGACGTTGATGCCGAGCTTGTCGCAGATGATCGACAGCTCGTTGGCGAAGGCGATGTTGACGTCGCGGAAGGCGTTCTCGGTGAGCTTGCACATCTCGGCGGTACGGGCGTTGGTGACCACGCATTCGCCGCGCACGAAGCTCTTGTACAGCTCGCAGGCGCGTTCGGAACAACGCGGGGTCATGCCGCCGATGACGCGGTCGTTCTCGATCAGCTCGCGCATGACGTGGCCCGGCAGCACGCGCTCGGGGCAGTAGGCGACGTTGACGTCGGCCTGTTCGCCGGCCTGCTGCGGGAAGCTCAGGTCCGGGCGCGCCGCGGCGAGCCAGTCGGCGAGGCGTTCGGTGGCGCCGACCGGGGAGGTCGACTCCAGCACCACCAGGTCGCCCTTCTTGAGCACCGGCGCCAGCGCCTTGCCGGCCGCTTCGATGTAGGCCAGGTCGGGTTCGTGGTCGCCCTTGAACGGTGTCGGCACGGCGATCAGGAAGGCGTCGGCGGGCTCGGGCTGGGTCGAGGCGCGCAGGAAGCCGCCGGTGACCGCCGCGCGCACGGCGACGTCGAGTTCCGGTTCGACGATGTGGATCTCGCCCCGGTTGATGGTATCGACGGCATGGCGGTTGATGTCGATACCGATCACCTTTTTACGCGCTGCGGCGAACGCGGCGGCGGTGGGCAATCCGATGTAGCCAAGGCCGATGACCGAGACGGTTTCGAAACTCATGAAAGACTCCGTTGAATGCCCGCGGGGGAGGGCGTTGCTGCTGGATTGAGAGAGGTTGCGAAGAGGGGCAGACGAACCTGAAAATGCGCATGCACAGCGGAGGCGGACGGGCCGCCTGCGTTGCGCATGCGGCGCGCAGGCGCAAGCCCGCGGCGCCTGCCGACGCGGGCGTCAGGCCGCCAGCTGCGAGGCCGTGGTCTTGAGCCCGGCCAGCGCTTCGACGATGCGCTGGCAGGCCCGGCCGTCGCCGTAGGGGTTGTGGGCGATGCTCATGGCCTGGTACGCGGCGGGGTCGTCGAGCAGCGCGGTGATGCCGTCGGCGATCGCCTTGCGGTCGGTGCCGACCAGCTTGACCGTGCCTGCGCCGACCGCTTCCGGGCGCTCGGTGGTGTCGCGCATGACCAGCACCGGCTTGCCGAGCGAGGGCGCTTCTTCCTGGATGCCGCCGGAATCGGTCAGGATGATGTGGGCCGCGTTCATCAGGTACACGAACGGCAGATAGTCCAGCGGCTCGATCAGGTGGATCTGCGGCATGTCGCTGAGCAGGCGGTTGACCGGCTCGCGCACCTGCGGGTTGAGGTGCACCGGATAGACGATGTCGACGTCCGGATGGCGCAGGGCGATGTCGCGCAGGGCGTGGCAGATGCGCTCGAAGCCGCCGCCGAAGCTTTCGCGGCGATGGCCGGTGACCAGCACCACGCGGCGCTCCGGGCGCAGGAATGCGAACTGCGCCGACAACTCGGCGCGCAGCGCCGGGGTGCGTTCGATGCGCTGCACGACCTGCTTGAGCGCATCGATCACGGTGTTGCCGGTGATCTCGATGCGGTCGGTCGGAATGCCTTCGGCGCGCAGGTTGTCGCTCGACGACTCGGTCGGCGCGAAATGGATCGCGGCGAGCGCACCGGTGAGCTTGCGGTTGGCTTCTTCCGGCCACGGCGAATACAGATTGCCGGTGCGCAGGCCGGCTTCGACATGAGCGACCGGAATCTGCTGGTAGTACGCCGCCAGGGTGGTGGCCATGGTGGTCGAGGTGTCGCCGTGCACCAGCACCACGTCGGGCTTGAGTTCCGACAGCACGCGCTTCATGCCGGTCAGGATCGCGGTGGTGACGTCGGTCAGGTCCTGGCCCGGCTTCATGATCGCCAAGTCGTAATCGGGCTGGATGTCGAACAGGGTCAGCACCTGGTCGAGCATCTGCCGGTGCTGGCCGGTCACGCACACACGCGCTTCGAAGCGCGGGTCGCCGGCGAGCAACAAGGCCAGCGGCGCCATCTTGATCGCTTCCGGGCGCGTGCCGAACACGCACAGGGTCTTGATGCGGTAGGCCGATTGCGGCATCGCCGCAGTCGAGGCCATCGCCGGCAGGCTTGCGGCGTCGTCGCCGAACAACTCGTTACGGCCGAAGCTCAGGGTCGTGGCTTCGGAGGCGAGTGCCGTGGCCGACGCGGTGGCGGTGTCGTTCTCGGGCTGCCAGGCCGAAGCCGGCTGCGGCTTCCAGCCGTGGGTGGTCGCGGTGGTGTAACCGCCGAGCAAGCCGAAGAACAGCAGCAGGTTCAGACCGAGCCCGGCGCTGCGCAGCGAATAGCCCAGCGCGGTCAGGGCGCAGGCGGCGGCGATCAGGATCAGCAGGGTCGTGCGCGGCGAGCGGCCGGAATCGAGCAGCATGTAATGCAGGTGCTGGCGATCGGGCTTGAACGGCGAACGCCCCTGGCGCACGCGGCGGTACATCACCGCCAGGGTGTCGATCACCGGCAGGGCGACGCACCACAGCACGGCGGCGGCATGGATGCGCGGGGTGCCGCGCTGGTTCATGTAGATCAGGCTCCAGGCGAGCACGTAGCCCAGCAGCATGCTGCCGGCGTCGCCCATGAAGATCTTGCGTCCGCGCCAACCGCCGAGGTTGACGAACAGATAAGGGATCAACGCCGCGAACAACACCGGCAGCAAGGGCAGGGCGCCTTGCGAGAGCAGGCCGGCGCGATCGAACAGCAGGATCGCGGCGATGCTGACCAAGGCCAGACTGCCGGCCAGGCCGTCGATGCCGTCGAGCATGTTGAAGGCGTTGATCAGGCCGACCACGCCGATCACCGTCAACGGAATGCCGAGCAGGCCGAGGTGGATCGGGCCGGTGCCGAAGACGTTGCCGACGTCGTTGAGGTAGAGACCGCTGCCGGTGATCATCAGCCCGGTCGCCAGCACCTGCACGAACAGGCGCGAGCGCACGCTGAGGTCCTTGGCGTCGTCGATCGCGCCGACCACCACGATCAGCGCGGCGCTGCCGAGCAGCGATAGCGCGTAGCGGTCGGCCAGGCCGAGATAGACCGCGCCGGCGAGCAGGCCGGCGAAGAAACACAGGCCGCCGATGACCGGAATGTGGCCCTGATGCCGCTTGCGCGCATTGGGTCGGTCCACGAGTCCGATGTGTTCGGCCAGAGGATGCATCGCGTACATCGCGACACAGGTGACGAATAGCGCGAGGGCGCACGCTATCGCAAATTTTTCATCCAGCATGACGATGAGTCCGGGGGTAGTCTTCGTTGACCTGGCCGACAATCGCCGCCCCCCACGGTGATCGTCCCTTTGGCGTTTCTAGTTGTTCTTGCGGTTGTTCGCGGTGCGTCGACCGGTCGATGCCGGTCGATTCGAATAATGGCTTTCGGAAAAAACAAAAGTGGAATGACTGATCGACATGTCCGGCGGCCGTGGGTTCAGATGCGCTGTGCTTCGCATGTCGCTGGGATCGCCTGCCTGCGGCGGCGTCCGTTTGCATGCGTGCTCGTGCGCGACTGCTTGCCTTTGTACTACACGGTGAGCTGCATACGTGCGCCTAGGTTGCCATTTCGAGTTTGGGAAATACTGTGAATCTGTAAGGGCTTTCACGGTGACGCCGTCCCAAGCAACGCGAATCCGATGTTTCGTTCATTTGTCGTTCGCATTCGCGGCGAGTGAGCGAGCGTGATTCCGTTCTGGGTTGCGCTTCGCATGCGAACTGCGACGTCCGATTACGCATTGGTTAGCGCTGCGTAAAAACATCCAATGGTCAAAATTTGTCCATGCGCTGCCGCGGCTTTCCGTATCGTCGTTTTCCACGGGAAAAACGGGTTTTTTCGAATCCGGCAATAGATTTCGCGGTGCCAGGAATGCGGCCTTTCCTGCTCCGTCGCCGGATCGGCCGGCGCTCCGTGCGCGCTGCCTGCGCGCGAGTCGCGTTGCGTATTCATGCGGCGACGCCGCAGCGCCGACAGGCTGCCCCGCTTGCATGACGATGCAATGTCATCGGCGAGGTGAATGAGCGGAAACGTTCGCCTTGCATCAAACCGCGCCGACACTGCGACTGTGCCGCAGTCGTCGGCAGATCCAAATAACGCGTGGGCATAAGCGACAGCGCGCCGTGCATGGCTACGCTGTTCGACTGTCGGCTTGAACCGCTTGGCATCGCGTCTGCGACGACATCGGCGGAACCGCGCGCCGACGAATGTGCCCGGGCGCAGGATGCATCGTCGACGTTCGCTGCGCCCGGGCCTCCCGGCGCAGCGAGCGCCGGCTCAGCGCTCGGGTACCGGTTGGTATTCGTAACCGTAGGCGTAGGTGCTGTCATGGCGCTTCTCGACCGCGTTGAGAATGGCGCCCCTGAGCTCGATACCGTTCTGCTCGAAGCGCTGCTTGGCGAGCGCCAGTTCCTTGGCGGAGTTGAAGCCGAAACGCGCGACCAGCAGGCTGGTGCCGGCGTAACGGCCGATGATCGCCGCGTCGGTCACCGCCAGGATCGGCGGGGTATCGATGACCACCAGGTCGTAGCGCTGCGACACCGTGTTCAGCAGCGTGGCGAAGTTCGGGTGCATCAACAGCTCGGACGGATTCGGCGGCACCTGTCCGCGCGGAATGAAGTCCAGGCCCGGGATGGTCGAATGACGGGTGGCGCCGGCGATATCGGCGCGGCCGACCAGCAGATCGGACAAGCCGTTCTGGTTGGTGTGGCCCATGACCCGATGCAGGGTGCCGCGGCGCAGGTCGGCGTCGATCAACAGCACGCGCTGGCCGCCCTGGCTGATGACGGTGGCGAGGTTGGTCGAGACGAAGGTCTTGCCGGCGCTCGGGCCCGAACCGCAGATCATCAGGATGTTGTTCTTGGCCTCCATCATGGCGAAGTGCAGGCCGGTGCGCAGGCTGCGCATGGCCTCGATCGCCAGGTCGTTGGGCGCGTCCAGCGACAACAGGTGCGGCTTGTCGTGGCGCTTGCCGTTGCTGCGCAACTGCTTGCCGAGGCTTTCGTGGTCGCGCTGGTACTGGCTCATCGGAATCGAGGCGTAGACCGGCAGGCCCAGCTGTTCGATCTCCTTGGCCTCCTCGACGCCGCGGTTGAGCATCTGCCGCACCAGCACCCAGCCGATCGCCGCGAACGCGCCGAGGAAGGTGCCGATCAGCACCAACTGCAGGCGCTTGGGCTTGACCGGCTCGGCGACGTCGACCACCGAGGGGTCGATGACGCGGGCGTTGCCGACCGTGCCGGCGCGCGCGATGTCGAGCTGCTGGGCCTGGTTGAGCAGGTTGGTATAGGTCTGGGTGCTGACCTGCATGTCGCGGGTCAGACGCAGCAATTCCTGTTGGGTCTCGGGCAGGCCGCCGATGCGGTCGCTGAGTTCCTTCTTGCGCGCTTCGATCTCGCCGAGCTGTTCCAGCAGCGCCCGGTAGGCCGGGTGCTTGGGCGTATAGCGACGGCTGACTTCGGCCTGCTGCATCTTCAACTGCGAGATGCTGTTGTCGAGGGCGACGATCTGGTCGAGGTAGGACTTGGTCTCGACGGTGATGTCGACGGTGTGCGCCTGCGACTGATAGGCGTTGAGCGCCTGCTCGGCCTTCTCCAGGTCGCGGCGCACGTTCGGCAACTGGCCCTTGACGAACTCCAGGCTGTTGGCGGCTTCGGCGGAGTTGCGTTCGACGTTCTGGCGGGTGTACTGGCGGGTGATCGCGTCGAGGGTCGCGGCGGCCTGGCCCGGGTCGCCGAGCAGATAGCTCAGCTGGATGATGCCGGAGTCCTTGGCGCGCTCGGTCGCGGTCAGGTTCTTCTGCAAGGCGGTGATGATCGCCAGGCTCGGCAGCTTGACCAAGTCGAAGCGCATGCCCGGGTTGGCCGCCATCTCCTTGATCTGCAGCTTGACGCCACCGCCGGCGGCGGGCTCGCCGACCTTGCCGGTCAACAGCAGGGTGTCGTCTTCGTCGTACAGCCGGTAGGCGCCGGCGTTATCGGCGACCAGGGTCAGCGGCAGGCCGAGCAATTCCCTGGACACGTCGAACTGGAACACGTCGAGGCGTTCGCCGCCCCAGCCGTAGCTGCTCAGGCCCAGCCACGGCGAAGCGACTTCGCCCGGCGTCGAGGGGCTGAAACGCCGCGACAGCACGCCGCCGATCAGCGGGAACTGCCTGGGTTCGACCTGTATGTCGAGCTTGAGGTCCTGGACCGCCTTGCCGACCACCGCGCGCGAGGTCAGCAGCGCGATCTCGGTGACCGCCTGCGGCGCCGAATCGGTCAGCACCTGCGAGACCGCATTGAGGCCGGGCAGGGTCGGGGTATTGGATTCGACCTGGATCATCGCGTTGGCCTGATAGACAGGCGCGGCGAGCAGGGCATAGGCGACGCTGAGGGCGAAACCGGCCGCGGTGACGCTGGCGATCAGCCACTTGTGGTCGATAAGCGTGCCGAGTAGCGCGGCCAGATCGATCTCATCGTTATCGTCCTGAGACGGACCAGGAGCCGCGGATGTTTTCGACATTGGGGTGAGACCTGCTGAAGAGTGGATCGTGCTCTGTCAAAGATGGGCCGCCCAGCTACTCACCCCTGAGTTGATCAGCTGATAGGCCTGTTCGAAAGCGCTGCGAGGCTGCCGGTACGGGTCCGGAACAGCGGTGTCGTCCTGCCATTTGCCCAGCAGGTAGGTCTTGCCACGTGCGTGCGGCGCCAACTGCAGCACCGCGTTGAGGTGTTTGCGCTCCATCGCCAGGATCAGGTCGGCCGAATCGATCATCGCGCGATCGATCTGCCGCGCCACGTGCGACTCGCCGTTCAGGCCGTGCTCGTTGAGCAGGACTTGCGCGGTGGCGTCGATCGGATGACCGACCACCGCGGCCAGGCCCGCCGATTCGACGACGACGTTCTTGCCTTGCAGGCGGTGACGCAGTAGTACTTCAGCGGTCGGACTTCGGCAGATATTGCCGATGCAGACCATCAAAACCCGGTTGAACACGTGCGCTAGGTCTCACCTTGGATGGGGCGTCGGAACGGCCCGGGAAAGTTGCGACCTCGCATGCGCGATGCCGGCGGCTGCAGAATCGGTCCGCCCGATGATGCGGCCATCGTTCGGGCGTTTCATCCGGCTCCGTGCCGTCGGCGAGTCGATGCACGCAACGAGTTGCAGTGCGCCGAAAGTGACGGTGCGGAATGTAAGAGCTGATTCTTGCAGGGTCAACACGAAGCAAGCCCGTGACTTCAAAGACGTGACGCGAGTCACTCGCCGACTGCGCACGTCCGAAACGAATTCGCTTCGAATACGACGTTTTAACGATGTTTTGACGGATCGGCGACGGCGCGAGCGTGCGGCACGGCTGCATCGGCGATGGAGGATCGACGATGCGATCACGTATCGCAACGCGAAACTTAAGCCTTCGCTGAACATCGCCGATGCGATCGGGTGTATGCGCAAGGCGCGCAAGGCCTTGCTGCAAGCGATACGGCGGTTCGCCCGCGTATCGCGCATCGGCGAAAAACGTGATGCGGTACCGTTTGCCCGAACGCGCGTGAACGGCGAGGGGCCAATCGCCGCGCGCTGTCGCTATACTTCGGAAAGGGGACTGCACTGCTAACGATCGTATCCGCTAGGAGCCCACGTCTCATGAAGTACCTCGCCCTTGTTGCCGCAAGCCACCGCGCCGATCCACCCGACCGCGCCCCTGGCTTCGCCTCCCGCAACGCATTGGGCCGCGCCGGATCGCCCGGGCCCTTCGTCCGCCGCAGCGCTGCAGCCCGACCCGGGTGCGGGTGCGGGCGGCCAACGCATTGATCGAGCCGATCAAGGTTCTTTGACGCGGCAACGTCGGCATCGGCCGACTTCATCCCGACCTCCCATCGACATCCATGAAGTCGGCCGTCCATCGACAGGCCGATGTACGAACCCGTCCGGCGCGGTATCCGCGTCCGCGACATCGAGAGACTGAATCGCATATGAGAAAGCTTTCTGGCTGGGTGGCGATCGCCGCCGCCGTCGTCGGACTCAACGGCTGCATGTGGGCTCCGGGCCAGCACATGAGCCCGAAGCAGTTCGTGAGCGACGCGTCCCTCGACGAGGACCACGTCGAAATCGTGCCGATCACGCCGAAGCTGCTGGCGATGGACAAGGCCGACGCGCCGGCGGCGGAAGTGCCGGCGGAGCTGTTGGGCTACAAGCCCGAGCCCTACCGCATCGGCGCCGGCGATACGCTGTACATCACCATCTGGGACCACCCCGAACTGACCTCGCCGGCCGGCACCCAGCAGCAGACCGCCGCCAACGGCCGCATGGTCGGGCCGGACGGCACGCTGTTCTATCCCTATATCGGTTCGCTGCAGGCGCAGGGAAAGACCATCGACGAACTGCGCACCTTGATCACCGCGAAAATCGCCCAGGTCATCGAAAGCCCGCAGGTCGACGTCAGCATCATCGATTACGGCAGCCAGCGCGTGACCTTGCAGGGCGCATTCGTCAAGACCGAACGCCAGTCGATCACCGCCACGCCGCTGACCCTGTCGCAGGCGATCGGCAGCGCCACCATCGACCCCTTGCGCGCCGATCTGTCCGGCCTGGTGCTGACCCGCGCAGGCCAGCACTACCGGATCGATCTGGATGCGCTCAACCGCGGCAAGCAGATCGCGCCCGACATCTATCTCAGGGCCGGCGACCATATCTATCTGCCGTACAACGACCGCAAGGAAGTCTATGTGGTCGGCGAAGTGATCCGGCCGATGGCGATCAACTTCAAGACCAGCGACATGACCTTGTCGCAGGCGCTCGGACGCACCGGCGGTCTCAATCCGCTGACCGCCAAGGGCGATGCGGTCTACGTGATCCGCGGCGTCGAGGACATGCAGAAGCAGCCGGCCAAGATCTACCACCTCAGCGCCAAGTCGCCGGCATCCTACGCCTTGGCCAGCCAGTTCACGGTCCGCGCCGGCGACGTGGTCTTCGTCGGCCCGGCCGGGGTCACCCGTTGGAATCGATTCGTCAACCAGTTGTTGCCGTTCTCCAACATCCTCAACAACTCCGCGAACACGCAGGACCTCCTCGAGCGCTGAGCCGGGAGGTTCGAGCAGCAAGGCGATCGAGCGGATGGGTAATCGCAGCACCAATGCAGCGCTCGTGGGCGGCCGATTCCTTCGGACGCCCAGGCTCGCCTGCGCTTCGGCCTGCACGCTCGCGACGCGTTCGGCAGCGGCGACACTGTTGCTGATCGCGCTGTGCGGTGCGCCGGCGAGCGCGCAACTGCGGGTCGCGGTGAGCGGCGCGGTGGAGCGTCCGGGCGAGCAGACGTATGCGGGCAAGGCGCGTCTGCGCGATGCGGCGCTGGCGGCTCGAGTGCGGCCGCAAGCCTATGTGGCCGGCGCGGCCTGGCTGCGTCCCAGCCTGGTCGAGGCGCAGCGACGCTTCCAGGTCGGGGTGTTGTTCGACCTGTCGCAAGTCATCGCCGATGCGAGCGCGCGCAACGACGAAGCGCTGCTGGCGCTGAGCGAACGCATGGCCGCTACGGTGCGGGCGCTGCCGGCGACCGGGCGGCGCATCGTTTCGCTCGATCCGAAAACGCTGGAACGCGATCGCGCGAACAATGCGCCGCTCGCCGAGGGCGACCGCCTGCACTATCCCGAGCTGCCGAAGGAGGTGCGCATCGTCGGCGCGGTAAACAAGGACTGCGTACTGCCGCATGCGAGCTGGCGCGGCGTGCGCGACTATCTAGACGATTGCCCGGCGATGGCCGCGGCCGACCGCGATCGGGTGCAGCTGATCCAGGCCGACGGGCGCGTCGTCGAATACGGCATCGCCCTGTGGAATCGCGGCGAACCGCTGCGCCTGGCGCCGGGCACGACGATCTACCTGCCGATCGATGATCGCCTGGTGCGACGGATCGCGCCCGATCTCAATCGCGAGTACGCGCAATTCCTGGCCACTCAGCCTTTGCCCGAAGCGGGCAGCGCAGCGTCGCCGCCTGAAGCAGCCGCTGCCATTCGCACCGCGAGGCCGCTCTGAATACCGGCCGACCGCCTCCGCGCCACAGCCAGATCGCGCTGTTGGTCGTCGCCACGCTGGCCGCGCGTTTCGCGCATGCCGGCGACCAGGCGCCGAGCCAGGGCGACTTCGGCGGCGCCGGCCTGTGGCAGACGCCGACCGCACGCATGGCCGACGAAGGCGAACTCGCGCTCTCGGTCAGCCGGGTCGAGCCGTACGCGCGCTACAACTTCACCGCCCAGCCCTTGTCGTGGCTGGAAGGCACCTTCCGCTACACGCGTTTCGACGACGATGCCACGCCCGTCTTGGACGGCAGGCGTTCGAACTCGGCCAAGGCCTTCGACGCCAAGGTCCGCCTGAGCCGCGAGAGCCGGTACCTGCCGGAAGTGGCGGTCGGCGCGCGCGACATCGCCGGCCGTCGCTATTTTTCCAGCGAGTATGTGGTCGCCAACAAGCGTTTCGGCTCGGTCGACGCCAGTCTGGGCCTCGCCTGGGGCAATCTGGGCGCGCGCGGCAATCTGGCCAACCCGCTGTCGGCGCTCGACGATCGTTTCGATCACCGTCCTTCGCGCGGCGGCTTTGACGACGACCGCTACCAGTTCGACCGGCCGCGTTATTTTCACGGCCGCGCCGCGGTGTTCGGCGGCGTGGCCTATCGTCCGGCCGGCAAACCCTGGGAAGTGAAAGTCGAATACGACGGCAACGATTACCGGCACGAACCCGGACCGCGCCGGATCAAGCAGAGCTCGCCGTTCAACGTCGGCGTGGTCTATCGCCCCAATCGCCATCTCGACCTGAGCCTGGGCTTGCAACGCGGCAATACCGCTTCGTTTGCGCTGACCCTGCACACCAATGCGGCGCGCCTCGCCGAGCCGATCAAGGCCAAGGACCCGCCGCCGGTCGCGCGCCGCTACGACGATGCGCCGGCGATTCCGACGATGGCGAATGCGGCGCCGGTAGCGGATTCGTCGGCACCGTCCGCATTGAGAGCCGCGCCCGCTGCGGCGACGACTGTGACCTTGCGCGCTTCGGGGATCTTGGCCGACGCAAGCTCCGCTTCGCCGTCGTTGCCGCAGGCGGCGCCGTCCATGGGGCTTGCGCCGCTGATCGCGGCCGGCGAATCCAGGGCAACGCCGCAAGCCGGTTTGCCGCAGACCGCATCGACGCAGACCGCATCGGCACCGACCGGGCCCGAGCCGGTCGCGCCCGAGCAGGTCGACTGGGAGCAGGTCAGCCGCGAGCTGTACGACAACGCCGGGGTGAGGGTCAGCAAGATCTCGCGGCGCGGCAGCGAACTGTTCGTCACCGGCGAGCAGACCCGTTATCGGCATTCGGCCAAGGGCCTGGGCCGCACCGCGCGCATCCTCGACGACAAACTCGATGCCTCGGTCGACTGGTACACCCTGGTCTCGACCCGCGCCGGCATGGAGGTGGTCGAGACCAGCGTGCAGCGCGAGCGTTTCGGCGAACTGCTCGATGGCGAGGTCGATCTCAAGACTTTCCGCCTCGGGGTCGAACGCAATCGTCCGCAGGCACGCCGCGAAGAGCTGCTGTATCGGGCGCCGCTGGACCGCTACAGCGGCGGATTCGGCCTCAGCCTCGGTCATGAACTCGGCGCGCCCGACACCGCGGCCTTGTACAAGATCGGCATGGCCTACGACGCCGACTACCGGTTCGCGCCGAACCTGTGGCTGAGCGGCCGCATCGAGGCCTTGATCGCCGACAACTACGACCGCTACGACGGCGGTGCGATCACGACTTTGCCGCGCGTGCGCAGCGATGTGCGCGAATACGTGACCTCCTCGCGCGTGACCATGCCGCAGTTGCAGTTGACCGCGGCCGGTTCGCTCGGCGCCGATTGGTACGGCATGGCCTATGTCGGCATGCTCGAAAGCATGTACGGCGGCGCCGGCGCCGAGACTTTGTACCGGCCGTTCGGGCAGCGCTGGGCGATCGGCGCCGACGTCAACTGGGTGCGCCAGCGCAGCTTCGACCAGGACTTCTCGTTCCGCCGTTACCGCACCGTCACCGGCCATGTCAGCGCCTATGTCGACACCGGCTACAAGGACATCAGTCTGAAGGTCAGTGCCGGGCGCTATCTGGCGCGCGACTGGGGCGCGACCGTCGACGTCTCGCGCCAGTTCGACAACGGCGTGCGCATGGGCGCCTATGCGACCTTCACCGAATACTCGCCGCGCCAGCCCGGCGACGGCGGTTTCGATCGCGGCCTGTATCTGTCGATTCCGTTCGACCTGGCGCGGCAGCGTTCCAGCCGCAGCCGCGCCGACTTCGCCTGGTCGCCGGGCATCCGCGACAACGGCGCGCGCTTGAACAAGCGCTACGGCTTGTACTCGCTGACCGAAGACCGCGACCGCGCCAGCTTCTCCGGCAACCTGCAGCGGATCGTCGAGTAAGCGATTAGACCCGGCGTGCCGGGTCCGTGCTCGACCGGCGACCGGTCGTCGCTGCCGTCGCGACGTTACCTCAGCGCGACTCCCTTGCGGCTCACAGGTCCTTCGCCACCAACTTGACCACGCTGGAGAAGTCCAGGCCGCCGTGGCCGGCGCGGCTGTTCATCGCGTACAGATTGCGTGCGAGTTCGCCGAGCGGGATCGAGGCGCCGGCGCTCATCGCCGCTTCCGCGGCCAGGCCGAGGTCCTTGAGCATCAGGTCGTTGCCGAAGCCGCCGCTGTAGCCGCGCGAGGCCGGCGCGTCTTCGAGCACGCCCGGCCAGGGGTTGCAGACCTCCGTGGCCCAACTGCGGCTGGTGCTGACCGCCATCATCTGCGACAGCACCTTCGGGTCGAGCCCGTGCGCGCTGCCGAGCGCGAGCGCTTCGCCGGTCGCGGCCATGATCACGCCGAGCGCCATGTTGTTGCACAGCTTGGCGACCTGGCCGGCGCCGCTGGCGCCGACGTGGAAGAGGTTCTTGCCCATCGCCTGCAACAGCGGGCGCGCGCGTTCCAGCGCGGCCGCTTCGCCGCCGACGATGAAGGTCAGCGTGCCTGCCGCGGCGCCGGCGGTGCCGCCGGAGACCGGTGCGTCGATCATCTGCAGGCCGCGCGCGGCGGCCGCGGCCGCGACCTTCTGCGCCGAGGCCGGGGCGATGGTGCTGCAATCGATCACCAACGCGTCCGCCGGCATCTGCGCGAGCAGGCCGGCATCGCCGAGGTAGAGGCCTTCGACGTGGCGGCTCGCCGGCAGCATCGAGATCACCACCTCGGCGTCGACGACGGCGTCGGCGGCGTCGATGGCGGCATGGGCGCCCGCCACGACCGCGCTGGCGACCAAGGCCGGTGCGAGATCGAACACGCGCAGGCTGTGGCCGGCCTTGAGCAGGTTGGCGGCCATCGGCCCGCCCATGTTGCCCAGTCCGATGAAAGCGATGCGGCTCATGCGGCAGTCTCCGTGGTGGCGCCCAGGTCGGCGAGCGGATGCGCCTGCGCCGGCCAGGGGGCGGTGAAGAAGCTTTCGGCCCAGGCCGGCGTGGCCTCGGCCAGGCGGGCGGGGTTCCAGTGCGGCGTGCGGTCTTTGTCGATCAACAGGGCGCGGATGCCTTCGACGAAGTCGCCGTGCGCGGCGCAATGCAAGGAAGCGATGCATTCGAGGCGGAAGGTGTCGGCCAGCGACAACTCTGCGGCGCGGCGTTGCAATTCGAAGCCGAGCCGGGCCGAGCCGGGCGCGCCGGCGGCGAGGGTCTTGCGCGCGTTCTGCAGCCAGGCGTCGTCGCTGTCGAGCGCGCAGATCGCTTCGACTACCGCGGGCAGGTCGTCGTGCGCGCAGGCCGCGGCGATCGATGCGGCGTGTTGCTGCAAGGGGCCGGGCGGGGCGGCTTCGGCGCAACCTTTCAGCACCGCGCTGAGCCGGCGCGCATCGTCGCCGTCGTCGGCCCAGTTGACCGCGCTCAGTGCGGCGTAGACCGCTTCGCGCTGCGCTTCCGGCAGGTAGTGATCGGCGAGGCCGGCCCGGATCGCGTCGCCGGCGTTGAGCGGTGCGCCGGTCAAGGCCAGGAACAGGCCTGCGCGCTGCGGCACCCGGTTCAACAGCCAACTGCCGCCGACGTCCGGGTACAGACCGACGCTGATTTCCGGAAACGCCAGCTTCGAGCGCTCGCTGACCACGCGGTGGCTGGCGCCGGCCATCAGGCCGATGCCGCCGCCCATGACGATGCCATGGCCCCAGCACAGCAGCGGTTTGGGGTAGGTGTGGATGCGGTGGTCGAGCCGGTATTCGGTCTCGAAGAACGCGCGCGCATGGACGTTGTCGCGAATGTCGCGGCTGCCGCTGGCGCGATGTTCGAGCATGCCGCGATACAGCCCATGCAGGTCGCCGCCGGCGCAGAAGGCTTTCTCGCCGGCGCCTTGCAGCACGACTACGGAGACGGCGTCGTCCTGCGCCCAGGCCCGCAACTGCGCGTCGAGCAACTCGGCCATGGTCAGCGACAGGCCGTTCAAGGTCGCCGCCGCGTTCAAGGTGGCGAAGCCGATCCGGCGGCCGTGGTCGGTCGCGCGCTCTTCGAACAATACGGGGGCCACGGCGACTTCGTTCTCGAGCACGGCGTTCATGCGTTCTTCCACTGCGGTGCGCGCTTTTCCAGGAAGGCGGCGACGCCCTCGGTCTGGTCGTCGCTGTCGAACAGATCGACGAAGGCTTCGCGCTCGCGCACCAGGGCGGTGTCGTGGCTTTGGCTGCGGGTCGCCTGGATCAGCGCCTTGCAGGCGGCGACGCTGGTCGGGCTCTGCTTCTCGGCCTGTTTGGCCCATTGCAGCGCGCGTGCCTTGGCTTCGCCCTTGCCGACGATCTCCTCGACCAGGCCGATACGCAGCGCGGTGGCGGCGTCGACGCGCTCGCCGAGCAACATCATCCGCTTCGCCCAGCCTTCGCCGACCAGGCGCGGCAGGTGCTGGGTGCCGCCAGCGCAGGGCAGTAAACCGACCGTGGCTTCGGGCAGGGCCAGCTGGGCTTGTTCTTCGACGATGCGCAGATCGCAGGCCAGGGCGCATTCCAGCCCGCCGCCCATGGCGTAGCCGTTGATCGCGGCGATCGACACGCCGCGGAACGCGCTGAGGGTCTCGAAGGCTTCGCCGAAGCGGCGCGCGGCATCGCGCGCGAGCGCCTTGTCGCCGTTCGCGAACTGCTTGAGGTCGGCGCCGGCGGAGAAGAATTTCTCGCCTTCGCCGGTGACGACCAGGGCGTAGACCTCGCGGTCGGTGTCGAGGTCGCGCACCAGCTCGCGCAAGGCGGCGAGGCTGTCGCGGGTCCAGGTGTTGGCGGGCGGATTGCTCAGGGTGACGACGGCGGTGTGGCCGTCGATATCCAGCTTCAGCCCGTCATAGACCTTTCCGGTGTGCTGCTTGTCGGCACGGCTCATCGCAATTCCTCTTCGGTGTTCAACAGATGGCGCGCGATGATCACGCGCATGATTTCGTTGGTGCCTTCCAGGATCTGGTGCACGCGGCAGTCGCGCAGCAGCCGTTCGATCGGGTACTCGCGCATATAGCCGTAGCCGCCGTGGATCTGCAGGGCCTCGTTGCAGATCGCGAAGCCGGCGTCGGTGGCGAAGCGCTTGGCCATCGCGCACCAGACGATGGCGTCGCCGCTGCCGGCATCGAGCTTGCGCGCCGCGGTATGCACCATCTGCCGCGCCGCGACCAGTTGCGTGGCCATGTCGGCGAGCTTGAATTGCAGCGCCTGGAACTCGGCGAGCGGTTTGCCGAACTGGCGCCGCTCGCCGAGATAACGGCGAGCAGCATCGAGCGCGCCCTGGGCCGCGCCGAGCGAGCAGGCGGCGATGTTGAGGCGGCCGCCGTCGAGGCCTTTCATGGCGATCTTGAAACCGTCGCCTTCGCCGGCCAGCAGATGCGCGGCCGGCACGCGCACATTGTCGAACACCACCCCGCGCGTGGGCTGGCTGTTCCAGCCGAGTTTTTCTTCCTTGCGCCCATAGGCGATGCCGGCGCTGTCGGCCGGCACCGCGAAGGCGCTGATGCCGCGCGCGCCGTCGCCGCCGGTGCGCGCCATTACCACCAGCATGTCGGTGGCGCCGGCCCCGGAAATGAAGGCCTTGGCGCCGTTGATGACATATTCGTCGCCGTCGCGCTCGGCGCGGGTGCGCAGCGAGGCCGCATCGGAACCGGCGCCGGGTTCGGTCAGGCAGTACGAGGCCAGGCATTCGCCGCTGGCGAGGGCAGGACCCCATTCGTCGCGCAGGGCGGGGGACGCGTGCGCGGTCAGCATCCAGGTGGCCATGTTGTGGATGCTGATGAACGCGGCCGTGGACGGGTCGAGCGCAGCCAGCTCCTCGAACACGACCACCGCGTCGAGCCGGGTCAGGCCCGAGCCGCCGGCAGCTACGTCGACGTAGAGGCCGCAGAAACCGAGTTCGCCGGCCTTGCCGATGACCTCGCGCGGGAAGATGGCTTGCGCGTCCCAGTGCGCTGCGTGCGGCGCCAATTCGGCCAGGGCGAAATCGCGCGCGGCTTCGCGATAGGCGAGTTGGTCTTCGCCGAGCTGCGGTGGCGGTGGACTGACCGCCTGCAGGTTCATGACGGCGGCCATCACTTCAGACTGATCGTGGTGTTGACGCCGTGGCCGAGCGTGTCGTCGTCGAACCAACGCGCGGTGACCGTCTTGGTCTGGGTGTAGAACATCACCACTTGCTTGCCGTAAGGGCCGAGGTCGCCGAGCTTGGAGGCGCGCGAGCCGGTGAACGAGAACAGCGGCACCGGCACCGGGATCGGCACGTTGATGCCGACCTGGCCGACGTCGATCTCTTCCTGGAAGCGGCGCGCGGCGGCGCCGGACTGGGTGAAGATCGCGGTGCCGTTGCCGTTCGGATTGGCGTTGATCAACTCGATCGCGGCGTCGAGCGTGTCGACGGCCAGCACGATCAGCACCGGGCCGAAGATTTCCTCGTCGTAGATGCGCATGCCGGGCTTGACCCCGGAGAAGATGGTCGGGCCGACGAAATTGCCGCGCTCGTAACCCGGCACCGACGGATTGCGGCCGTCGAGTTCGAGCCTCGCGCCTTGCTCGACACCGGACGCGATCAGGCTTTCGACGCGTTCGCGCGCGGCGCAGGAAATCACCGGGCCGACATCGGTGCCGGGTTCGGTGCCGGCATTGACCTTCAGCGTGCGCGCCTTGGCGACCAGCTCGGGAATCCAGGCCTGGGCTTCGCCGACCAACACGGCGGTCGAGGCGGCCATGCAGCGTTGCCCAGCCGCGCCGAAGGAAGCGCCGGCGAGCGCATTGAGGGTTTGCTCCTTGTTGGCGTCGGGCAGCACCACCGCGTGATTCTTCGCGCCCATCATGCACTGCACGCGCTTGCCCGCCAGCGAAGCGCGGTTGTAGACATGGGTGCCGACCTGGGTCGAACCGACGAACGACACCGCCTTGATGTCGGGGTGGTCGCAGATCGCATTGACCACGTCTTCGCCGCCGTGCACGACATTCAGCACGCCCCTCGGTACGCCGGCCTGCAGCGCCAGTTCGACCAGGCGCATGGTCACCAGCGGGTCTTGTTCCGACGGCTTGAGCACGAAGGTGTTGCCGGTGGCGATGGCCATCGGGAACATCCACAACGGAATCATCGCGGGGAAGTTGAACGGGGTGATGCCGGCGCAGACGCCGAGCGGTTGCAGCAAGGTGTAGGTGTCGACGCCGTTGGCGACGTTGTTGGCCAGCTCGCCGAGTTGCAGGTTGCCGATCGCAGCGGCGTGCTCGACCACTTCCAGGCCGCGGAACACGTCGCCCTCGGCATCGGCCAGGGTCTTGCCCTGTTCGGCGGTGAGGATGGCAGCGAGCTCGCCCATGTGCTCGCGGATCAGCTGCTGGTACTTGAGGAAGATGCGTGCGCGTGCGCCGATCGGGGTCTTGCGCCAGCTTTTGAAGGCCTGCTGCGCCGAACGCACCGCAGCGTCGACTTCGTCCGCGGTCGCGAACGGCACGCGCGCCAGCACCGTCTGCGTGGCCGGATTGACCACGTCGCGCCATTGTTCGGACCGGGATTCGACGAACGCGCCGTCGATCAGCAACTTGACCGTCGCGACTTCGGTCGCGACGCGATTCATATCGTTCATTGTTTCAGCTCCGTGTCGCTCACCCGCGTGACGGGGATTGCGGAGCAAGACAAGTCGGTTCCACGCAACGGACATCGCGTCGAGCCAGCCCGTCCGGTTGCCCACCGCAACACCCGAGGACGGCATCGCATGCGATGCCCGCCACTGGCCGGTCTCCGGGCTTGCGAGCGATGCGCTCGATCCGCATCACCCCGACACCTTCCCGCGAAATCGCAGTGGTATTGAGTCGGGTGTTCTCGCCTACCGTTGCGGGGGCAGCGCCGGAATGGAGTCTGTCGACTCGCACCGGCTTCCCGTTTCACCCTGCTCGCCGGTACGGCGGCAGGACACCTGTGGCCGGCGGAGTGTAGGCGCCGGATCGCATGCGGACAAGCTGCGCTGCGCAAAGCTGCGCGCTCGCTCGCACGATGACCTCGTCGAATTCGTCCGGTGCCGCATTCATCTTGTCGTCGGCGTGCTCTGCCACGCGTCGTGCATCGCACCGCACCGCGGCGAATGGAATGCGGGGCGATGCGTTTATCGCCGGACTGCGCCGATCGGCGCAGTTGACCATGCTTCGCGCATCGACCGAGCTGCGTATCGCCATCTCGCAAGCCGCCGCCTGTGCTCGGTCGGACACGAAACGTCGAGCGTCGATCGATACTGTGATGGGCGGCGGATATTCCGTGCAGCGATGCAGGCGAAATGGCTGGTGCGGCGGGGATGGCTGCAGCAGGGGCAAATTCGACAGGCGCGCGGGACCGCGATGGGGAGCATCGGCGGCGTTCGCTCGGCTGGCGTCGGCTGAGGTTGGGACTGGACCTGCATGAATCCGGCGCGGGACTGCGACCGGGGTGACATTCTCAGGTCATTGCAAGATCATGGCGTAAGCGCAATACCTATCTCCGAGGAGCAGTACCCGATGGTCGATCGCGAACGACGCGGAACCGGGCAGACCAGCACGGTGGCGCTGCGCGCCGGGCTGACCCCGGAGCAACGGGACGCGTTGACGACTCTGGAACATTTCCGTTGGGAGCTGCGCTTCGTGCGCCGGCCGCTGTTCCGGGAACCGATCCCGGTGGTGTTCCATCCCGATGGCGAGCGTTATGCGGTGTTGGAGGCGGATGGGTCGCTCAATGAGAACCCGGGGTTCGAGATACGCCGCTGAGGAGTGATGGGGACAAGGATCGGGCTGAGCGACGGTGCGCAGCACTGTAATGTCCTGACGCCTGCAGGGCCTGTCTGTAGGAGCGGCGTGAGTCGCGACCGCGGGACGCGCTGCGGCGACAACGCCGATGTCGCCCATCGAAGCGGTGTCCTTTCGCGGGGGTAGGAGCGGCGCAAGCCGCGACCGCGTTCTTTCGATCTTGCGGCGTATCGCTCACGCAAGATCAAGATCAAGATCAAACGCCAAAAGCTTCCGCCACTTTAGTGGCGGAAGCTCTTCGCGTTTGATCTTGCTTGAGAGAGGCGCCGCGAGGCCATTGCGACGCGGTCGCGACTTGCGTCGCTCCTACCCCGCGAAAGGACGCCACTTCGATGGATGGCGTCGGCGCTGTCGCATCTGCGCATCCCGCGGTCGCGACTTGCGTCGCTCCTACAAAGGGGGGCATGCCTCCGCCCCCGCGCTCAGCGCGGGAAGAAGAACGGCGGATACGGACCGTAGAAGGGGAAACCCGGTTTCTCGTCGATCGGCTGCAGCGACGGGTCGGCGTCGCCGGCGACGATCGGTCCCTTGTCGGCCGACGGTCCGGTCGGGCCGGTGGTCTCGCCGATACCGAATTCCTGGCCGCTGCCGCGTTCGCCCCACAGCACGTGGCCGCCATACCACTCCTGCGTGGTCACATCGATGGCCGGCTGGCCGGCCAGGTCGAAGCGCACGCCGCCGGTCTCGGCGGAATCGTTGATGCCGGGCGCCTTGGATTTCCAGGAGCCGGTCTCGGGGAAGTTCGCATGCGAGCCCTGGCCGACGTAGGACACCGGGCGGCCGTCTTCCTTCGGCGTGTCGGCCCAGGAGCGCTCGGCGTTCAAGCCGCCATGGGCGCTGTAGCGCACCGCGGTCGGCTGGTACTGGTCGTCGAGCTGCACGGTGATCTTTTCCCAGTCGCCTTCGTGGTTCTGCACGTCGCCGAGGCCGGGCGGGCCGTCGTTGTAGGAATAGAACAGGTGGTAGGTGATGGTGTTGGTTTCGGGGTCGTATTCGTAGAGATTCTTGCTGTTGCCGAGGTCGCCGTCGCGAACGCCGTCGCCGAGTTCCTCGTTCTGGTGATCGAGGAACAACTGGCTGTCGGCGCTCTTGTTGTCGGGGCCGATCTGCGCCAGTTCGTCCGCCGGCACCTCGCCGAGCCCGTGCAGTTCCTTGTCGCCCCAGAAGTCGCGTTCCTGCCGCAGGGTCGATTGCTCGATATACGTGTTCGGGTCCTGCAGGAAATTTTCTTCCTGGGGATGGAAGTAGAGGATCGGGGCATAGCGCTGGGCGAGCTCCTGCTGCTGCACCGGGGTCAGCGGCGCCGGCACGACCGGGTCGATCGGCGGCAGGCATTGACGGGAGGGGCCGGAAATATCGGAGGGATACATGGCACTGCTCCAGGGCGGGAGGTCGCCACGGCAGTGTAGTGAGGCCGTTCCGGCGGCAGCATTCGGGCTGACCGTAGGGCGGGGCGGCAGGCTGACGAGGGGCATCGGCCGCATCGGCATGGAGCCGTGGCGAAGGGCGGAATCGGAGGGCCGGCGTCGGCCGCGGACGGCGCGGTCTCGATGCGTTGAACGAGTCGAAAGCGGCTGCCGACCGATCGCTGCGGGACGCCGCAACTGCGGAAGGGGCGACCTGTACAGAGCGTGGCCGGGATTGACAGGGCACGGCGAGGTGTGACGGAGAACGTCAGTAGTGTGACATTAGTCGCACGCGGCTCACGTATGCTTAACAAGCAATGTGCCGAATGTCACTCCTTGGCATACTTTGTGCGTTTTTATGGCCTGCGCCCGGAGCCCCGGCGCCTTCGACCTCCCTGGAACCCAATAATGCGAACGCTCACGAAGTCCCTTTTGGCCCTGTCGCTGCTTGCCGCCGTACCGATGCTCGCCCAAGCCGAATCGCAGTACACCACCGGCACCGGCACCCCGATTACCGCCAGCGCCAAGCTGGACTTCCAGATCACGATCCCGAAGATCCTGTTCCTGCGCGTCGGCAGCGGCGCGGACTACACGACCAACACCACGGTCAACCAGATCGCATTCGTCGTGCCGGCCGCTCAGGTCGGTATCGGTGGTACAGGCATCGCTGCCACCGCCGCCTCCGGCGACCTCAACGACGGCAAGGTCACCGCCAAGCTGGTCGGCAACAACGGCACCATCACCCTGACCTCGACCACCCTGGGCGCGCTCAACAACGGTGTCGCCGGCGACACCATCTCCTACAGCCAGATCGAAACGACCGAAACCATCCTGTCGTCGGCGACGGCGCTGGCCCATCCGACCCTGGCCGACGGCGCGACCACGACCTCGACCGTGGCGCCGGGCACCGGCAAGCTGGTCAACCGCGATGCGGTCTGGGCCTACAAGTACAAGAACAACAACGTGGTCGCTCCGGGCGTCTACGGCGGCGTCAACGCCAACAACAGCCGCGTCACCTACACGGCTTCGATGCCGTAAGCCGCAAGCCGGACGTCCTTTGCGACATCCCCGTTCCCGCGTCGCGGGAACGGCTCCGGTCCACCCCGCAGTGCAGGAACGGCTCCGGTCCGCCCCGCGGTTGCGGGAACGGTTCCGACTCGATCCGCAGTGCGGCAACGGCTCCGACTTCCGAGGCCCCGACATGGCTTTGTCCTTACGCCCGGCGTGCTGGGTGCTGCTCTTGCTTGCGCTGGGCTGGTTCGACACCGCCCAGGCCTTCGTCGTCACGATTTCCCCGGGCGCGCGCATGGTCTACCTGCGGGTCGGCAACGGCGTGTTCACCGGTAATTACTCCAGCGGCGGCACGCCCGGCCGCGGCGGGGCGATCAACAAAGTCTCGGTGACGGTGCCCGCGGCCGTGCTCGGCAACGGCGCCGATCAGGTCATGACCACCGACGCCACCCAGGCCAACAGTTCCTACGACGGCTTCGCCTTCTGCAACGTGCCGGCGCAGATCTACGTCGGCGGTTTCTATCGTCTGCCCGGCAGCACCGGCACCGCGACCCTGACCGCGACCGCGCCGGCGGCGGGCCTGAGCAACGGCGCCGGCAGCACCATCGCGTTTTCGCAGATCAGCTGGACCAGCAGCGGCAACAACGACACCGGCGCCCAGCCGATCCTGGCCGGCACCTTCAGCGGCGGACCGCAGACCCTGGCGAGTTTCCCGGTCAACACCTGGCGCGAAAGCTGCCACACCTTCAGTTACGCCAACGACGCCGTCGTCGCCTCCGGTACCTACACCGGCCAGGTGGTCTACACCTTGAGCGCGCCATGAAGCACGCCATCGTCGCCTGCATCCTGTTCGGCGCGATGTCGCCGTCGCACGCCGGTACCCATCGCGTCGACGACAGCGCCAGCCAGGTCACCGCCAACACCTTGCGCATGCAGTGGGACTCGGTCGCGCCGCGCAGCGGCGAGCGGCCGACGGTGTCCGGTGCGCTGACGGTGTGGGTGCGCTTGAACCTCGCGCCCTGGCAAGGCCGTAGTGGCCGCGTCTACATGACCCTGCCGGCGCAGGCCAGCGGCCCGATCACCGCCGCCTGGACCACCCAGGGCCGCTTGCTGCCGGGCAGCTTGCGCGCCGGCGAACGCACCCTGGTCTATAGCGGCGCCATGCCGGCCGGCCTGCTCGAAGACACCATCCGCCTGACCATCCAGGCCGACGGACAGAAGTTGGTGCGTACCGAGCAACTCAATTTCTCTTTCGAAATCGACGTGGAAGATCTCTGATGCGTACCGCTGTCCTGCGCCATGCCTTGACGTTCGCGGCGCTGTCGCTCTCGCTTGTGGCGATTCCGGGCCCTGGTTTCGCCCAGGGCTTCTCCGCCCTGGTCTCGCCGCCGCGCTTCGAAGACACGGCCAAGCCGGGCACCACCTATCGCAACGTGGTGGAGATTTCCAACATCTCCAATGCGGTCGGTCGCTACACCCTGAAGACCGCCGACTGGCATCTCGATGCGCAGGGCGCGGCGGTATTCGATGAAGCGCTTGCGGCCGACAGTTGCCGGCCCTGGGTCGGCCTGGAAGCGGCGCAGATCGAGATCGCGCCGAACGGCAAGCGCCGTTATCGCTTCGAGGTGGTGGTGCCGGAACACGCGGCGCCCACCGAATGCCGTTTCGCGATCCTGCTCGAAGGCGCGCCGGAGATGATCGGCGACCAGATCACCGTGCCGGTGTCCGGGCGCATCGGCATCATCGTCTACCTGGGCATCGGCGAGGTCGCGGCGCAGTTGCAGCACGTCGCCAGCCGGGTGCGCGAGGTCGACGGCCGGCGACTGCCGGTGCTCGACATCCGCAACACCGGCAAGGCCCATACCCGCCTCGAAGGGCTGGTCGACGGCGTCGACGCGAGCGGCCGCAAGTTCGCGCTCGCACCGTCCAGTCTGCCGATTCTTCCCGGCGAAACGCGTTCGATTGCGCTGGTGCCGGAAGGCGACGACCCGGCCACGCCGGCGCCGCCGATCGTCTATCCGCTGACCCTCAAGGGCGCACTGGAATGGGGCCGCCAGCGCCTCGAACTCGACGTACGCATCGACAAATGAGACCCGCCCGAAGGCTCGCCCGGCGCAGACTGGCGATCTGCGTCGCCTGCACGCTTGCGTCGGCCGCGCCCGCGGCATCGGCGGCCGACGCGCCGGTGCCGGTCTACCGCGACCGCATCATCGCCGCGCAGGCGTTGGCGCCGTTGCCGCCCGACGAAGACGAGGTCGTCGACGGCGACGGCCTGCCGCGTTCGTTCCGGGTCGAGCTCAACGCCGCCTACACCGAGCGCGGCGCCGAGCACTTCGGCGAGCAAGGCCTGGCCGCCGGTGGATTCCGGGAAACCGCGAACTGGGGCAGCCTGTCGCTCGACGCGACCGTCTTCCACAGCGACCGCGACCGCTTCGCCGACGACAGCGGCTGGGGCGGCGCGGCGACCGTGTGGCAGCGCAATCTGTTCGTCGACGGCGGTTGGCGCCTCGACAACGGCCTGGGCGCGATCAACACGCCGATGTCGCAGTTGCAACGCAACCAATACCGTTTCTTCCTGCCGAGCGTGGCGATGGCCGGCCTGAGCACGCAATGGACCCGCGACGCCAGCGGCCTGAGCGTGTACGGCGCGGTCGGCCGCGCCGGGCTTTACAACGGCACCCGCGTGGTCGGCTTCGACGTCGCCGACGGCCACGTCGGCGCGTTCGGCGCGCAATGGCAGGGCGGGTCGGGTTGGACCCATGCGGTCTCGGCCTTGAGCACCGACGGACGTATCGTGCCCGACGACATCGGCGAGCCGGGCCTGATCGACCGGCCCAGCCAGGCCGCGCATTGGGCGAGCGCGTGGCAGTCCGATCGCGACGCGGTGCAAGTGAATCTGCTCGGCAGCCACGACGGCGGCGGCAACGCCACCGGCGCCTGGATCGACGCGAGTGCGCGGCGCGGCCGTTATCGGCACAACTACGGTTTGTTTTCGCTCGACCCGGGCTTGAGCTGGGGCGCTTCTCCGATCAATCAGGACGTGCGCGGCGGTTATTACCGCCTGGCTTATCAGTACGGCCGCTGGAGCTGGAACGCTGGTCTCGACGACATCCGTTCGATCAGCGGCGCCGGCTTCGACGGCCAGTACGCCACCGCGTTCGCGCGCTACCAGGCCAGCAGCGTGTTCGGCTACGGCGCCAGCCTGAGTCTGCGCCACGCCGACGACGATACCTACGCGGCCCAGTTGTTCGCCGATCGGCGCAACGGCTGGGGCCAGACCCGCGTCCAGTTCGATCACGCCGGCGGCGAAGGCGGGGTGGGGCGCAGTTGGCAGGCCAGCATCGACCAGGCCCTGCCTCTGCGCGAAGGCCGGCGGTTGTCGGTGTCGCTGGGTTACGGCGAATGGGGCGAGCGCTACGAGGTTTCGACCGGAGCCACCACCCGCGCCACGACCCGCACCACGACCTTCTCGATGTACGGCGGCCTGGAGCTCGGCGACCGTGTGTCCGTGGACGGCACCGCGCGCTGGACCCACGGCGAAGGCCCGGCGGCGATGCGCGGCGTCGACATGAATCTCGGGGTCAACTGGCGCATCGCGTCGCGCTGGTCGCTGACCGCCGCGCTGTATCAGAGCCAGGGCTCGCAGCGTTCGCCGTTCGTGCTCGATCCGCTGATCGTCGACTCGCCGTTCCTGACGCTGCCGCGCGAACGTTCGGCGTTCCTGACCTTGCGTTACGAGCGCCAGTCCGGCCGCGCATTGCCGGTGATCGGCGGGGCGCCGGGTTCGGCGGTCGGCGGCATCGACGGCTCGCTGTTCCTCGACGACAACGACGACGGCGTGCGCGCCGCGTCCGAACAGGCCGCGCCGAACGTGACCGTGGTGCTCGACGGCCGTTATGCGGTGCGCACCGACAGCAACGGCCAGTTCTCGTTCCCGCGGGTGTCGGTCGGCAAACACACGATCGCGGTGATTCCCGACAACCTGCCGTTGCCGTGGGCGGTGCGCGACGACCACGGCCTGCAGTCGGTCGAAGTCGGCGTGCGCCGCAGTCAGCGCGTGGATATTCCAGCGACGCGGCAGCGCTGAGGCGAACCCGGCGGGCGCCGCCTCAACGCTGAACGCAGCAGCGGTTGTTGGGCGTTCGTGAACGCCTTGGCGGTCGAGCACGACTCCTGCTTAACCTGGCCCGGGCCACCGTCGTCGAGGATCGCCCCGATTCCGGCGGCGACGAGGTGGCGGACATGGGCAACAAGAGCAACGGCAATCCACGCGATGGCGGGCAGCACGAGGGGCGGCCTCCGCACGGCCAGGGCCACCAACCCTTGCCCGGCGAGAATCCCCCGCAGGAAGGCGAGCACGAGAAGCGGAAAGTCCAGAACGCCGATTTGCCGCAAGGCGAGGGGCATCAACCCTTGCCAGGCGAAGACTCGCAAGACCCGGCCCCGAAGCGCTAGCTCCCGGCCGCCGAATCGTCGCATCGGCGGTGCGGGGCGACCGATGACAGTGCGTGGGCGGCGTAGCGCAAGCGTTGCCATGCGCGGGCGGAACAGCGCAAAAAATAATAGTTGCGCGCGCTGGCGGGCATTCATTGCGCTGCGCGCGCTGCGAACGTCATTGCCGCAACGTGAAGGCCGCCCTCGCCGCGGTTCACGGCGATCGAACGAAACGCGGACGACAATCCGCTTGCACTGCATCCTTACACTCACTGCGGAGGAGCATCGTGATCACTGCGAAAACCCTGATGACCCCGGATCCGGCGACCTGTTTCATCGGCACGCCGGTGCGGGAGATCGCTCGCCTGATGCTCGACAACGACTGCGGCGAGATTCCGGTGCTCGATGAGCAAAGAAGGCCGCTCGGTGTGGTGACCGATCGCGACATCGCGATCCGGATCGTCGCCACGGGAGGCGACGGCACCGCCACCGCCGGCGAAGCGATGACCTCACCGGTGAGGACGGTGAGCGAGGAAAGCGATCTGCGCGATTGCGTCGCGGTGATGGAGGCGGCGCAGGTACGCAGGGTGCCGGTGGTCAACGCCGCCGGCGAGCTGGTCGGCATCGTCTCGTTGGCGGATATCGCGTTGGCCGGCAAGAGCCGCGCCACCGCCGAAGTGGTCAGAGAGGTATCGACGCCGGCCGGCACGCACTAGGCGAGCCGCAAGCTTGCGAACCGCGTGCCCGCTGCTGCACGGCACGGCGACGGGTGTCCATCGTCAGTCACAGCGCGGTGCCAGCCACCGCGTTGGTTGATCGGGGATTGGTTGCGCACGGGTGAACGCGTTGCATCGTTCACGTCGGCCGAATGAAGCCGATTTTATCGTCGAAAGCCTGTCTCTACCGTTGCGGTGACCTCATGGCCAGCAAGAAGGCATCCAAGTCGCTCAGGCAATCCGCCTCGAAACCGTCGGCTCGTCCGGCTTCCACCGCCGCGATGGGATCGGCGCCGGCCGAGCGCACGGCGGCGCGCCAGCGTGCGATCCAGAAGGGCATCGATGCGAAGCCCGAAGCGCCGGCTTCGAAGAAGGCGGCCAAGCAGACCGCGGTGCAGGCCGGGCCGCACAGCCAGCCCGAAAACCCGTTGCCGAAGCAGCATCTGCTCAAGCCCGGCCGCGAGCGTGAGCTCGAACCGCGCCCGAAATTCGCCGCCGAAGGCTATCTGGGCAGCGCCAAGCTGGACGGCATGGCGGCGATCGTGACCGGCGGCGATTCCGGCATCGGACGCGCGGTGGCGGTGTTGTTCGCCCGCGAAGGCGCCGACGTCGCGGTGTTGTATCTGAACGAGCACGAAGACGCCCTGGACACCTGCCGATACGTCGAGCGGGAAGGGCGCCGCGCCCTGGCGATCGCCGGCGACGTGCGCGACCCGACGTTCTGCGAGGGCGCGGTCGCCCAGGTCGTGGCCCAGTTCGGTCGTCTGGACATCCTGGTCAACAACGCCGCATTCCAACTGCATGCCGACTCGCTGGAGGACCTGAGCGATGCGCATCTGCAGGAAACCCTGCAGACCAACATCGCCGGCTATTTCCATATGGCGCGTGCGGCCTTGCCGCATCTGGGGCAGGGCGCATCGATCATCAACACCGGATCGGAAACCGGCCTGTTCGGCAACAAGCACCTGTTGGATTATTCGGCGACCAAGGGGGCGATCCATGCGTTCACCAAGTCGCTGGCCAGCCAGCTCCTGCCGCGCGGGATTCGGGTCAATGCGGTCGCGCCCGGCCCGGTGTGGACGCCTCTGAACCCGGCCGACAAGCCTGCCGATGCGGTGGCGAAATTCGGCGAAGACAGCGACATGGGACGGCCCGCGCAACCGGAAGAAATCTCGCCCGCTTACGTATTCCTTGCCGCACCGATCTGCTCGTCCTACGTCAACGGCGTGATCCTGCCGGTCATGGGCGGGCCGAGAGGCTGATCCTCAATCGCTGCACGACCGCGAGGCGAGCTCGCGTGCGGGTTCTGCAGCAGGAGAGCGAACCGCAGAGCGGGCGATGCCGCACGCGGGCCCTCACGAGCCGTTGCCGAGGCATGCGGAATAGTCCAGCCGTCCGTTCTCCCGTCGTGGCTTGCCACCTGCCAGGAGTCGCCAGCATGAGCCCCAGTCTCGGCCCCAGCCAAAACTCCAGCCCCGGTCCGTTGACCCGAACCGCGCAGTTGGTCGGCTTTCTGCTGAAGTACCGCAGCTCGGGCGTGTTCACCGGTCTGGACTGGGATGCCGCGACCGACCTGGACGTGGAGGCGCCCGAAGAAGGGCGGCCGGCGGATTTCGTGCGCGACCTGGAAGCGCTCGGCCCGACCTTCATCAAGATCGGCCAGGCGCTGTCGACGCGCCCCGACATGGTGCCGCCGGCCTATCTGGCGGCACTGGAGCGCATGCAGGACGACGTCACCGCCCTGGATGCGGCGACCATCGAGGCGGTGGTCGAGAGCGAACTGGGCGTGCGCCTGCACAGCGTGTTTCCGCAATTCGACCCCAAGCCGCTCGGCTGCGCCTCGCTGGCGCAGGTGCACCGCGCCACCTTGCGCGACGGCCGCGAGGTGGCGGTGAAAGTACAGCGGCCGAACGTCGCGCAGGTCATCCGCAGCGACCTCGACACCTTGCAGATGCTGGCCTCGAAGGCCGACCACAACACCCAGGTCGGCCGGCGCCTGCACTTCGCCGACTGGGTCCAGGAGTTCCGCAAGACCCTCATGGACGAACTCGACTATCGGCTCGAAGCCGATCATCTGGAACGCTTCGGCGAACACCTGGCCAAATACCCGACCCTGGTGGTGCCGCAGCCGCTGCGCGACCTGTCCAGCGTGCGCGTGCTGACCATGGAGCTGGTGACCGGCAGCAAAGTCACCGAGCCGCTCGGGCTGCGCCGCACCGAGCATTCGATGCGGCCTTTGGTGGTGGATCTGCTGCGCGGCTATCTCGACCAGATGTTCGTGCACGGCGAGATGCATGCCGACCCGCATCCGGGCAACCTGCTGATCACGCCCGACCATCGCCTGGCCATCTTCGATCTGGGCATGGTCGCGCACATCCCGCCCAAGATGCGCGGGCGTTTGTTGAAGCTGGTGTTCTCGGCGGTGGACGGGCGCGGCGAAGCGGTCGCCGACGAGTTGATCGGCCTGGGCGTGCGCCTGCACGATTTCGACGAAAGCCGCTTCGTGCGCGAGGTCGGCCAGCACGTGGCGCGCTACGCGGCGCACGGCCATTCGCAGGATTGGTCGGAAGGCCGATTGCTGCTGCACCTGAGCCGGCTCAGCGCCTTGTGCGGACTGCGCACGCCGCCGGAGTTCAACCTGCTCGCCAAGACCCTGCTCAACCTCGAAACCGTCTGCATCGCGCTGGACCCCGGGCTGAGTCTGAAACAGACCGTCGAGGATCATCTGCAAGGCCTGTTGCGCGACCGGCTGCTGCAGTCGCTGTCGCCGGCGAACCTGGCGAGCGAAGCGATCGAGCTGCAATCGCTGGTACAGGACGCGCCGCGCAAGGTCGGCACGGTGCTGTCGCTGCTGGCCGAGAACCGCCTGCAGGTGCGGATCACCGGCTGGCAGGATTCGGCGATCATGGAGAACCTGCAGAAGATCGCCAACCGCATCGCCGCGGGCATCGTCGTGGCCGCCTTGCTGATTTCCAGCGCCTTGCTGTTGCGCTCGGGCGTCGGGCCGTTCCTGTTCGGCTACCCGGCCTTCGCCCTGGTGCTGTTCGTGATCGCCGCCGGCCTCGGCCTGGCGATCGTGGTCAGCGCCTTGCGCAACGATAAAAAGCCGCGGCCGCGCGAAGAGCGTGGCACTCGCTCGTGACGGCGCGGCCTGCGCGGCCCTGCCAGGTGCTGCAGGCCCGAGCCTTTCGTCCCCGCGTTCACGCCCGGCGTCGACAGCCTGAGCGATTCAGATTCGTTTAGAACCTGCGCGAAGAATTTAATGGCGTCTTCGCGTCTCGCCGACGCCGTGCACATCCTCCAGGCGCGACGCTTGCATGCACTGGCCATGCAAGGCCATAACCGGGAGGCACTATGACGAACTCCAACGAAAGCCGCGATCTCAATCGCGATCCGATCAGCGGCACGCCGGGATCGCACCCGGTCGGGGTCGGGCTGGGCGGCGCAGGCGGTGCAGCGGCGGGTGCGGTGATCGGCGCGCTGGCCGGTCCGATCGGCATCCTGATCGGCGGCGGCGTGGGCGCCATCGCCGGCGCGGCGGCCGGCAAAGGCATCGCCGAACGCCTCGATCCGACCGGAGAGACCGAGTACTGGCAGAACGCTCACACCGCTCGACCGTACTACGACTCGAAATTCGACTACGCCACCGACTACGCGCCGGCCTATGCCTATGGCACCGAAGCCCGCTCGCGCATGCACGATCGCGGCTGGGACCCGTCCACCGAAGCGGAACTCGAACGCGACTGGGCCGGCGCGCGCAATCAGTCGCGGCTGGACTGGGCCGATGCGAAGGCGGCGGTACGCGATGCCTGGGACCGCACCGACCGGACCTACCGCACCTACGATGCGGCCGACCGCTACTACGAGTCGAGATTCGACCAGGCCAACTACCGCGAAAAGAATGCGAGCTACGACGACTACCGGCCGGCCTATCGCTACGGCGTGCAGGCACGCCACGGCGCCGCCTGGCGCGAGTGGGACGACCGGCTCGAGGACGAACTCGGTCGCGGTTGGGACAAGGTCAAGGGACAGTCGCGGCTCGGCTGGGAAAAAGCCAAGGAAGCCACCAAGGAGGCCTGGCACACGGTCGAACGCGCCCTGCCGGGCGATGCCGATCGCGACGGGCGCTGATCCTCGTCGAAGGAACACAATCGCCGGCGTCGACACGACGCCGGCGAACTCGGCGATGCGCCGCTGCGGTCGACGAACTTGCGCCGACCGTGGTGGGCCGGATCGGAGCTCGATTCCGGCCTTGCCGCGAGGGGCGATTTTCTCGCCGGCTTAACATCTGACGATGAATCTGGGGGCACTGTAATAGGAGTTTCCCAGCCTCCTACCGTGCCATGGACACTTCGTTTCGACTCGATACCGCACCCAATAAAGACGGCGATGGCGTATCCCTGATCCAGCAGTCGCGACAACTCGAATTGTTGATCATGGGCGTGGTCGATTACGCGATCTACATGCTCGACGTCAACGGCAACATCGCCAGTTGGAACTCCGGCGGCGCGCGCATCAAAGGCTATGACGCCGAGGAAGTGATCGGACGCCATTTCTCCATTTTCTATACTCAAGAAGACGTGGCCGCAGGGGTGCCGCAGGCCGCGTTGGCCCGCGCCTCGACGACCGGGCAGTTCGAAGCCGAGGGCTGGCGCGTCCGCAAGGACGGAAGCCGCTTCTGGGCGAGCGTGGTCATCGACGCCATTCGCGAGGACGGCGAACTGTTGGGGTTCGCAAAAGTCACCCGCGACATCAGCGAGCGCAAACGCTCCGAGCAGGCGCTGGAAGAGGCGCAGAACGCGTTGTTGCAGGCGCAGAAACTCGAAGCGGTGGGGCAGCTCACCTATGGCATGGCGCACGACTTCAACAATCTGCTCACCGTGGTGGGGCACAGCCTGGACCGCCTGCGGACGGTGCGGAACGACGAGGACAAGTTCGATCGCACGATGGCCACCGCGCGCCGCGCATTGGACCGCGGCACGCGCCTGACCAAGCAGTTGCTGGCTTTCTCGCGCGGACAGGTGCTGCGGCCCAAGGCCATCGACGTCAATGCGCTGATCCGCGACGCCGAGGTACTGTTGAGCCGCGTCTGCGATGAGCGCGTCGAGTTGTCTCTGGGTTTATGCGCCGGCACGGCGACGATACAGGCCGACCCGACCCAGTTGGAGGCGAGTCTGCTCAATCTGGTGATCAATGCGCGCGACGCGATCACCCGGTCGAACGGCCGGATCAGGGTGTCGACCGAAATTCATGGCGAGCATCTGACCGTGTCGGTGTCCGACAACGGCAGCGGGATGACCCCGGAAGTGGCGAAGCGCGCTACCGAGCCGTTTTTCACCACCAAGGAGGTCGGCAAGGGCTCCGGCCTGGGCCTCAGCCAGGTTTACGGCTTCGTCAGGCAGACGGGCGGCTCTTTCGAACTCAAGTCGGCCGCCGATGGCGGCACCACCATCGCGATGCACTTCCCCCTGAGCGGCGTGGTGGAGGCGGCGGCGCAACCGACCGTTCTGTTGGTCGACGACGACGAGAACATCCTCGACGTGGTGCAGGACAGCTTGCGCGATGCGGGCTATGCGGTCATCACCGCGGCGAACGGTGCGCAGGCGTTGCAGATACTCACTGAGGACGCCGGCAGGGTCGACGTCGTGTTCAGCGACGTCTCCATGCCAGGCGGCATGTCCGGTATCGATCTGGCCAAACATGCCTACGAGGTGCGGCCGGCGCTGTGGGTGATCCTGACCTCCGGCTACTCGCCGAACTGGTTGCCGGAACTGCCGCTCAATTGCGAGTTCCTGCCCAAGCCCTATGAAATGTCCGACCTGGATCGCCGGCTGCGGCGAAAGCGCCACCCGGTCGATCAGGCGGCGCCTTCGCCTTAGCGATCCGCGCGCGACTGCAGGCTTTCAGGATGCGCCTCGTCGATCGCCTGCGAGCCGCGCTGGCGCGGCTCGCAGGCGCATATGAACGATCGCGTGGCGCCGGCGGCACTCCGCCGCCGCGGCATCGGTGACGTCATTGAGCCTGTTCCACGATTGAGTTTGTTCTAGGCGACCGGGCCGCGGCCGCGGAAGAACGAGATCGCGGCCAGGATCAGGAACACGATGAACAAGATCCACGCGATGTTGCTGGCGGCGCCTGCGATTCCGGTGAAGCCGAGAACGGCGGCGACCAGGGCGATGACCAGGAAGACTACGGCGTAGCTGAGCATGGCATGTCTCCTTTCTTCGATGATGAGCTGTTCGACGGTGCGGTGATGTTGTGTGCAGAAGTGCAGCGCAGATGTGCAGCCGATGGCCGAGGGCCTGCCGGCGAAACGCTGCGCTGCCAGGAGCGGACGCTAGCGGCCGTTGCCTGGCCGGTCGCCGTCGGGCGACTTGGGATGGGCGTGGCCGTGTCGAGGTTCCTGGTCCTGTTGTTGCTTGGTCTGAGGGAGCTTCTGCTCTTGCGGAGGGTTGCGTTGCGGCTCGCGCAGATGATCGCCTCGGCCTTGCGGGTTGTGCCCCTGATGTTTGGTGTCAGTCATGATGGTCGCCTTATCGTTTACCCATATCGTTACCGTTCCGGGCTGGTTCGGCTGATACCGACACTGAGCCATGGCCTGTTAACCAGCGGTCGCTCGGGCAGGCGCTTGGTTTCACCGCAACGAAACATAGGCACACGTCGTCTTCATGATTCCGCGTGGATGCCGAACGCGGCGCGGCCTTGTCGTCGGCCCATGAATCGTTCATGCGTTGCAAGCCGATCCGATTACCAGGATGCGGCGCCGCGGTTCAGCCTGCGCGCCCGCATTGCCTGATCCGATGCGCGAGATAGCGCTCGTACAGCGTAGTCTGCAGATTGTGCAAGGCCAACTCCACCCGGAACGGTGTGCGCGGGTTGCGGTCGAGCAGACGGACGATGTGGAAACCGACCGGTTTGACCCCTTGCTTGTGCACGTAGATCTCGAAGCCGCGGTAGAACGGATCGGCGAGCGCGGTGTCGAGCCGGGCCAGGGTCGCCTGCGCTTGCACAGGCAGGCCCTCGCGCAGTGCCGGGTCGCGTTCGTACAGGGCGCGCTCGAAGAAGCGCTTCGACCGGTAAGGCTGCAGCGAGCGTGCGAGCCGCCATATTTCGCGGTTGCGCCGGTTGTAGAACTCGAAACCGCCGTGGTTGCGCAAGGCGGCCGCGGCTTGCGCGTCGACGTCGTAGACGACGAAATTCTCGGCTTGGTTGTTGAGGTCGTCGAGGCTGCTGCGATCGAATACATGGAACACGAAGCCGGGCCGTCCCATGAAGGCCTGGCGGCCCTGGCGCGCGGCGGCGACGGCACGGCCGTCGTGGACGAAGCGGCCCGCCGAACTGCCCAGCAGGATGCTGCGGGTGGAATGCAGGCGGTTGAAGGTGCCGATCACGATTTCGTCGGCATCGAACTCGGCGTCGAACCCGGCCATGCCATAGAGTTCGGCCTGCGCGCCGTATTGCGCGATTTGCCGTCCGAGCCCGCACTCGCCGCGCACTTGTCCGTTGTAGAAACCTTCGATCGCGCGCGAGTTGGCGCCGCGGGGGCGGTAGCCGCGGCCGAACAAGGAAATCGGTCTCCAGCCGTCGCGTGCCGAGCCGCTGGGGCCGAAGCCGATCCAACCGACTTGCACGGCGGAAAAGCGAAATCCGCGATTGCCGACCAGGCGATCGACCGCGCGTCGCGTCGCCGCGCCCAGGAGGAAGTCGTAGGCGCAGACGCTGGCCGGATGCGCCAACAGCTCGTCGTGGAGGCGGTCGCGCGCGCCGCCATCGAGGCCGGCCGGCATCTTGACCACCAGATCGCCCGCGGCCTGGGCCTCGCTCAGCCCGGCGCGGTCGCAGGGAGCGCCCGGGTGGATCTCCACCTCGGAGGCGGCGACCGGAACGAAGCGCCAGCCCAATTCGTGCAGCAGCCGCGCCTTGCAATCCGCGGACGCGGCCCAGGCCGTCGCGCAGACGGCATGGGCCAGCCCCATCGCCGCCACGGCGACGAAGCGCAGGCGCGACGCTCGGCTCGGGCGGTGCTCAGGCAAGCGTCCGCAGCGTCGGTTCGCGGTCCCATTGCCGGACCTTGGCGAGTTTGACGAAGGCCGCGGTCCGGTCGGCCGCGACCACGCCCGCATCCGGCTCGACCCCGGCCGCACGCAGCAGGTGCCGCGCGCCGGCGTCGACCGCGATGGCCTTGAGGTGGCCGTAGGCATCGCGGACGAAGTCCACCGCGGCGGCTTCCTTCGCCAGGCGCTTGCCGGCGGCGTCCGACAGGACCAGCGCGACCGCATCGAACAGCAGCGAAGGCGTGCCGGCCAATTGTCCGTCGGCGGCCTGCGGCTTGCCGTCGCTGAGTTTGGCGCCGCCGAGCTTCGGCGCCACCAGCTTGACCCGCGCGCCGGCGGCTTCGACCGCCTTGCGCAAGGCCTTGAGGGCAGCCGCATCGGAACCGTCGTCGATCAACACGCCGACGCAGCGCCCGGCCAGGGTGTCCTTCATCTTGCCGATCAGCCGCAGCATCGGCGACGGCGGCAGATCGATCGGCTCGACCGCGGCCGGCGGCGCCGGCGGCAGCCGCTCCAGCCCGAGCCCGGTGGCGACGCGCTTGGCCAGGTCGGGATCGACATGGCGCAGATGCCCGACGATGGCTTCGCGCACGTGCGCAGTGCCGACCTTGGACAGCTCGAACACCAGCGCCGAAGCCATATGCGCCTGTTCGGGCGCGCTCTGGCTGCGGAAGAACAGCCGTGCCTGGGAATAGTGGTCGGCGAAACTCTCCGCTCGGATCCGCCCCTTGCTGCCGTCCTCGCTCGGCGCGGCGGCACTGCGGAAACCGGCCGGCGTCTCGCGCGGCGATTGGGGGTCGAGCGAGCTGGGTTCGTAATTGACCCGGCCTTTCGGCACGCCCATTTGCATATGGCCGTCGCGCTGCAGGTTGGCGAACGGGCACTTGGGCGCGTTGATCGGCAGCTGATGGAAATTGGCCGAACCCAGGCGCGAGAGTTGCGTGTCGAGGTAGGAAAACAGCCGCCCCTGCAGCAGCGGATCGTTGGAAAAATCGATGCCCGGTACGATATGCGAAGGGCAGAAGGCCACTTGTTCGGTTTCGGCGAAGAAATTGTCGGGCCAGCGATCCAGGACCATCCGCCCGATCACGGTCAGCGGAATGGTTTCCTCGGGGATGAGTTTGGTCGGGTCGAGATGATCGAAGGGCAGGGCGTCGGCCTGCTCCTGGGCGAACAGCTGCACGGCGAGCTCCCATTCGGGGAAATCGCCGTTCTGGATGGCCTCGAACAAGTCGCGCCGATGGAAATCCGGATCGGCGCCGGCGAGCTTGACCGCTTCGTCCCAGAGCGTGGATTGCAGTCCCAGCACGGGGCGCCAGTGGAATTTGACGAAGGTCGAAGCGCCTTTGGCGTCGAGCAGGCGGAAGCTGTGCACGCCGAAGCCTTCGATCATGCGCAGCGAACGCGGAATGGTGCGGTCCGACATCGCCCACATGATCATGTGGATCGCCTCGGGCGTCAGCGAGATGAAGTCCCAGAAGGTGTCGTGGGCGCTGGCGGCCTGGGGAAACCCGCGGTCGGGTTCCATCTTCACCGAGTGCACCACGTCGGGGAATTTCATCGCGTCCTGGATGAAGAACACCGGGATGTTGTTGCCGACCAGGTCCCAGTTGCCCTGTTGGGTGTAGAACTTCACCGCGAAGCCGCGCACGTCGCGAGGGGTGTCGATCGAGCCGGCGCCGCCGGCGACCGTGGAAAAGCGACAGAACACCGGCGTGCGCTGCCCGACCTGGGTCAGGATGTCGGCGGTGGTGTATTTCTTCAGCGAACGAGTCAGTTCGAAGTAACCGTGCGCCGCGGTTCCGCGCGCGTGCACGATCCGCTCGGGAATGCGCTCGTGGTCGAAATGGGTGATCTTCTCGCGCAGGATGAAGTCTTCCAGCAGGGTCGGTCCGCGCTCGCGCGCGCGCAACGAGTTCTGGTTGTCCGACAACGGCAGGCCCTGGTTGCTGGTGAGCGGCGGATGGCGCCCGGAGGCGGATTGGTGCAATTCGTCGCCGTTGCCGCGGCGGTCGCGTTCGGCCTTGGCCGGTTTGGACGTCGAGGGGGATGCCTTCTTAGTGGGGCGGTCTCTAAGCTTAAGTGCATCACCCACCGAAGGGTTCTGCACATGGGCCACCACTACACCCACCTGAGTCCCGAAGAGCGCGGCGCCATCATGGCCTGGGTCCGCCAAGGTCTCAGCGCCCG
>NZ_JBQJIN010000035.1:0-58698 GCF_052078695.1 Lysobacter sp. CA196 | reverse complement strand
GTTCCTTCGGTCAAAGCTAACCAAAGAAAAGGCCTTCCTTGCAAGGGCACAAGCCCGCGCGAGCGATGCATACGCGGGGATGCTCCAGACAGGCCATCCATGGCCTGCTTGCGCACGGCCCGCATCCCTGCGGGCCGCCCTACGGGTCTTCTCTTGACCGGCAAAGCGGCAAAGCAAAGCCACAAGCAAAGCGGATCAAATTCTCGGCAACGGCAACGGCAATCTGCAGCCAGGATGCGGCGTCGCAACCACGACGCCGGTTTGGATCAGAACAGCGTCGCGCTCACACCAGCGCCGCGTCCTCGTCGCTTGGGGTGTCGTCCTTGCGCGCGGTGTCTTCGGCCGTCTTGCCGCTGCGCGCCGGCGGTTTGCCGCGCAGGTCGACGGCGTCGGCGATCGCCTCGATCGCTTCGACCACCGGCACGGCGATGGTGCGCTGGTCGTTGGCTTCCTTGGCCAGGCCGTGCGCGAGCGCGGCTTCGGCTTCTTCGGAGGCCTTGCGGAAGCGCTTGGCGTCCGGACACAGCACCTGCATGTAGTCGGCGTCGAAGTTCAGGCGCTCGACCAAAAAGTCGACGAAGGCCCGTACCTTGGGCGATTGCACCTGCCCGCGCGGGAATACCGCGTTGAACTCGTACTCCGGGCCGGTCCAGCCGGCCAGCACGCGCTGCACGTAGCCCTGTTCGGCGAAGGCCTTGACGGTGACGTCGGCGGCCAGCATCAGCGCTTCGCCGCACAGCAGGGCGCCGCGCAGCGGGCCCGGGTCGTTGGCGACCATGACCGGGTCGATCACGTAGTCGACGTTGCGCTCGCCGTCGTTGAGGGTCCACACGTATTCGTTGTTGCGGCGCGACTTCGGCATCGCCAGGGTGCGGTGATGGCGCAGGTCGTCGGGGTGCAGCGGTTCGCCATGGCGGGCCAGGTAGTTCGGGCTGGCGTAGATCTGAGTGCGGAAGATCGCCAGGCGGCGCTTGATCAGGTTGGAGTCGGGCAGGTCGCCGACCCGCAAGGCCACGTCGATGCCCTTGTCGATCAGGTCGACGGTGTCGTTGCTGAGGTTCATCTCCACCCGCACTTCCGGGTGGCGCGCATGGAACTCGCCGAGCAGCGGCGCGATCCAGGTGATGCCGACCGAATACGGCGCGGTGATGCGCAGCCAGCCGCGCGGGCCGCCCTGCAGCTGGCCGACCGCGCTCTCGGCCTCGTCCAGTTCGCGGGCGATGCGCTGGCAGTGCTCGAAGTACAGGTTGCCGGCCTCGGTCAGGCCGAGCTTGCGGGTCGTGCGATGCAGCAGTTGCGCGCCGAGCCGGGTTTCGAGTTCCTGGACCTTGCGGCTGACCGTGGTCTTGGGCAGGCGCAGGACGCGGGCGGCGGCGATGAAACTGCCGCTCTCGACCACCTTGACGAAGATCAGGGTGTCGTTGAGATCGTGAGCCATGGGCAATGGCCTCCGTAGGGGTGTGGATCGAACGGGAGCCTGCCGCGCGCCGCGCCTAGCACCGGCGTCGCGGGGGTTCTCGTCAGTTCAAAAAACTCGATGTGCGTAGCAGGTGCGGTTGCGGGTGACGGCTGTCATGGCGCCTTGCTGACCCCACCCACTGCCGGGGTCGGGCGGCGGCGGCGACAGTAACGGCATCGTCGCGGGTTGCGAGCAAGCTCGATCCCCGTGTCTCCCACGTCCCTGCCGTCATGTCTGGGGCCGGCCGGGAGGCATTCAAGGAGGCAGAGGGGGCATTGGCCCGATGTCGGGACAATTATTCCCTGAATCAGTGGCTAATCAAGTGCCGTCCGTCTCTCTACTCTGTGCCGCAGATCGACACGAAGGCCCCCGCCATGTTGAGCCCCCGACAAGCCCGATTCGCGTTTCTCCCACTAATGCTGGTGGCCATGTCCGCCCTGATCGGGCTGGCCGTGGTCGTGTTCCGCCAAGGCCTGGCGCAAGGCGCCGAAGAGGCCTGGATGCTGGCCTGGGTGCTGGCCTTCATCATCGCGCTGCCCTCGGCGATGCTGCTGATGCCGGCCGTCAGCGCGGTGTTGGCACATTACACCCGGGGTTATTCCGGGAATGACACTCGTCATGGGATCATCCCGATGACGGGAGAGAAAGTCCCGGGAGCGGGACAATGAAAGCCCCTTTGGTTGTACTCGGTGCCACCGGCGGTGTCGGTCGCGGGGTCGTCCAGGCCGCCCTCGACGGCGGCCGGCCGGTCATCGCGGTCGCCCGCCAGGCCAGCGAACTGAAAGTGCTCAAGGCCGCCTACCCCCACGCCGACCTGACCACGATCGCCGGTTCGGTGAGCAACGACCCCGCCGGCGCCAAGCTCGCCCGCGCCCTGCGCAAACTCGGCCGTCCCCTGGCCGGGGTGGTCGCAGCGGTGTGCGGCAGCGCCGAACGCGGCCGTCTGCTCGACAACCCGGCCGAGTTCCTGCGCCGCAAGCTCGACGAGGACCTCCTCCCCCACCTCGCCGCAGCGCGCCACCTGCTGCCCTTGCTGGCCGAACACGATCGCGGCGGCACCTACGTGCTGATCGGCGGTCCCGGCAGCGAGCACCCCTGGGCCGGTTACGGTCACCGTTCGATCGGTGCCGCGGCCCTGCGCATGCTCGCGCGCGTGCTGCACGATGAAGCGCGCCAGCTCGCGGTCCGCGTGCAGTTGCTCGCGGTCGATACGCCGGTGTGCACCGAGTTCAATCAGCGCAACGCCTGCCCGGAATGGCCGAGCGCCCTGTCGGTCGGCCAGCGTGCGCTGGCCCTGATCGACCACGACGCCGACAGCGAACCGCCGCATGCGGTGGTGCCGTACGCCTCGCGCGCGGCACCGCCGCCGCAATTGCCGCCGCGCGCCGCGCGCGTCCCCTCAGCGCCCGCCAGCCGCCTGCCAGCCGGTGCCCCCGCCTATCCCACCACCGTCCGTCCCACCCCTAAATCGGCTTCAACCGATGCGTGTTCGCAAGATCCGGACAGCACCGCCGAGGAAACCGCGCAACGCTGTCTCCAGGACGCGCGCGCACTGTTGAAGTCGTTGACCTCCAAGAATCCCAAACAGGAACCCACCCCCCGATGAGCACCAGCAACTACTTCGCCCGTTCCGGCCGCGCCGGCGTCGGGCTCTCCGTGCTCGCGCTGGCCGCGAGCGTCGTCATTGCCCTGGCCGCGGTCGGTTGCGGCAGCCAGGCCGCCACCCCCGAAGGCGCGCCGCCGCCGCCGGAAGTCAGCGTCGCCCAGGTGTTGAGCAAGCAGGTCCGGCAGTGGGACGAGTTCACCGGCCGCGTCACCGCGGTGGAATCGGTGGAACTGCGCGCCCGCGTCAGCGGTTACGTCGAGCGCGTCGCCTACCAGGAAGGCCAGGAGGTCAAGAAGGGCGATCTGCTGTTCGTGATCGACCAGCGCCGTTACCGCGCCGAGCTCAACCGCGCCCAGGCCGAACTGGAACGCGCGCGCGCCGAAGCGCGCCTGGCCCAGACCCAGGACAAGCGCGCCCAGACCCTGGTCGAGGCCAAGGCGATCTCGCGCGAAGAGTTCGAGACCCGCCGCGCCGCGACCACCCAGGGCAACGCCTCGGTCCGCGCCGCGGAAGCCGCGGTGGCCTCGGCCCAGCTCGACCTGACCTTCACCGAAGTGCGTGCGCCGATCAGCGGCCGTGCCGGTCGCGCCCTGGTCACCGTGGGCAACCTCGCCCAGGCCGACCAGACCCAGCTGACCACCCTGGTCTCGCAGAACCCGATGTACGTCTACTTCGAAAGCGACGAGCAGACCTACCTGCGCTACAACGACCTGGCCCGCAAGGGCGAGCGCGAAGACAACAAGAACCCGGTCCGCATCGGCCTGGCCAACGAGGCCGGCTATCCGCACCAGGGCACGGTCGACTTCACCGACAACCAGGTCGACCCGCGCACCGGCACCATCCGTGCCCGCGCGGTGGTCGACAACTCCGACCGCATCTTCACCCAGGGCTTGTTCGCGCGCGTCCAGCTCGAAGGCACCGGCGACTTCAAGGCCATGCTGGTCGACGACAAGGCCGTGCTTACCGACCAGGACCGCAAGTACGTCTACGTGCTCGGCCCGAAGAACGAGGCCCTGCGCAAGGACGTCGTGCTCGGCCGCATGATCGACGGGCTGCGCGTGGTCGAGTCGGGCCTGGCGCCGACCGACAAGGTCATCGTCCATGGCGTGCAGAAGGTGTTCTTCCCGGGCATGCCGGTGGCGCCGAAAACCATCGCGATGGGCGCTCCGGCACCGGTGCCGGGTGCGCTGGGCGCGGCGGCCGGGGCGTTGTGACCGACCGATGACGGACGCGCCGCGGGATGAATGCCGCGGCGACGCTCGAACAGTAAGAAACCGCGCAACCCTCAGGCCGTCATCCCCGCGAACGCGGGGATCCAGGGCCTTTCGGGCGAGAACGCTAGAAGTCTCCGGATTCCCGCCCGCGCGGGAATGACGAGCAAAAACAAGCGCTCTCATCAGGTTTCCGTAATCAAGGCCCACGTCCCCACGGCGTGGGCCCGCGACTCATGCGGTTCAACGCCGCACCAAGGAATCCGTCATGGACTTTTCCAAATTTTTCATCGATCGGCCGATCTTCGCCGCGGTGCTGTCGATCGTGATCTTCGCCGCCGGCCTGATCGCGATACCGATCCTGCCGATCAGCGAATATCCCGAAGTCATCCCGCCCTCGGTGATGGTGCGCACGGTGTACCCGGGCGCCAACCCGAAGGTCATCGCCGAAACCGTCGCCACGCCGCTCGAAGAAGCGATCAACGGCGTCGAAGACATGATGTACATCAAGTCGGTCGCCGGTTCCGACGGCGTGCTGGCGATCACCGTCACCTTCAAGCCGGGCACCGACCCGGACGACGCGGCGGTACGCGTGCAGAACCGGGTCAGCCAGGCGCTGGCGCGATTGCCCGAGGACGTGCGCCGGCAAGGCGTGACGACCCAGAAGCAGGCGCCGGTGTTCCTGATGGTGGTGCACCTGACCTCGCCGAACGGCAAGTACGACACCTTGTACCTGCGCAACTACGCGCGTCTGCACGTCAAGGATCAGCTCGCCCGCCTGTCCGGCGTCGGCGATGCGCAGATCTTCGGCGGCGGCGACTACGCCATGCGCGTATGGCTCGACCCGGACAAGGTCGCCTCGCGCGGCCTGACCGCCGGCGACGTGCTGCGCGCGATGCGCGAGCAGAACGTACAGGTCTCGGCCGGCCAGCTCGGCGCCGACCCGATGCCCAACAGCGACTTCCTCACCCTGATCAACGCCAAGGGCCGCCTGCAAAGCAAGGAAGAGTTCGGCAACATCGTGGTCAAGAGCGGCACCGACGGCGAAATCGTGCGCCTGTCCGACGTCGCCCGCCTGGAACTGGGCGCCGGCGACTACAGCCTGCGCGCCCAGCTCGACGGCAAGAACGCGGTCGGCATCGGTATCTTCCAGTCGCCGGGCGCGAACGCGCTGCAGATCCAGGAGCAGGTGATCGCCAACATGGATCGCCTGTCCGAGAGCTTCCCGGACGGCATCAAGTACGAGGCGGTGTACGACACCACCATCTTCGTGCGCGACTCGATCAAGGCGGTGGTCACGACCCTGCTGGAAGCGATCCTGCTCGTGGTGCTGGTGGTGATCCTGTTCCTGCAGACCTGGCGCGCCTCGATCATTCCGTTGCTGGCGGTGCCGGTGTCGGTGGTCGGTACCTTCGCCGCGTTGTACCTGCTCGGCTTCTCGATCAACACCCTGAGCCTGTTCGGCCTGGTGCTGGCGATCGGCATCGTCGTCGACGACGCGATCGTGGTGGTGGAAAACGTCGAGCGCAACATCGAGGAAGGCCTGACCCCGCTCGCCGCGGCGCATCAGGCGATGAAGGAAGTGTCCGGCCCGATCGTCGCGATCGCGCTGGTGTTGTGCGCGGTGTTCGTGCCGATGGCGTTCCTGTCGGGCGTGACCGGCCAGTTCTACAAGCAGTTCGCGGTGACCATCGCCATCTCGACGGTGATCTCGGCAATTAACTCATTGACCCTGTCGCCGGCCCTGGCCGCACGCCTGCTGCGGCCGCACAGCGCGCCGAAGGATGCGCCGACGCGCCTGATCGACCGTCTGTTCGGCTGGCTGTTCCGTCCGTTCAACCGCTTCTTCGCGTCGAGTTCGCAGAAGTACCAGGGCGCGATCTCGCGCGCGCTGGGCAAGCGCGGCGCGGTGTTCGTGGTGTATGCGGTGCTGTTGGTCGCGACCGGCCTGATGTTCAAGGTCGTGCCGGCCGGCTTCATTCCGCTGCAGGACAAGCTGTACCTGATCGCCGCGGTGAAGTTGCCGGAAGGCTCGTCGATCGCACGCACCGACGCCCTGCTCAAGAAGGTCACCGACGTCGCCGCCAAGGTCGACGGCGTGCAGAACACCATGGCCTTCCCGGGTTTGAACGCGGTGCAGTTCACCAACACGCCCAACACCGGCGTGGCGTTCCTGCCGCTCAAGCCGTTCAGCGAGCGTAGCCGGACCGCGGTGGAGATCACCGCCGAGCTCAACCAGAAGATCGGCGGCTTCCAGGAAGGCTTCACCTTCGCCCTGATGCCGCCGCCGATCCTCGGCCTCGGCAACGGCGCGGGCTATCAGTTGTTCATCGAGGACCGCAGCAACCTGGGCTACGGCGCCTTGCAGAATGCGGTCAGCGCATTCCAGGGCACGGTCATGCAGACCCCGGGCATGGGCTATGCGAACACCACCTACCAGGCCAACGTGCCGCAGCTCGATGCCGAAGTCGACCGCATCAAGGCCAAGGCCCAGGGCGTGCCGCTGACCGATCTGTTCGACACCTTGCAGACCTACCTGGGCTCGGCCTACGTCAACGACTTCAACCAGTTCGGCCGCACCTGGCAGGTGATCGCCCAGGCCGACGGTTCGTTCCGCGACAACGTCGAGGACATCGCCAACCTGCGTACCCGCAACGACCGCGGCGAGATGGTGCCGATCGGCTCGATGGTGACGGTCAAGCAGACCTTCGGTCCCGACCCGGTGCTGCGCTACAACGGCTACCCGGCCGCCGACATCGCCGGCGACGTCGATCCGCGCGTGATGTCCTCGGCGCAGGCCATGGACGTGGTCAAGGACGTGGCCGCCAAGGTGCTGCCGCACGGCATGGAAATCGAATGGACTGACCTGAGCTATCAGCAGGCCAGCCAGGGCAATGCCGCCTTGATCGTGTTCCCGCTCGCCATCCTGCTCGCGTTCCTGGTGCTGGCGGCGCTGTACGAAAGCTGGACCCTGCCGCTGGCGGTGATCCTGATCGTGCCGATGTGCATGCTGTCGGCCCTGGCCGGCGTGTGGCTCACCGGTGGCGACAACAACGTGTTCGTGCAGGTCGGCCTGGTCGTGCTGATGGGCCTGGCGTGCAAGAACGCGATCCTGATCGTCGAATTCGCCCGCGAACTCGAACTGCAGGGCAAGGGCATCGTGGAAGCCGCCCTGGAAGCCTGCCGCCTGCGTCTGCGTCCGATCGTCATGACCTCGATCGCCTTCATCGCCGGCACCGTGCCGCTGGTGCTGTCGCACGGCGCCGGTGCGGAAATCCGCTCGGTCACCGGCATCACCGTGTTCGCCGGCATGTTGGGCGTGACCCTGTTCGGCCTGTTCCTGACCCCGGTGTTCTACGTCGCCCTGCGCAAGCTGGTCGGCCAGAAGCTGGTCTCGCACGGCGAACACACTCCTGTGGAGAAGATCCATGCGTAAGTTGACCTTTCCCGCCGTGGCCGTGCTGACGCTCGCCCTGGCCGCCTGCGCCGTCGGTCCGGACTATGTCCGGCCGACCCTGGCGACGCCGGACGCGTTCGCCCGCACCGACGCGGCCGCCGCCACCGACGGCAGCGCCGTGGCCGATGCCAACGCCGAGTTCTGGCAGGGCTTCAACGACCCGTTGCTGACGCGACTGGTCGAGGAGTCGCTGTCGGCCAACCACGACCTGCGCATCGCCCTGGCCAACTACGACCGCGCCAACGCCTTGTTGCGCGGCGCCAAGTTCGACCGTTTCCCGACCATCACCGGCAGCGCCAGCGGCAGCGAATCGCGTTCGAGCAGCGACCAGATGCCGGGTGCGTCGAACTCGGCGCGCGACAACGAGAGCTACAGCGTCCAGGCCAATGCGAGCTGGGAACTCGACCTGTTCGGCCGCGTGCGCCGCAACATCGAGTCCGAACGCGCCGAAGCCTGGGCCGGCGCGGCCGACCTGCAGGCGATGCAGGTGTCGATCGTCGGCGAAGTGGCGCGCAGCTACGTCGAGCTGCGCGGCCTGCAGGAACGCCTGCGCGTCGCCCGCGTCAACGCCGACAACCAGAAGGAAACCCTGCGCCTGGTGCAGGCGCGTTTCGACGCCGGACGCGGCACCGAGTTCGATACCTCGCGTGCCCGTGCCCAGCTCGAAGCGACCCTGGCCCGGGTGCCGAACCTGGAAGCGCAGGTCGCGGTTACCCAGCACCGCCTCGCGGTGCTGACCGGACAGACCCCGGACGCCCTGATCGCCACGCTCGACGAGGCCTCGGCCTTGCCGTCGCTGCCGGCCAGGCTGGATGCCGGCACCCCGGGCGAGCTGCTGCGCCGTCGCCCCGACGTCGCCGCGGCCGAGCACCGCCTGCATGCCGCTACGGCACGCATCGGCGTGGCCACCGCCGACCTGTTTCCGCGCTTCACCCTCAGCGGCCTGATCGGTTCGCAGGCGATCGACACCAGCGCCCTGTTCGAACGCGCCAGCGAAACCCGCCTGGTCGCGCTCGGCATCGACTGGTCGTTCCTCGACATCGGCCGCGTGCGCGCGCGCATCAAGGCCGCCGACGCCACCGCCGAGGGCGAGCTCGCCCGCTATCAGCAGAGCGTGTTGCTGGCGCTGGAAGACACCGAGAACGCCCTCGTGCGCTATGCGCGGGCGCGGGTCGAGGACCAGCACCTGGAACGCGCCGCGCTCGACAGCGCCAAGGCCGCCCAGCTCGCGCGCGTGCGCTACGAGGCCGGCGCCGCCGACCTGTTCGAAGTGCTCGACGCCGAACGCACCCAGTTGCAGGCCCAGGATGCGTTCGCCGACGGCCGTACCCGCAGCGTCACCGGCGCGATCGCGCTGTACAAGGCGATGGCCGGCGGTTGGCCCGGCCGCGAGCCGGTGCGCGAGGGCGTGGCCCGGCGTTGATGGTTCCCCTTGACCGACGATAAAACGGGCGCGGCGGGGCTCCCTTCCCCTCTCATTCGCCGTGACCCGTCGTCGGTCTTTTTGTTTCGCTCCAGCCGGTCGTGCGACCGGCTGGAGTTTTCGTATCGGCAGCCGGTGCTTTAGCTCGTCGTCCTTATTGGGGCGGCGACCCGAGATCTCATTAGTGGTCCTGCGCGCATAGGCGGGCACTCTGCTCCCCTCCGTTCGTCATCCCCGCAGGCGGGAGATCCAGCGCTTCATCGCGACATGGCTCTGAAGTCTCTGGGCCCCGGCCAGGGCGCATGGCGCCCCGGCGTTCACGGATGCGCGAGCCAATGGCTCGCAAGCGCATCCGTTCACCCCCGCCTGCGCGGGATGACGGAACGGCGGGACGCGGCACTCAACACCGATTCCGTGCCCATTGCCGCCCCGGTTGCGCATCCCTCGTCCCGACCCTCGGGCGCTCCGCCCCCGGCTCATGCAGCCCCGCGCCGACTCGGGCTAGACTGCGCAGCTTCATGGAGCGGGAGCGGATCCGGGTATGCGCATAGGCCTATGGGCGCTGCTGATCGCGTTGGCCTGCGCCTGTCTGCCGGCCGCCGCGCAGTCGCTGAAAGTCGAGGTGCTGCTGACCGACACCGACCTGCAAGCGCCGCCGGTCGGCGCCCCGGTGATCCGCCTGTTGGTCGCCGAGCGGCCCGAAGAATCGATCCGTTTCAGCCTGCCGCGCCGCAACGAGGGCTATTGGCTGCGCTTGACCAGCCAGCGCGCGATCGGCAAGTACGAAGGCCAGTTGCTGGTCCTGCGCGGTCCGCGCGCGATGGGCCCCTTGCTGTATTACCCGCCCGGCGCCGGTCCGCGCGAAGTCGAGGACGCCGAACACGGCGGCGTGCCGCTGATGCGCCGCGGCTGGGTGCTGGCCCTGCCGAACGGCTGGCCGCCGTCCTCGGTGGCCTATCTGCGCATCAAGGGCCGCGCGGCGATGAGCGAGATCCGCCTGTCGTTCGCGAGCATCCCCGACCTGGCCCGGCAGGAGCGCGGCGATGCCCGCTTCATGGCCGCGGCCTTCACCGCGATGATGCTGATGGCGGTGGCGATGGTCGGCGTGTGGGTGGCGTTCCGCGACTTCGTCTATCTCGGTTACGGCGCCTACCTGGCCTGCATTGCGACCTATCTGCTGTTGCTGTCCGGCGACGCCTCGGAAATGTGGGGGTTGGCCGGGTTGGCCAGCGAGCCGGCGATCGGCTGGGCGTTGGCGACCCTGGCGACGATCTTCCAGCTTGGTTTCAGCCTGCGTTTCCTCGACCTGCCGCGGCTGATGCCGCGCACCGCCTGGGTGCTGCGCGCGATCCAGTGGGCCAACATGTTCTGGCTGCTGGTGCTGGTGATCATGCGCGAGCATTCCTACGGCTGGTGGTACATCGGCGGCAATCTGTTGCTGCTGCTCGGCGTGCCGCTGATGCTGGTGATCGCGGTCGCGGCCTGGCGCAAAGGCGCGCCGTATGCCGGTTATTACCTGCTCGGCTGGACCCCGATGCTGGTGTTCGCCGCCGCGCTCGCCGCCAACGCGCTCGGCCTGCGCGATGCCGAATGGGCCGAACGCGGCCTGGCCCTGACCGCGGTGCTCGAATCGGCCGTGCTCGCCCTGGCCCTGAGCCAGCATGCCGCCAACCGCCATCGCATCTTGTTGCTGGCGCGGCAGTCGGTCGAACGCGACCCGCTGACCGGCGCGCTCAACGCCCAGGTGCTGGAGCAGATGCTCGAAGCTTGGTCTTCGCCGGGCAGCCTGAACGTCAATACCTACGGCCTGCTGCTGGTCGACCTCGACGGGTTCGGCGAGGTCAACGCACGCTACGGCCGCGCGGTCGGCGACGCCTTGCTGCAGCAGGCCTTGTCGCGCATGCGCGGGGTGTTGCGGCCCGACGACACCATCGCGCGCATGGCCGGCGACTGCTTCGGCATCGTCAGCGAATGCGAACGGGTCGAGTGCGAACTGCTCGCACGCCGCCTCGCCGACACCTTCGCCCAGCGTCCGTTCCGCATCGACGGCCACGAGATCACCATGAGCGTGAGCATCGGCCTGGCCATTTCGCAGCGCGGCGAACAAGTCGCCGAACTGTTCGAGCGGGTGCGCCAGGCCTTGCGCAGCGCCACCGTCGCCGGCCGCAACGCGGTCAGCGTCGCTCAGGGACGCGACCTCGCGACCGCCTTGCCGGCCGAGTGATCCTCACGCGGCACTGACGCGGCTGAGCGTCGCGCCACCGCTTTCTGAACATCGGCGCCTGCGCGAGCGATCTTCACCTGCATTGCATCGTCCAGGGCCTAGCGTGGTCGACATGGACGCAGGTGGCGTCCCTGGAACCCGATCCCGGCCATGAAACATCACGACGCAAAGGAGATCGGTCCGGCAGCGGCCGTGGCGATCGATCCTGGCGAATACCGCGAGCACTTCCATCGCGAGTACCGCTTCGCTTCGTACTACAGCGCCGGTCGCGAGTGGCCCGATTACGAGCCCGCCTACCGTTACGGCTACGACACCTATCTGGACTGCGGCGATCGCCGCTTCGAAGAGGTCGAGGACGCACTCGGGCGCGAATGGCATCGGCACCGTGCCAGTTCGCGACTGCATTGGACCGAAGCGCGCGAGGCGGTGCGCGACGGATGGCATCACATCGAGCGCAGCTTGCCCCACGCACTCGACCGGTCGCTGCGCTGACGGCTCGCGCGATGACCACCGCTCCCTAGGCGCTCTCCCCGGGGAGTCTACTGGTCGCCCCACCGGGCGGCCTTTTTTTTGCCGGCCGTGGCGGTTCGCGACGGGTTGCGGGAGTAACGGCCCGCTGCGGCCCGGCGGGGCGTGGCAGCCATCGCAACCCGGCGTTCCGCCCGCGCACTCGGCGTGCGCGGCGCGGTGGAGTAGGATGCCTCTCCCACATGCACGAAGCCGGACCATGGCCGACAACGACAGCAAGCCGTCCCGCGAACAGGCCGAAGCCGCCGTTCGCACCCTGCTGAGCTGGGCCGGCGAAGATCCCGCCCGCGAAGGTCTGCTCGATACGCCCAAGCGCGTGGTCGAGGCCTACGGCGACTGGTTCAGCGGCTACGGCGACGATCCGCGCGAGTACCTGGCGCGCACCTTCGAGGAGGTGGCCGGTTACGACGAGATGATCGTGCTGCGCGACATCGAGTTCGAAAGCCATTGCGAGCACCACATGGCGCCGATCATCGGCAAGGCCCATGTCGGCTACCTGCCCAGCGGCAAGGTCGTCGGCATCAGCAAGCTCGCCCGCGTCGTGGAGACCTATGCGCGCCGCTTCCAGGTCCAGGAAAAGATGACCGCGCAGATCGCCCAGTCGATCCAGGACGTGCTGCAGCCGCTCGGCGTCGGCGTGGTCATCGAAGGCGCCCACGAATGCATGACCACCCGCGGCGTGCACAAGCGCGGCGTCAGCATGATCACCTCGAAGATGCTCGGTATGTTCCGCGACGACGCCCGCACCCGCGCCGAGTTCCTGCGCTTCATCGACGTCGGTCCGGGGCGCTGAGTTCCTGAGGCAGGGGCTATGCCCCGTGCCCGTGCCCTCATCCGGCCTTCGGCCACCTTCTCCCGCTTGCGGGAGAAGGGAAAGCCACGCTACTCCCGCGAAGCGGGAGAAGGAAAAGGCACGTTACTCCCGTGCACGGGAGTAGGGAACGGCAAGCGTTGCGGTTGCCACCCATCGCAGCTCGTCACCCGCTTGGAGCCCCTCTCCCGTTGACGGGAGAGGGGTTGGGGTGAGGGCACGACAGCCCGCTTAACCGACTTGGGCGAGCTGCTCGTCCCGCGCGACCGGCACCTGCGCGCTCAGCAGCGACACGATCCCCGCCGCCGCCTCGCGGCCTTCGAATGCCGCGGTCACCACCAGGTCGGCGCCGCGCACCGCGTCGCCGCCGGCGAACACCTTCGGATTCGTCGTCTGATAAGGCAACCCGGCCGCAGTCTTGCGCCGCGTCGCGCAGCTTTCGCTGGTCGCCAGCACCTTGATGCGGCCGTTGTCGGTCAACTCGATGCCCTGCTGCGCCAGCCACGCCGGCGGGTCGGGCTGGAAGCCGAAGGCGATGATGACCACATCGGCCTCGAGCACCGACTCGCTGCCTTCGACCACTTCGGCGCGTTGGCGGCCGCGCGCATCCGGCGCGCCCAGGCGGGTTTCGGCCACCCGCACCGCATTGACGGTGGTGCCGTCGCCGAGCAGCTCCAGCGGCTGGCGATTGAACAGGAACTCGACGCCTTCTTCGCGGGCGTTGCCGACTTCACGCGCCGAACCGGGCATGTTGGCTTCGTCGCGCCGGTACGCGCAGCGCACCTGCGCCGCGCCCATGCGCACCGCGCTGCGCACGCAGTCCATGCCGGTGTCGCCGCCGCCGAGCACGACCACGCGTTTGCCGTGCAGGTCGGGCAGCTCGAGCTGGTCTTCCCAGCCGGCGATCGGTTGCGAACGCACGCTCTCGCCTTCGCTGTGCACGACGCGGCCGTTCTGGACCAGGAACGGCAGCGCCGGCAGCACGTTGCGCAGGTCCTGGCCGGGCAGGCCGCCGTCGGTGTAGCGGTACGAGCCCAGGCCCAGGAACACTGCGTCGAACTGGGTGATCAGATCGTCCAGGCTGAGGTCGCGGCCGATCTCGACGCCGAGCTTGAACTGCACGCCCATGCCTTCGAGCACTTCGCGGCGCTGGCGCATCACCGACTTTTCGAGCTTGAAGCTCGGGATGCCGAAGTGCAGCAGCCCGCCGATGTCTTCGTAGCGGTCGAACACCACCGCCTGGATGCCGGCGCGGGCCAGGCGGTCGGCGCAGGACAGCCCGGCCGGGCCGGCGCCGACGATGGCGACGCGCTGGCCGTTGGGCTTGACCGCCGACAGGTCCGGGCGCCAGCCGCTGGCGAGCGCGCTGTCGACGATGTATTTCTCGACCGCGCCGATGGTCACCGCGCCGAAGCCGTCGTTGAGCGTGCAGCTGCCTTCGCACAACCGATCCTGCGGACAGACGCGGCCGCAGATCTCCGGCAGCGGGTTGGTCTCGTGGCACAGCGCCGCGGCTTCGTGGATGCGGCCTTCGCGCGCGAGTTCGAGCCAGTTCGGAATGTAGTTGTGCAGCGGGCAGGCCCAACCGCAGTAGGGATTGCCGCAGTCGAGGCAGCGGCTGGCCTGCTTCTTGGCTTCGGCTTCGGCGAAGCGGCCGTACAGCTCGCCCCAGTCGCCGTCCAGGCGCAGTTGCAGGGGAATGCGCGTGGGCATCTCGCGCGGCGCATCGCGGAATTGGAAGACGGACTTCTTGCTCATGAGTGGCGGCCCCGTTGGCTGCGTTGTCGTGGCGTCGTGGCTGGGGCTGCAAAAGAAAGATCAAAAGCAAATCCCCCCCGGCCCCCCTTTTTCAAAGGGGGGAGGAGTACCGGTTTGTCGCGGTGATCGTGGGCAGTGAAGCGAATCCTTCGCGAGTCCCTCGATTCCCACAGTCCGTGCGATTCACGCGGTGCATGAGCGTAGTAGGCATTGCCGGGTCGCTGCGCATCGCGCGAACCAACCCAGGGTGCCAAATCCGCCTTTGCTGTTCCCCCCTTGGCAAAAGGGGGGCAGGGGGGATTTGCTCTTGCCGTTGCCGTCGCTCGAAGCGCCATCACGCGGCACTCCTCAGAGTCTCGGCCAGCGACTCCAGGCTCGCCGCCTTCGGCTTGACCAGCCAGAACTTGCCCATGTAATCGCGCATCTCGTCGAGGATGCGCCGCGCCCAGGCGCTGCCGGTCAGGGCGACGTGGGTTTCGAGCAGGTCGTGCAGGTGCGAGCGGTGATGCTCGAAGCCGTCGGCGGAAATGCGCAGGATGTCGATCAGCTCGTGGTTGTAGCGGTCGACGAAGTCGCGCTCGGTGTCGAGCACGTAGGCCATGCCGCCGGTGAAGCCGGCGCCGAAGTTGAGGCCGGTGCGGCCGAGCACCGCGACCACGCCGCCGGTCATGTACTCGCAGCAATGGTCGCCGGCGCCTTCGACGACCGCGGTCGCGCCGGAGTTGCGCACGCCGAAGCGTTCGCCGGCGCGGCCCGCGGCATACAGCTCGCCGCCGGTGGCGCCGTACAGACAGGTGTTGCCGAGGATCGGCGTCTCGTGGGCGACGTAGCGCGCGCCGGTCGGCGGGCGCAGGACGATGCGGCCGCCGGCCATGCCTTTGCCGACGTAGTCGTTGGCTTCGCCGGACAGTTCGAACTGCAGGCCGCCGGCCTGGAACGCGCCGAAGCTCTGCCCGGCGGTGCCGCTGAATCGCAGGGTCAGCGGCGCATCGCTCATGCCGCGGTCGCCGTGCAGGCGGGCGATGCGTCCGGACAAGCGCGCGCCGATGCTGCGGTCGGTGTTGCGGATCTTGTAGCTGTATTCGCCGCCGGACTTGTGGGCGATGGCCTCGGCCAGCTCGCTTTCGAGTTGCGCCGACAGGCCGTCGGGCGCTTCCGGCGGTGCCGGCACGCCGCAATGGCCGCCGTGGGCGAGGCCGGAACCGGCGAGCAGGGGCGCCAGGTCCAGGCGTTGCTGGCGTGCGCTTTCGCCCTGGCTCTGCCGTAGCAGATCGGTGCGGCCGACGATTTCGCCGAGCGTGCGCACGCCGAGCGAGGCCAGCCAGTGCCGCACTTCCTCGGCGAGCAGGCGGAAGAAGTTCTCGACGCGCTCGGGCAGGCCGGTGAAATGGTCGCGGCGCAGGCCCGCGTCCTGGGTCGCCACGCCGGTCGCGCAGTTGTTGAGGTGACAGATGCGCAGGTACTTGCAGCCCAGGGCGATCATCGGCGCGGTGCCGAAGCCGAAGCTTTCGGCGCCGAGCAGCGCGGCCTTGATCACGTCGAGGCCGCTCTTCAGGCCGCCGTCGGTCTGCAGGATCACCCGGTCGCGCAGGTCGTTGGCGACCAACGCCTGACGCGCTTCGGCCAGCCCCAGTTCCCACGGCGTGCCGGCGTAGCGGATCGACGACAGCGGGCTGGCGCCGGTGCCGCCGTCGTGGCCGGACACGGTGACCAGATCGGCGCCGGCCTTGACCACGCCGGTGGCGATGGTGCCGACGCCGGCGTGCGAGACCAGCTTGACCGAGATCAGCGCCAGCGGATTGACCTGGCGCAAATCATGGATCAGCTGCGCCAGGTCTTCGATCGAATAAATGTCGTGATGCGGCGGCGGCGAGATCAGGCCGATGCCGGGCATCGCATAACGCAAGCGCGCGATCAGTTCGTTGACCTTGTGGCCCGGTAGTTGGCCGCCTTCGCCGGGCTTGGCGCCCTGGGCGACCTTGATCTGCAGCACTTCGGCGTTGACCAGGTATTCCGGGGTCACGCCGAACCGGCCCGAGGCGATCTGCTTGATCTTGGAGACCTTGTCGGTGCCGTAGCGCGCCGGGTCTTCGCCGCCTTCGCCCGAATTCGAGCGCCCGCCGAGGCGGTTCATCGCGATCGCCAGCGCTTCGTGCGCTTCCGGCGACAGCGCGCCCAGGCTCATCGCCGCCGAATCGAAACGGCGCACGATGGCTTCGACCGGTTCGACCTGGTCGAGCGGGATCGCGGTGGCGAGGTCGGTGTTGAGTTCGAGCAGATCGCGCAATGCCGCGGTCGGGCGTTCGTTGACCGCTTCGGCGTAGTGCTGCCAATCGGCCCAGTCGCCGCTGCCGACCGCGCGCTGCAGGCGGGTGACCACGTCGGGGTTGAACAGGTGATATTCGCCGCCCGGCGTGTACTTCAGCAGGCCGCCGATCTCGGGCAGGCGATTGGCGTCCCAGCCGAGGTCGGCCAGGGTCTGGTTGTCTTCCTGCAACAGCTCGAAGCCGGCGCCGCTGATGCGCGAGGGCGTGCCGGCGAAACACAGCTCGACCACGTCGCGGTCCAGGCCGATGATCTCGAACAGTTGCGCGCCGCGGTAGCTGCCGATGGTCGCGATGCCCATCTTCGAGATGATCTTGAGCAGGCCCTTCTTGATCGCGCGGCGGTAGCTGCGGCCGATCTGCGCGACCTCGCCGTGCTTGGTGCGCAGGATGCCGCGCGCGCCCAGGTCGTGCAGGGTCTGGTAGGCCAGGTAGGGATAGACCGCGGTCGCGCCGAAGCCGATCAGGCAGGCGAAGTGATGCGGGTCGCGCGCGGTGCCGGTCTCGATGATCAGGTTGGCTTCGCAGCGCAGGCCGACCCGCACCAGGTGCTGGTGGATCGCGCCGGTCGCGAGCAGCGCGTGCATCATCAGGCACTCGCGGCGCGGGCGGCGGTCGCTGATGATCAGCAGCACGATGCCGTCGCGGGTGGCTTCCTCGGCCTCCAGGCACAGGCGCTGGATCGCCGCCTTCAGGCCTTCTTCGGCGTTGTAGTTCAGGTCGATGTAGCGATGCGACTGGTCGTACGGCGCCATCGACAGCAACTGGCGCAGCTTGCGTTGCGCGAGCACCGGCGAGTTCAGGTGGATGTGGCCGACATTGCCCGGACCATCGACGAAGACGTTGCCCTCGCGCCCGATCTGGGTCGCCAGCGACATCACGCAGTCCTCGCGCAACGGGTCCATCGGCGGGTTGGTGACCTGGGCGAAGGCCTGGCGGAAGTGGTCGTAAAGCGAGCGCACCTGTTGCGAGAGCACCGCCATCGGCACGTCGTCGCCCATCGAGCCGGTCGCTTCCTGCTCGATCTCGGCGAGCGGGCGCAGCACTTGCTCGCGTTCTTCGCGGGTCAGCTGGAACAGCTTCTGGAAGCCGGCCAGGGTGTCGTGGTCGAAGGGTTCGGCGGTGAGGTTGGGATCGATCAATTCGCTGTGCAGGTAGGTCATGCCCTGCTTGAGCCAGCGCTTGTACGGCGCGCGCGCGCGGTTGATGCGGTCGATCGCCTCGGAGTCGAGCAGCTCGCCCTGGTAGAGGTCGGCGGCGATCATCTCGCCGGGGCCGAGCTTGCCCTTGGCCTCGATCTCTTCGACCGGCAGTTCCCACACGCCGGCTTCGGAGGCGATCAGGAAATGGCGGTCGCGCGAACGCAGCCAGCGCGCCGGGCGCAGGCCGTTGCGGTCGAGGGTGCAGGCGGCGTAGCGGCCGTCGCAGGTGACGATGCCGGCCGGGCCGTCCCACGGCTCGGTGTTGAGCGCGTAGTACTCGTAGAACGCGGCGAGGTCGGCGTCCTTGTATTCCAGCGACTGGGTCGCCGGCGGGATCAGGATGCGCATCGCCTTGAGCAGGTCCATGCCGCCGGCCTGCAGCACCTCGAGCATGTTGTCGAGGCTTTGCGAGTCGGAGCCGTCGGTGCCGACCACTTGATCGAACTCGCGCAGGTCCAGCACCGGGGTGCGCCAGGCATGCGCGCGCGCCTGCGCCCAGGCGCGGTTGCCGGCGATGGTGTTGATCTCGCCGTTATGGGCGAGCAAGCGGAACGGCTGCGCCAGCGGCCAGCGCGGGGTGGTGTTGGTGGAGAAGCGCTGGTGGAACACCACCGCGCTCGCGGCGAGCTCCGGGCGTTGCAGGTCCGGGTACAGCTGCATCAGCCGGTCCGGCAGCACCATGCCCTTGTAGCCGATGCTGGCCGAGGACAGGCTGACCACATAGAAGTCCTGGAAGGCTTCGGCGTCGCTCTGGCGCAGGCGTTGTTCGGCGCGGCGGCGCGCCAGGAACAACGAACGCTGGAACCCGGCCGGGTCGAACGGCGCGGCGGCGTCGACGAAGATCTGCTCGATGCGCGGCATGGTCTGGCGAGCGAGTTCGCCGCAGGCCTGCAGATCCACCGGCACCACGCGCCAACCGGTCACGCGCATGCCTTCGCTGCGCAGGGTGTCGTTGAGTACGTCGCGGGCCTGGGCGGCCAGCGCGGTATCGCGCGGCAGGAACACCAGGCCGGAAGCGAAATGCGGGCCCGGGCGGATGTTGGCCTCGCGAGCGATCAGGCGCAGGAAGGCGTCGGGATGGCGGATCAGCAAGCCGCAACCGTCGCCGCTGAGCCCGTCGGCGGCGACGCCGCCGCGGTGGGTCATGCGCGAGAGCGCCTCGAGGGCGCGGTCGACCAGGGCGCGGCTAGGGCGATCGTCGAGTTGCGCGATCAGTCCGAAACCGCAGCTGTCCCGCTCGTCGCGGGGGTCGTACAGACTTTGTTGCCTGGCTTGCATCGCATCTCCGGACCGGTGGGGTGTTCCGTGGATCGCTAGCTCGCTATCGCTTTACGTTGTGGTCTGACCGGGTCCTTGCATCGCGTTGCTGAAAGCTGGTCCCTGGAGGCGGTTCCCCAACGCGAAGCGACGTTCGCGATATCGATTGGTGGCTTGGCGGTGTTGCTGGAGGTTTTGGGCGTTCTGTTGTGTTGCGCGCAGGGCGCATCCGCCACTGGCGCGGGACTGATCCCGCACCGGCAGTGTCAAAACCGAGCGTGTTTCGACTAAAGCACAAATTGTGCGATGCGGCAATTCACCCTGGGGCGCGGGTTTTGCCCTGCTTACACGCGCACGGAACTGTGAGCGCGCGCGCTCACAGGCGATTTTGTAAGCCAATGATCCCGATGGAAAAATTCTCGATTCGTCGGGCAATTAGTAACGTAAGAAACCATCGCGCGATGACAAACGTCCCTGCCGCACATTCGCCGGCGCGCTAGACTGCGCCACTCGCAAGCCCTTTCGCCCCTTTGGCACTCATGACCTCTCCCTCCGCTCCTGTTTCGGGCGCGCGTCGTGCTGCGCTCGTCTTCATCTTCATCACCGTGCTGATCGACGTGCTGTCGTTCGGCCTGATCATTCCGGTGCTGCCGCACCTGATCGAAGGCTTCGTCGGCGGCGACACCGCCAAGGCGGCCTACTGGGTCGGCTTGTTCGCCACGGTGTTCGCGCTGATCCAGTTCGTGTTCTCGCCGATCCAGGGCAGCCTGTCGGACCGCTACGGCCGGCGCCCGGTGATCCTGATCTCCTGCCTCGGCCTGGGCCTGGACTTCATCCTCATGGCGGTGGCCAACACCCTGCCGCTGCTGCTGATCGGCCGCATCATCTCCGGCATCACCGCGGCCAGCTTCACCACCGCCAACGCCTACGTCGCCGACGTCACCCCGCCGGAACAGCGCGCCAAGAGCTTCGGCCTGATCGGCGCGGCGTTCGGCGTGGGCTTCGTGATCGGCCCGGTGCTGGGCAGCCAGCTCGGCGCGATCGACATGCGCCTGCCGTTCTGGTTCGCCGCCGGCCTGGCCCTGCTGAACTTCATGTACGGCTGGTTCGTGCTGCCCGAATCGTTGCCGCCGGAAAAGCGCACCGCGCGTTTCGACTGGGCCCATGCCAATCCGTTCGGCTCGCTGATGCTGCTCAAGCGTTATCCGCAGGTGTTCGGCCTGGCCGCGGTGGTGTTCATCGCCAACATGGCCCACTACGTCTACCCGAGCATCTTCGTGCTGTTCGCCGGCTATCAATACCAGTGGGGCCTGGACAAGGTCGGCTGGGTGCTGGCGGTGGTCGGCGTGTTCAACATCATCGTCAACGTCGCCCTGATCGGCCGCATGGTCGCCTGGCTCGGCGAGCGCCGCACCTTGTTGTTCGGCCTGGCCTGCGGGGTGATCGGCTTCATCGTCTACGGCAGCGCCGACACCGGCACGATCTTCCTGCTCGGCCTGCCGATCAGCGCCCTGTGGGCGATGGCGGCGCCGGCGACCCAGGCCCTGGTCACCCGCCAGGTCGGCGCTCACGAGCAGGGCCGCATCCAGGGCGCACTGATGAGCTTGGTCAGCCTGGCCGGCGTGGTCGGGCCGGCGATCTTCGCCAGCAGCTTCGGTTATTTCATCGGCAAGTCCGCGCCGATCCACCTGCCGGGTGCGCCGTGGTACATCGCCGCGGCGCTGCTCGGCATCGGCCTGCTGATCGCCTGGCGCTACGCGCGGGTGCCGGCGCCGGCGCCGGCCGGGGCCGATGCGGTCGCCTGAACCAATGACACTGGTGGCACGGCGGCGCTTGGGCGAACGTCGCCTGCGACATCCCCACAGGAGCATCGCATGCGTTTGTTCACAGGCTTTGCCGTTCTGACCATTGCCGCGATGCTCGGCGCCTGCAGCGGCGTCGAGTACCGCGACACCAACGCCGCGGTCGATGCGCGCCCGGAATGCGCGAGCGGCCCGTTGCGTCCCGGCGAGAGCCCGCCGGCCTGGTGCGAGCGCAAGCTCGAAGCGAAGTGGGAGTCGCAGGGCGCATCGGAAAAGGTCGACTTCAAGAAAAAGGACGACGAGCGCTGAACCGCGCGTCCTCATAGCGTGCCCTCGCGCCGCGGCGTCTTGGCGCGGCCTTGACGGCCGGCCCCGTATTGCTGGGGCATGAGCGAGCGCGCACCGTCCGCAGCCGTCAATCGCCGCGCCGCACGCGCGGCCGGCCTGCGCTACGTCAACGACGACGAGCCCGGCATCGAGCGCCGACGTGCCGGGCGCGGCTTCGCCTATCGCGATGCGCGCGGCCGCGCGGTACGGGCGGCGAAAACTCTTGCCCGTATCCGCGCACTGGCGATTCCGCCGGCCTATACCGAGGTCTGGATCTGCAGCGACGCGCGCGGCCACATCCAGGCCACCGGCCGCGATGCGCGCGGCCGCAAGCAATACCGCTATCACACGCAATGGCGGCAACGCCGCGACGAGGGCAAGTTCGAGCGCGTGGTCGCTTTCGGGCGCGCGCTGCCGGCACTGCGCCGCTGCGTGCGCCGCGACCTGAAGTTGCCTGGTTTCCCGCGCGACAAGGTGCTCGCGATCGTGGTGGCGGTGATGGCCGAGACCCTGCTGCGCATCGGCAACCACGAGTACGCGCGTAGCAATCGCTCGTTCGGCCTGACCACCCTGCACAACCGGCACGTCGAGTTCCTGCGCGACGGCCGCGCGCGCTTTCGCTTTCGCGGCAAGAGCGGCTCGATCCAGGAGGTCGAACTCGACAACGCCAAGCTGACCCGGTTGGTGCGGCGCTGCCAGCAACTGCCGGGGCAGGCCCTGTTCCAGTACCGCGACGACGACGGCCGCGTGCAGCCGGTCGATTCCGGCGCGGTCAACGATTATTTACAACGCGCCATGGGCAGCGACTTCAGCGCCAAGGATTTCCGCACCTGGGGCGGCACCCTGGCGGCGTTCCGGCGCCTGGCCGCAGTGCCCCTGCCCGCACCCGCGCGCGCGCGCGGCGGCGAACCGAGCGAACGCGCATTGGCAACGGTGCAGAATGCGGTGATCGGCGAAGTCGCGCAGGCCTTGCGCAACACACCGTCGGTCTGTCGCAAGGCCTACATCGACCCGGCCGTATTCGCCGGCTGGCGCGAAGGCCGGCTGGCACGCTATGCCGACGGTGCCCGCGGTGAATTGCAGTGGGAGCGTGCGGCGTTGCGATTCCTGAAGCAGGCGCGGAGGGGCTGATGTGTAGCGATCGCCGCTCCTACAGGGGCCAGATGGCGACGCAACCAAGGGGTAGGAGCGTCGCGAGCCGCGACCGCAAACCTGCGGCCGGCGACGTTCGCAAGGGCGACTGCGTGGTCGCGGCTTACGCCGCTCCTACAGGTGCAGATCGCGGCGCAAGCAAAGGGTAGGAGCGGCGCGAGCCGCGACCGCGAATCTGCGGCCGGCGGCGTTCGCACGGGCGACTGCGTGGTCGCGGCTTACGCCACTTCTACAGGTGCAGATCGCGGCGCAAGCAAAGGGTAGGAGCGGCGCGAGCCGCGACCGCAAACCTGCGGCCGGTGGCGTTCGCACGGGCGACTGCGTGGTCGCGGCTCGCGCCGCTCCTACCCAAAGGCGGTTGACGCCGCGACTGGAAGCCGGCGGCATCGTAAGAGCTCAAGGCGCCATCTGCTCGAGCTCGGCCTGCGGCAGCGGCAACAACGCCCAGAACGGCACCCGCGATTTCGCCCAATCCTGTGCTGCGTCGTTGAGGATCTCGACCAGGGTCGCGGCATCCTCGCCATGCTCGGCCTGCCAGGGGCCGGCGTGTTCGATCAGCAGCAGATAACCCGGCGCCGGCCACCACGACAGGTCGTTGACGCAGTCGTTCAGCGCGTCCCAGTTGTGGCCGAACCAGGCCGGGAAACGCAGACCCGCGGCGATGCGCGTCAGCGCGTCGTGCTTGTCCGCGCAGCCGGCGAAATCGACACGGGCGACCGCGAATTCGAGTTCGGCGGCGGCATCGGCCAGTGCGCGCGCATCGCGTGCATCGATGAAATAAGCGCCGGCCTGGGCCGGGTCGGCGAGCAATTCGCGCGGATCGATCGAACCGCTCATCGCGCGCCTCCGTCGGCCCGCAGGTCGAAGCGGGTAAAGCTGCGGTAGTGATCGCCGGTGTAGTAATACTCCGACGGCGGATCGCCGCCGGTGACGATGCGACGCGCGCCGCGGTCGTCGGAGCGCGGTGTCTCGACCGTGTATTCGCGGTAATAGCCGCGCGGCTGGCGCGGCAGGCGTTGTTCGCGGTTCTGGAACACCGCGCCGTCCTGGCGATGTTCGAACGGGCCGCCGGCGGCGATACGGCGCAGCGTCTCGTGCGCTTCCGCCGGCAGCGCGATCGAAGCGATCGGCAGGGTTTCGTGGTGGCCGCGCCCGCTGTCTTCGGGTGCGGCCGGCTGCGATTGCACCACCGGTGCGTGCGAGGGAGCGGCGGGTTGCGGCGCCTGCATGCCGCGTTGGCTCCAGACCCACAGGCCGATCAGGGCGACGGCGGCGATCAGCCAGAGATTACGGCGCATCGGGTGTTCCTCGCGAATAACGCCGGCAGTTTAGGCCATGAGAGGTGGCTGCGCTTGCAGCTTTCGATCCGCGCCGCCGCCGGTCCTAGCGACCGCATCGTCGCTGAATTATCCATCGCGCTCCGCCCCGTCGCGGCCCCTGCGACGGGGTCGTGTTCTCATAGTGGGGATCGAACGGCGCGCTCGATTCGGCGTCAACCGCGATCCGGGCGATCCACCACACACTCGCAAGGAGATGCATGCAATGGAGATGATCCGTGTTTCTTCCTCGGCCATCGAGGCGATCGGCTACGACCTTGCGACCGGGCTGCTGAGGATTCGCTTCGTCGAGGGCCAGGACTACGATTTTCACGGCGTGCCCGAGAGCGTGAACCTGGGCCTGATCGCGGCCACCTCGAAAGGCGGCTACTACCACGCCCACATCCGCGATCGTTACGCCAACTGAGTAACGCCGTCGCTCGCATGCCGGCGAACCGCGATTCGCCGGCATGCGATAACGCTTGGGATAGGCGTCGCTGCCGCGATCAACCGCAACCGATGTCGACGATGACGTTGTTCTCGTCGACGTGCACGTTGACCCGGCCGTTCAGGTACTCCTTGGTGATCATCTGGCCGGGCTTGAGCACACGCACGGTGTGGCCGCCGGCGCTGACCTTGGCCTGTTCGACGGTGGCCGCATCGGCGGTCTTGCCGATCAGGCCGGCCTTGGCGGCCGCGGCGTTGCAGGTCGGGCGCGACGGCAGCGGCGAGGGCTCGCCCGGGGCGATGCTGCTGGCGTCCTGGGCACTGGCCGGTTCGGCCGTGGCGCTCGGCATTTCATCGGCGGGGCGGGGGCCGGCGCAGGCGGCCATCGCCAGCGGCAGCGACACGGCGAGTAGCGCGCCGGACAGCAGGCGGTGCAGGGGTTGGGAGAAAGCGGCCCGGTTCGACATGGCGAGGTCCTTCGCTGGATGCGCGCGCGGCGCGGTGGCCCGAGCCTGCCCCGGCGCAGCTGTGCCCAGGGTTAACGCCGGCCGCGGATGCTGCGATCCGCGACCGGGCGCACAGGCCTCAGCCGCAGCGCAGGCCGGTGATGGCGCCGCGTTCGTTGACGTCGATGTTGAGGCGGTCCTGTTGGAAGTCCATCGTCGCGGCCATGCCCGGAGTCAGCACACGCACGTTGCGGCTGCCGGTTTCGACGCGGGCGCGCTCGACCACGTCGGCGTTCGGAGCGCGGCCGATCGCCCAGCGCGCGGCTTCGGCGTTGCAGGTGGACGGGCTGATGTTGGTCGGCGGGATCGGCGTGGCGCAAGCGGCCAGGGCAGCGGTCAGGACCGCGCCGGAAACGAGCGAACGGAATCCGAGGAGGCGATCAGTGGTGTGCAGGGACATGGCGAGGCTCCGGACGTGGTCGCGGGCAGAGTGCGACCGGCGACGTGTGCGGCGTATGAAGGCCGCGGGCCGCGCAGTGTAGCCGGGGCTTTCGCACTCCGGATGACTCAACCGGGCGCTATGCGCGGCGGCAATCGCAGGCTTTGGGCTGGGACGGCACTCCGCGCGGACCTGCCTCGTTCACAAGCCGTGATCGCGTTCGTGTAGATCGCTGCGTCACCGTCGACCGTGCGACGGCGTTGTCTCGCATGCGCCCGCAGCTCAAACCGGCACGGCCGCCTGCGCCTCGACCAGTTTGAGCATCAACTGCGCCAAGGTCACCACATCCTGATGGTTGTGCGCGGCGACGCGGTGCAACAAAGCCGAACTGCCGCCGCGCAGGAAGTGCAGCCACGCGGCCGGCGCCTGCGAGCCGGGCAGGTCGTCCTCGCGCACGATCCGCAACAGCTCGCGTTCGATGGTCGCGAGCTTGCAGTTTTCCCACACGCCGCGATACAGGCGCCGGGTCGGGAACAACAGGTCGACATGGTCGAGCCCGGCCAGCGGGTTGGCGATGCGTGCGAGCCGGTAACGCGTGGTCAGCAGGGGCGCGTCGTAACAACGGCCGTTGTAGCTCGACAGCACCGTCTCCGGGGTCAGCCACTGGGCGAATGCGCGCAGCATCGCCGGCTCGGCGGCGAGGGTGGCGATGGTGAGCTGGCGAATGCGCAGGCCGTCGCCGTGCACCGCATCGCGATGCCAGTCGGCCGCGCCGATCATGAAAGCGCGGGTGCCGGTGCCGCCGGCCAGGCCGGTGGTCTCGGTATCGAAGAACAGCAGCCGGCGCGGGTCGAGCGACTCGTCGAAGCGTTTGGCGAAAGCCAGCGACAGCGAGGCCTGCGGCACCGGCAAGCGCAGGTGGACTTCGGTGAAGAACAGGCCGGGTGAAATCTCGTTGCCTGGGACCGAGCGGTCTACGACGCTCGCCATCGCTGCGGGGCGCGCTATGGGTGTGGCTACTTGGGGCGATGACGATCCCGGCTTGCGTTCGCGTTGTGCGATCAGCCGGCGCAGAGCGTCGAGGTCGGGGCGCGCAGAGCGAATCTTCGGGAGCCCGTCTTTTCCAAACAGGGGCGTACCGGCGTCGGTGTGCGCAGAGCAAATCTCCCCCAACCCCTCTTTTTCAAAGAGGGGAGCGCTGGCGTCGGAGCGGGGAGGGCGAAGCGCTTCGGTCGCACTCTCCCTTTCTTCAGGAGAGGAGGTGCCGGTGTCGGGACGCGCAGAGCAAATCTCCCCCAACCCCTCTTTTTCAAAGAGGGGAGTGCTGGCGTCGGAGCGGGGAGGATGAAATTCTTCCGGGCGGCTTGTCGTGTTGATAACGGGGCGAGTACTGAGGTCGGAGTGGCTGGGGCGAATTGCTCCCAGCGTCTTTCCCTCATGAGGTGAGGCATCGGTCGAGGGCGTAGAGGGGAGCGTGCTGTCGAAGCGCGAACCCGGCAGCGTCGCAAGTTCCGAAGCCCGGACAACCGCATCGTTGGCCTCCCGCGAAGCGCCCCGCCTCCCCTCTTTGGAAAAGAGGGGTTGGGGGAGATTTGCTTTCCCTGCCGGCGCCATCGCCCCTTCATTTGCGACCGCCCGCCCCGCCTGCCGCTGCAACAAGCGCAGCTTGGCGATGTCGACGCTCATGCGTCCTCGCCTTCGCCGAGCAAACTCAGCACCCGGCGCGCCAGCGATTTCGGCGTGTTCTCGCTGCGGGTTTCGTCGACGGCCAGGATCGGGCCGACGCAGGCCGGGCAGCCGGCGCGGCAATCGCAGCGTTCGATCAGTTCGCGCGCACGCGTCACCAGTTCGGCCTGGCGCAGCCACAGCGGTTCGCTTAGCCCGACGCCGCCCGGGAAGTTGTCGTAGAGGTACACCGTCGGCACGAACTGCTGCACCTCGAGCGAGGCCATCGCGGCGCCCGGCACCAGTTCGTGGCCGTCGCCGCGTAGCTGCCCGCGCCCGCCGGCGTCCTGGGTCGCGAACCAGGCGCCGTCGCCGTTGCCGACCGATTTCTGCAGGTCGCGCGCATCGGCCATCACCGCGACGGTGGCGACCACGTGCAGGGCATGGGCGGCGCCGAGAAAACCGTCCAGCGCGTCCTGTTTCGATTCGAACCGCGACAGCAGCACGCCCTGCGGCAGCTGCCACCACACCGCGGTGGTATGCAGCTCCTGGTCGGGCAGGTTGACCGGGCCGTAGCCGATGTTCTCGTGGGTGTAGTAGCGGATCTTCTTATAGCCGGCGACGCGCCGCACCACATGTACTTCGCCGTGGTGGCTGTCGCCGAGCCCGGCCTCGCCGCCGTCGAAGCGGTCCAGCACCTTGAGCTTGGTGTAGTCGATCGAGTCGGTGTAGTAGTCGACGTGGGTGCGGGTGACATAGGCCTTGCGGCCTTCCCAGTCGAGGCGTTCGACCTGGTAGGGCAGCGATTGGATCATGTGGATCGCGCCTTCGTACAAGGTCAGCGCGGCCGCCGAATAGTCGACTTCGGCAATGATCGCCTGGCGGCCGTCGCTGCGGTCGACCACGACGAAGTTGCCGTCGGCGACCGAGCGCAGGCTGACCGCATTGGCCGGATAGCTGTCGGCGATCCACTCCCAGCGTTCGCCTTCGCGATGGACCACGCCGGTCTCGGCCAGCGCCTGCAAGTACACCTCCGGATCGATCGGGCCGAACGATTCGCCGTGCTGGAACGGCAGCTCGAAGGCGGCGCAGCGGATGTGGTCGAACAGGATCAGCGGCTGGTCCGGGGCGATGCGCGCATGCTCGGGCGGAGCGTCGGCGAAGAAGTCCGGGTGGCGGACCACGTATTGATCGAGCGGCTGCGAATTGGCCACCAGCACGCCGAGCGAAGGCTGTTGGCGGCGCCCGGCGCGGCCGAAGCGCTGCCAGGTCGCCGCGACCGAGCCCGGATAACCGTTGAGCACGACCACGTCGAGGCTGCCGATGTCGACGCCGAGCTCCAGCGCCGAGGTCGAGACGATGCCGTCGATGCGGCCGTCGCGCATCGCGCGCTCGGCCTCGCGCCGCTCGCTCGGCAGATAGCCGCCCCGGTAGGCGCGGATGCGCGCCGGCTTGCGCGGGTCGTGGTCGAACACGTCCTTGAGGTATTTGGTCAGCACCTCGACCATCAGCCGGGTCTGGGCGAACACCAGGGTCTTGAGCCCGGCCTTGATCGCGATGCGGGCGATGCGGTTGCTCTGCGAACGCGCCGAGGCGCGCAGGCCGAGATCGGGATTGACCACCGGCGGGTTCCACAGCAGCACGTGCTTGTCGCCGGTCGGCGCGCCGGAGTCGAGGATCGCGCGCACCGGTTGCTCGATCAGCGCCTGTGCGTGCGCCTGCGGGTTGCCGATGGTCGCCGAGCACAGGATGAACTGCGGGGTCACGCCATAGAACGCGCAGATCCGCTTGAGCCGGCGCAGCACGTCGGCGACGTGGCTGCCGAACACGCCGCGGTAGGTGTGGATCTCGTCGATCACGACATAGCGCAGATTCTCGAAGAACTGCGCCCACTTGGTGTGATGCGGCAGGATCGCCTGGTGCAGCATGTCCGGGTTGGAGACGACGATGTCGCCGTGCAGACGGATCGCCTGGCGCGCATCGCCGGGGGTGTCGCCGTCGAAGGTGAAGGCCTTGACCCCGAGTTCGCCGGCGCGGTTGAGCTCCAGCAGTTCGGCGACCTGGTCCTGGGCCAGCGCCTTGGTCGGAAACAGGTACAGCGCCTTGGCGCCCTCGGTCATCGCCGCGGCCACCACCGGCAGGGTGTAGCACAGCGATTTGCCGGACGCGGTCGGCGTCACCACGGCGACGTGTTCGCCGGCCTGGGCCGCCTCCCAGGCCTCGGCCTGGTGGCTGTAGAGGCGGTCGATGCCGCGCGCGCGCAGCGCCGTCTTGAGCGGCTCCGGCAAGGCCTCCGGCAGCGGCGCATAGCGGCCCTCGCGGCCGGGCAGGGTGAAACGGCCGGTGATGCGGCCGCGGTAGCGGCGCTGCAGGCGGTCGGCGAGCGCGCCGCCGTGGCGGGCGTCGATGGCTTCGTCGGCCTGGGCCAGCGCGCGCTGCGCGGCCGCGGCGGGGACGAGGTCGCGATGGGGCGGATCGATCAAGGCGGACATATCGAGGCGGGCGACGGCTGCAGGGGCGGAGCCTCGTTGTACGTCGGTACGGTCTCAGCCTGTGAGACGGCCCTGGGTCGAGCGGCCGATGCGGTGAACGATTCAGATCAAATCCCTCGCCAGCCGGTATCCTCTTGCGCCGCCAGCACGCCCCACGCCTCGTCCCATGAAGATCGGTATCGATTTCGGCACCAGCTATTCGGCCGCCGCGGCCCTCGTCGACGGCGACGTCCGCACGATCCGTTTCGGCGAGGAGCGCCAGTTCCGCACCACGGTGTATTTCCCGGAGGCGGTGCCGGACCCGAGCCAGTTCGAGCTGACCGACGCGCTCGAAGCCGAGGTCGAGGCGCAGGTGCGCAATGCGCGCACCCAGCAGACCCGTGCGATCAACGAGGCCCAGGCGCGGCGCGAGCACGCCGCGCGCCTGCCGGCGGAACAGCGCGATGCGGTCCTGGCGATGATCCCGACGCCGGCGCAGCGCTCCGAGCAGGACCTGCGCCGCGACGCCATCCGCGCGGTGCGCCGGCAGTGGTTGGAACTGCAGGTGCGCGAAGCGCGCGCCTCGGCGGCCTCGTTGCAGAACGCGGTGTACGGCGAAGAAGCGGTCGAGGCCTATCTGAGCGAAGGCTTCGGCAATCTGGTGCAATCGCCCAAGTCGATGCTCGGCTATCAGCTCGCGCCGCACGTGCGCCAGACCATCGTCGGCATCGCCGGCTACATCCTCGAACACATCCGCCTGACCGCCGGCCAGCAACTCGGCGCCAACGTGCGCCGCGCCGTGCTCGGCCGTCCGGTGCAGTTCCGCAGCTCGCTCGGCGCGGCCGGCGGCGACCAGGCGCTGGAGATCATGACCGAGGCGGCAGCGAGCGCCGGCTTCGACGAGGTCAGCTTCCTCGAAGAACCGGTCGCGGCGGCGCTGGGCTATCACGCCCAGAGCGCCGACCGTCACCGCACCCTGGTGGTCGACATCGGCGGCGGCACCACCGACATCACCCTGGCCGAGGTCGGCGGCCCGCAGGCGCCGGTCGTGCTGGGCTCCTGGGGCATCGCCCGCGGCGGCGTCGACGTCGACCTGTCGCTGAGCCTGTCGCGTTTCATGCCGCTGTTCGGCAAGGGCCAGACGCGGGTGCCGGCACACCATTACGTCGAAGCCGCGACCGTCCACGACGTGGTGCGCCAGCGCGAGTTCCAGCGCCGCGACAGTTATCGCGAAGTCGACGCGCCGTTCGGCCCGCGCCTGATCTCGCTGCAGCAGGCCGGCAACACCACGCGCCTGAGCCGCGCGGTCGAGTCGACCAAGATCCACCTGAGCACGCAGGGCGACAGCCAGGCCGCGTTGGACTATATCGAGCGCGACCTCGGCCTGGCCTCGACTGCCGACGACCTGGCCCGCGCCGCCGATCCGTTCCTCGGCAACCTGGCCGAACTGCTGCGCGAGGTCGGCGCCGAGATTGGTGAAGCCCCGGCTGCGGTGTTCCTGACCGGCGGCATGTCGCGTGCGCCTTACGTGCGCGAAACCGTGCGCCAGTGTTTCCCGAACGCGCGCCAGGTCGCCGGCGATGCTTCGCTCGGCGTGGTCTCGGGCCTGGCGTTCGCAGCGGCGCGGGACTGATCCGCGCGCGGCAGCGGACTGCGTTGCCGCAGGACTTGTGATCCAATCGCGGCAGGCGTCCGTCGTTCCACGGACGCGCGCTATCAGAGGACACGAGGCATGCATGGACAGGCCGTAGAGGACCTGGCGCTGATGCGCGAGGTGGCGCAGCGTCACGAGCGTTTGTTGAAGGTGGCCTTGGGCTGGCGCAAGGACCACCCAGGGTTCACCTTCGCGTTGCGCACGCGCGACAACCCCAAGCGCAACCGCCTCGAAGCCGGCTACTGGTTCCAGGGCAATGAGTACTACCTGTTCTTCGCGCCGTTCAAACTCAGCGATTCGAACAACAAGACCCGCACCATCGGCCTGGTGTTCGCGCTGAAGAACGGCCAGATCCGCAAGGCCTACATCGAGATCGTCTACGGCAGCATCCAGGACCCGGTGCTGTGCCGGGTGCACGAGCGTCTGCTGCAGGCGCTGGGCATGGAGGTGACGCCGCGCCGGGAATGCAAGAAGACGATCCCGGCCTCGTCGCCGGAAGAGGCCTTCGTCTATTTCATGAACCACGTTTACCCGGTTGCGCAGCAGATCATCGCCGACGAAGGGGTGGAAGGGCGGTTCTTCATCACCCAGGAAGAATTCGCCTCGGCCATGGAGCGGCTGCCGCGCGGGCGCCGGCGGCCGCGACCGCCGGCCACGCTCGTGGAGCTGTGGAAGCCGCAACCCCCGGCGAGCGTCGTGCCGGTGGCGCAGCCGCGCACCAAGGCGGTCAACACCATTTATTACGGGCCGCCCGGCACCGGCAAGACCCGCAAATACGAGGAACTGCGCAGCGATCCGCGTTACCGCACCGAAGCGCAGGCGCTGTCGGCCGACGCGCGCGACGAGCGGCGCGTGGGTTCGTCGCCGTGGCATGCGGTCGTCGCCGCGGCGCTGCTCGACCTCGGCGGCGCGGCGCGGGTGCCGCAGCTGCGCGCGCATGCCTGGGTCCAGGCCTCGGCGCGGTTGCGCGGCCGTCCGCGCAGCTTGAACCAGATCCTGTGGGGGCAATTGCAGGCGCATGCACCTTTGGACTCGGCGACCGTGCGTACCAGCACCCGCACCGGCGCGGTGCTGTTCGACAAGGATGCGGACTCGGTCTGGCGCTTGCTGCCGGAGTGGCGCGATAACGCGCCGGACCTGGCCGAGGCTGTCGACGCCATCGTCGACGGCATCGATTTCCAGCAGCAGGCCAACGTGGCCGAGTCGCGCCTGAGCCTGGTCACCTTCCATCCGAGTTATTCCTACGAGGATTTCGTCGAGGGCATCCGGCCGGTGCCGGCCGACGGCGACGACGGACGCGTCGAGTTCCGGGTCCAGGCCGGGCTGTTCAAGGAGCTCTGCCGCGTCGCCCATCTGCACCCGCAGCAGCGCTACGCCTTGTTCATCGACGAGATCAACCGCGCCAACCTGGCGAAGGTGTTCGGCGAGTTGATCGCCTTGATCGAGCCCGACAAGCGCGTGACCGCGGGCGCCGAGCCGGGCGAAGGCAGCGGCCTGTGGGTGACGCTGCCGGCCAGCCACGAATTGTTCGGGGTACCGGACAACCTCGACCTCTACGCCACCATGAACACTGCCGACCGTTCGATCGCGCTGATGGACCTGGCGCTGCGGCGGCGGTTCCGCTTCGAAGAGACGCCGCCGCTGCCGGAAGAGATCAAGGGCGGCGATGGCGACGGCCGCGTGATCGCCGACGATGTGCGCGTGGACCTGCCGCGGTTGCTGCGCAAGCTCAACGAGCGCATCGAGTACCTGCTCGACCGCGACCACTGCATCGGCCACGCCTACTTCCTCGACGTGCGTTCGCTGGACGACCTGCGCAGCTGTTTCCGCGACCGCATCATTCCCTTGCTGCAGGAGTATTTCTTCGACGACTGGGGCCGGATCCAGCGCGTGCTCGGCAGCATGGGCAAGGCCGATCATTCGCCCTTCGTCGAGGCGCTGGACGTGGACGCGATCGATCTGTTCGGCGTGCACGTCTCCGACCTGCCGCGCATCCCGCGTTATCGCATCGAACTGACCGACGCCTCGCAGAACTGGTCCGCGGCCGACTTCCGCAGCCTGTATTCGCAGGGCGACGAGGACATCGACGACGACGAAGCCGGACTCGGGGACGGAGCCGAGCCGTGAACCCCGCGCTGCGCGCCTTCGAGCACACGCCGGTGCCGATCACGGCGCTGCCGACCGCGACCAGTCTCGGCCTCGACGAGGTCGAGCGCCTGGAAGCGGTCTGCTTGCTGCGACCGGGGCTGTGCGAGTTCGGGCGCCACTCGGTGCGCTTCGCCCAGTACTGCGGCGTGCTGTGCATCGGCGAGCGGATCCTGGAAATCTTGCCGAAGATCGACCGCACCGACCGCACCGACCGCACCGACCGCGGCACGGCGGATGCGGCGCCGGCCCACGACATGCTGCTGCGGATGTTGCGGGTGGTGCACGACCTGCCGTCGCCGCCGCTCGGGTCCGGTTCGCACGATCTGATCCGCTCGCCCCTGATCGAGCTGTTCGCCGGGCGTTTCCTCGCCGAGACCATGCGCCTGGTCAAGGCCGGGCTGCTGAAGTCCTACGTGTCCAGGGCCGAGAATTCGGCGACATTGCGCGGCCGCATCGACTGGCCGCGGCATCTGCGCGCCAATGCCGGCCGGCAGGATCGCGCCTGGTGCGAGTTCGACGAACTCACCCACGACGTCGCGGTGAATCGGATACTGGTGCTGGCCCTGCTGCATCTGCGCGATTGGTTGGTCGCGCCGACGTCGATACGTCTGTGGCATGAGCTGATGGCCGCGTTCGACGGCATCGCGCCGGCGCGTCGCGACGAGATCGAGCGGCTGTGCCTGGACCGCCAAAGCCGCCGCTATGCCGCGGCATTGAAGTGGGCGCGCTGGATCATCGAGGGCTTGTCGCCTTCGCTGCGTGCCGGGGCGGCCACGGCGCCGGCGTTGCTGTTCGACATGAACCGGTTGTTCGAGCGCTACGTCGCGATCAAGCTGGCCCGGCAAGCGCCGCCCGGTTGGGCAGTCGAATGCCAGCACGACGACCGCCATCTGGCTCGGGTCCTGGTCGGCGAGCAGGGCTCAAGCCCGGCCTACCGCCTCAAGCCGGACTTGCTGGTGCGTCGCGCCGACCGCATCGTGATGATCGCCGACACCAAATGGAAGCGGCTGGAGCGCGACCGCTACGGCAGGGTCCGCCCGTCCACCGACGATATGTACCAACTCAACGCCTATGCCACCGCGTTCCAGGAATGCGGCGAACTGGTGTTGATCTATCCCTGTTTCGACGGCCTGGCCGCGGACACTCTGGAGACGACGATGCGCTACGAACTGGCCGGCTCGAGCGGATCGCAGTCGCGGCGCGTGCACGTGGCCGCGGTCGATCTGATGGACGAGGTGCTGCGGGTGCGGATCGGTTCGAGCGGCGACGTGTTGCGCAGGCTGGCCGCATGAGCGCGCACGACAAGCCTTATTCCCCCTCCTGCGACCGCAACCGCGATCCGATCCTCGCGGTGTTGCGCGAGCATTTCGCCGGGCGCCGGCGGGTGCTGGAGATCGGCAGCGGCACCGGCCAGCACGCGGTGTATTTCGCCGCGGCCTTGCCGTCGTTGAGCTGGCAGTGTTCGGACCGCGCCGAGTACCTGCCCGGCATCGCGTCGTGGCTGGATGAGGCGGCCTTGCCGAACACGCCGCAGGCGGTGGGGCTCGACGTGGCCTGGCCGCGCTGGCCGGGCGAGGCGGATGCAGTGCGCTTCGACGCGGCGTTCAGCGCCAACAGCCTGCATATCATGGGCTGGACGCAGGTCGAGGCCTTTTTCCGCGGGCTCGACCGGGTGTTGGCGACGGACGCGACGGTCGTGGTCTACGGGCCGTTCAATTACCGCGGCGAATTCAGCAGCGACAGCAATCGCGAGTTCGATGCCTGGTTGAAGGCGCGCGATCCGCAGTCGGGGGTGCGCGATTTCGAGGCGGTCGATGCCCTGGCCGTAGCCATCGGGCTGCGCCTGGTCGTCGACCAGGCGATGCCGGCCAACAACCGTTGCCTGGTGTGGCGCCGGTCGCCGCCGCACAATGCCTGACCCTTCGGCTTCCCGACTCCGGCCATGATGCCTCGTCTGCCTTGCCTGGCCCTGCTGCCGTTATTGCTGCTCTTGTCAGGCTGCGACCGCGAGCCGGCGCCGCCCGAAGCCGCAGCGCGAACGCCGGACCTGCCGTGGCGGGTGTCGGCCTGGCCCTTGCGGGTCGACGCGGCGGCGGCCCAGCCGGACTTGATCGCGACGCCGGATGGGCGTGTGTGGTTGTCGTGGATCACCGGCGAAGCCGGCACGCATGCCTTGCGCTACGCCGTCGCCGATCGCGACGGCGGTTGGCCACAGCCGCCGCGCTCGATCGCCGTGGGCCAGGACTGGTTCGTCAATTGGGCCGACACGCCGCATCTCGCGGTGAGCGCCGGCGGCGCGGTGTGGGCGCATTGGCTGCAGAAATCGGCGCAGGCGCCGTATGCCTACGACGTGGTGCTGGTGCGCTCGGCCGGTGCCGGCGCGCCGTGGTCGGCGCCGCTCAAGGTCAATACCGACGGCGGTCAGAGCGAGCACGGCTTCGTCTCGATCTGGCCCGACGGCGCCGACGCGGTCGGCGTGGCATGGCTCGACGGCCGCCACAGCAACAGCGGCGAAGCCGGCCATGGCGGCGGTCACGGTGGAGGCTCCGGCGCGATGAGCCTGCGCAGCGTGCTGATCGGCGCCGACCTGCATCGCTACGACGAAGTCGAACTCGACACCATGACCTGCGATTGCTGCCAGACCGATGCGGCGATGACCGCGCGCGGCCCGCTGCTGGTCTATCGCGACCGCAGCGAGGCCGAGGTGCGCGACATCGCCGTCACCCGTCGCGACCCGAGCGGTTGGACGAAGCCGAAGCCGGTGCACGCCGACGGCTGGGTCATGCCGGCCTGCCCGGTCAACGGGCCCTCGGTCAGCGCGCGCGGCGAAGCGGCGCTGGTGGCTTGGTACACCGCGGCCGGAGACGTGCCGACGGTGCAGGCCGCCTACAGCAGCGATGCCGGCGATCGTTTCGCTGCGCCGCGGGTGCTCGACCGCGGCGAGCAGGCGCAGGGGCGGGTCGAAACCGCGTTGAGCGCCGATGCGGCCTGGGTGCTGTGGCTGCGCGAAGACCGCAGCGGCCAGAGCCTGCAGCTCGCGCGCTTGGCCCCGGATCTGTCGCACGAGCGTCAGCGCATCGAAGTCGCGCGCCTGCAGGGCCGCGGCCGCGGCACCGGGTTCGCGCAGATGGCAGTGACCGACGAGGCGGTGCACGTGGTCTGGACCGATTACGTCGGCCGCGAGGCGGTCCTGCGCGGGGCGCGGCTTCAGCCCGAGGCGACGGTGGTCAGCAAGGGCGAGTCGAACATCGCCGCCGGCGAGATCACCGGTTCGGCCAGCGGCACGCGTTCGCCGTAACGCTCGCGCAGCTTGGCCTTCACCGCCGGGTCGTCGAGCTTGAAGCTGCGCAGCGGCTGCAGCGCGCCGATGCGCAGACCCAGGGCGCGGTCGTACAGCTTCCAGACCAGTTCCGAACAGTAGATGCGCTGGTCCGACCACTCGAACGCCAGGTCGTAGCGGCGCCCGCGGAAGGCTTCCGCCGCGTTGTGCAGTTTCGTCGTCTGCTGCGCGGTCAAGGGCGTGCGCAGGCGCTTGAGCACGTAATGGCCGCCGCTGCCGCGCGCGATCCAACGCTGCAAGGGGGTGTAGGTGACCGGGTCGATCGCCTCGAACACGTAGGGCTGGCCATCGCGATGCAGGATCACCCCCATGTGGCTGTAGCGCGAGCCGGTCGCACGCTGGATCGCCTGGCTCTGCGAGGAGCGCGAGACGTGGAAGATCACGTCGCCGTCGCGGACCTGCGGCGGACGCGCATCGGCGCAACCGCAGGCGGATGCAGCGAGCAGCGCGGACAGCAGGCCGAAGGCGAGGCGGCGGAGTTTCATGCGGCCGGCTTTAGCCCGCCTGCGCCGCCGCGGTGGAGAACAACCGCAGTTCCTTGGCGTCCTCGCTCATGCGGACCATGCCCTCGAAGCGCAGGCCGAGCCGCTCCAGCACCTTGATCGAAGGCTGGTTGTCGGGGTCGGTGATCGCCAGCACCCGCGACAGCGCCAGTGCTTCGCGGGCGTGGCGCAGTACCGCTTCGCCGGATTCCAGCGCATAGCCGCGCGACCAATGGCGCGGCAGGAAGGCATAGCCCAGGTCGGGGTCGGGCAGGGTCTCGCGCCGCAGCAGGCCGCAAATGCCGATGGCTTCGCCGCTGTCGCGCAGTTCCACCCGCCACAGGCCGTAGCCGTTGCGGGCGTAGCTCAGCGCCGGGCCGTCGAGGATGTAGCGCACGGCGCCGTCGAGATCGCGCACGCCGCGGTCGCCGATGTTGGCGATGAAGGACGGTTCGTTGAGCAGTTCGAGGATGAAGCCGGCATCGTCCGGCGTCAGTTCGCGCAACAGCAGGCGTTCGGTCTGGATCGGCGTAGTGGACGGCATCGGCGGTATCGGGTTTGCTGGAGTGCGGCGCGCGCTCGTCGCCGCGCCGGGGTCGGTGCACGATACGCCAGCACGCGGCGTTCGCGCAGCCTGCGGACGCGCCGGAGTTTGCGCTACGCTGCCGGAGCGGTTCGGGCTGGCCGTGAGAAGTCTGTGGACGGTTTGTCGCCTGTCGCGAGGGTTCGCGGTCGCGGCTTGTGACCGAAGGAAATCCCTGTGGGACGCCGCTCCTACCCTTGCTGGCGTCGCTCCTGGGTAGGAGCGGCGCGAGCCGCGACCGCGCCAATGCGATGACGGAGCAGGCTGCGGTACTCGAACTGCCGCCCTGTCGCCTTACTTCGACAACGGCAACGACTGCTGCGAGGGCTCGATCGTGCCCTCGCCGCGCATGACCTTCTTGTATTCGGCGCGCGAGACCGACACATAGCGGTCGTTGCCGCCGATCTCGACTTGCGGCCCGTCCTGCACGGCGCGGCCGGCCTCGTCGACGCGCACGGTCATGGTCGCCTTCTTGCCGGAATGGCAGATGGTCTTGATCTCGGTCAGCTCGTCGGCCCAGGCCAATAGATATTGGCTGCCTTCGAACAGTTCGCCGCGGAAGTCGGTGCGCAGGCCGTAGCACAGCACCGGGATACGCAGGTCGTCGACGATTTCGCTGAGCTGCCAGACCTGCGATCGGCTGAGGAACTGGGCTTCGTCCACCAGCACGCAGTGCAGCTGTCCCTGCGCGGCGATGTCGGCGCGGATCAGCCGTTCCAGGTCGGCGTCGTGGTCGAAGGCGACGGCGTCGGCGCGCAGGCCGATCCGCGAGGCCACGGTGCCGCTGCCGGCGCGGTCGTCCAGGCGCGGGGTCAGGATCGCCACGCGCATGCCGCGCTCTTGGTAGTTGTGCGCCGACTGCAGCAGGGTCGTGGTCTTGCCGGCGTTCATCGCCGAATAATAGAAATAGAGCTTGGCCATGGCCGCAGTTTAGGGCGCCGCGCGCCGCCGCCACAGACTTGACGCGCGGCGCGCGAGCGCTGAAGACATGCTCCGGCCCGTTCAGCCGGGGGCGAATGCGGCGCCGGCCGCATCAACGAGGACGCGGGTCCTCGGGGTCGACCTTGCCGTTCGCTGCACTCTCGGCCGGCGGCGGGACGGCGCCTTCCGGATTCATCGCCTCGACGTCGCCGACGTTGACCGTGCCGCCGAGTTTCAGCTTCCACAGGCGGTCCTGGCGTTGCCAGTAGTGCTCGGCGTTCCAGTTGGCGTCGGCGTACAGTCCACCGGTCAGAGCGACCGAGCCGGAGGCGTCGCGCTGACCGGCCAGCACGCCGACGTCGGTGCCGATGTGGCTGCCGGTGATCTGGTTGCGCAGGCGTTGCAGGCGACGGGCGTAGCGCGGCTTGACCGTCGGGTCGCCGTACACCCGGTACAGCGCCGGGCCTTGTTCGAGCGCGCGCTGGCGTTCGGCCGCGCTCAGCTGCGCCCAGTAGCGTTCGCGCAGGCCGACCAGGTCGCGATAGCCGCGCTCGGCGGCGAGGTCCATCCACACATAGGCGAGGGCGCGGTCGGCCGCCACGCCTTCGCCTTTCCAGTACATCTCCGCGACCAAGCCTTGCGCGGGCTTGTCGCCGAAATAGCCGGCGCGGCGAAAATGATCGAGGGCGACCGCGCGATGCCCGCGCCGATACGACTGCAGGCCGAGCTGGCGGTACTCCACGTCGGGATGCAGGTGCATGTAGCCGACGTCGGCCAGGGCCGCATCCGCGGCCGGGTCGGGCCCGATCGGCGCCGGGGTTGCAGCCGAGGCCGAACTTGTCGCCAATGAGGCGGCGAACAGAAAACAGATCAGACGTCCTGTCACGGCGTGCGCTCCGGTACTCGCGCCGGGCGGAGGTTCGGCGCGGTCGCGAGGGTAGCAAGCCCGGACCAGGGGCGCAGCCAGGAGCATCGCTTCAAGGGCGCTGGCTGCTCATGATCGTTTCCAGCGTACCGACCTCGACGTTGCCGCCGCTTTGCCAGACCGCGTCCTCGACCGCCCAGTAGCGGCGGGTGTCCATGCGCCAGTCGGCGTACATCGGGCGCAGGTCGAGCGAGTCGCCGGGGTCGAAAAGGCTCGAGCCGCCGCGCGAGGCGAACACCCGCAGGTTGCCGGTGGTCAGGCCGGCCGGGCTGCCGGTGATGCGGCTGCGGGCGCGGGCCACGGCGCGCTCCATGCGCGGCTTGGCGGTCTCGTCGGCGTATTCGTCGAAGATCGCCACACCCTGCCGCAGGGCACGCTGGCGCTCGGCCTCGTCGAGTTCCTGCCACATCTTTTCGCGCAGCAATACGAACTGCGGGTAGCTGCGCTCGGCGGCGAGGTCGGCCCAGGCGTAGGCGAGGGCGCGGTCGTGCGGCACGCCGAGGCCGTGCCAGTACATCAGGCTGAGCCGATGCTGCGAATACTTGTCGGCATAACGTGCGGCGCGGCGGAAGAAACGCGAGGCGTCCTGCCACTGCCCGCGGCCGGCCGCGTCGCTGCCGTACAAGCGCCACAGCTCGTTGGGATAGGTTGCCGACATGCGTTGGCGGGCGTCGAAATCGCGGTGGCCGATGCGGTCGGTTTCGGCGCTGGCCAACTGCTCCGGCGTCGCCTCGGTCGGCCCGGCGGCCGTGGAGCCCGCGGCGGCAGGGCGGGCGGAAGTGGAGCCGGCCGTGGCGGCCATGGAGGACATGACCAGCCCGGCGCCAGCCAGCAGGACGACCAGACCACGTGCCATGGCGACCTCCGACGAGGGCCCGGCGCGGTCCGGGCCTGCGCCGCCTAGCCTACCCGAGCCGCCCGGCCCGGTCGCGGGCGTGGCGGTTAGACTGTGCGGCCTGACCGGCCCTTGCCGGCGATCCGACATTCCATGCACGGTCTCAATCCCCCCCAACGCGCCGCCGTTCTGAACACCGAAGGGCCGCTGCTCGTGCTCGCCGGCGCCGGCAGCGGCAAGACCCGCGTCATCGTCGAGAAGATCGCCCATCTGATCGCGTCCGGCCGCATGCCGGCCAAGCGCATCGCCGCGATCACCTTCACCAACAAATCCGCCAAGGAAATGCGCGAGCGCGTGGCCAAGCGGATCCGGGGCGACGGCGCCGACGGATTGACCATCTGCACCTTCCACGCGCTGGGGCTGAAATTCCTCCAGTTCGAACACGCCAAGCTCGGCCTGCGCCGCGGCTTCAGCGTGTTCGACAGCGACGACAGCAACGCCCAGATCAAGGACCTGCTGCCGGCCGGCAGCAAGCCCGACGTGATCGACGAGATGCGCAACCTGATCTCGCGAGCCAAGAACTCCGGCCTGTCGCCCGCCGAAGCCATGCGCGAGTCGCGCAGCGCGCGCGAGATCGAGGCCGCGACGGTGTACGAGATGTACCAGGCGCGGTTGACCACCTTCAATGCGGTCGACTTCGACGACCTGATCCGTCTGCCGGTGCAGTTGCTGGAAGCCGACAACGAGGTGCAGCTGGCCTGGCGCGAACGCATCGGCTACCTGCTGGTCGACGAGTGCCAGGACACCAACGACGCCCAGTACCGCTTGCTCAAGGCCCTGGCCGGCCCGCGCGGCCTGTTCACCTGCGTGGGCGACGACGACCAGTCGATCTACGCCTGGCGCGGCGCCAACCCCGACAACCTGCTGGAACTGGGCAAGGACTATCCGAGCCTGGAGATCATCAAGCTCGAACAGAACTACCGCTGCAGCAACCGCGTGTTGCGCGCGGCCAATGCGCTGATCGCCAACAACCCGCACGAACACCCCAAGACCCTGTGGAGCGACCAGGCCGACGGCGAGCGCATCCGCGTCTGGGAGTGCCGCGACAGCGCTCATGAGGCCGAGAAGGTCGCCGCCGAAATCCAGTACCTGGCGCAGAAGAACCAGGCGATGTGGGCCGATTTCTGCATCCTGTTCCGCGGCAACCACCAAAGCCGCGCGCTGGAAAAAGCGCTGCAGTTGCTGCGCGTGCCTTATCACCTCAGCGGCGGCACCGCGTTCCTGGAGCGCGGCGAGGTCAAGGACGCGCTGTCCTGGCTGCGCCTGATCGCCAACCCCGACGACGACGCGGCCTTCTTGCGCGCGGTGACCTCGCCCAAGCGCGAGGTCGGCGCGACCACCCTGGCCAAGCTGGCCGAGATGGCCCAGCACGCGCAGCTGCCGATGTCGCGCATGGCCGAATCGATCAACGCGATCAAGCAGCTCAGCCCGCGCGCCGGCACCGCGCTCGACGGTTTCGTGCAGATCCTGCGCTTCCTGCGCGCCGAAGCGCAGCGCATCAGCCCCGGCGAACTGGTCGGCGTGCTGGCCGAACGCAGCGGCCTGCTGGCTTCGATCCGCGCCCAGTGCAAGGACGAAGCTTCGTTCCAACGACGTAAGGAAAACCTCGGCGAACTGTCGGGCTGGTTCGACGGCGGCAAGGGTGCGGGCCCGGGCGAGCTGGCCGCGCAGCTGGCGCTGCTGTCGCACGCCGACAAGGGCGAGGCCGGCAATCAGGTGCGGCTGATGAGCCTGCACGCGGCCAAGGGCCTGGAGTTTCGCTACGTGTTCATCGTCGGCGTCGAAGACGGCAACCTGCCGCACGACGCCAGCCTCGACGAAGGCCGCCTCGACGAAGAGCGGCGCCTGATGTACGTGGGCATCACCCGCGCCAAGGAAGCGCTGTATCTGTCGCACGCGCGCGAAACCCAGCGCTGGGGCGAACGCATCCGGCTCAAGCCGAGCCGTTTCATCGAAGAATTGCCGGCGGCCGAACTGCAACGCGACGGCGCCGACCCGGTTGCGGACGCGGCGCGCAAGCACGAGCGCGCGAACGCGGGGTTCGCGGCGATCAAGGCCTTGTTGGAAAACGGCTGAGCGGGCTGAAAGCAGACTGTTGATCGCGGATCAGGTCGTCTGCCACAGGGAAAGCTTCCGTAATCATCTTATGAACCGGCGCACATTTAACGGCGCCGGGAAGTAGGTTTGGTGCGCATTGTCGATGGCAGTATTGCCTTGCCCCGCTGCTCGGGGTTAGTTTCGGTAATTCGTAAGGGGGTAAGCATGAATGACTATTCCGTTTTACGTAGGTTGAGTCGTCGTTTCTCGGCTTTTCGGGAGCCCCAGAACGGGCCTTCGCTGGCCGATGGCGGCGACAGTACTCCGCTCCCGGACGAATTCGTCGTAGCCGAGCCGGCCCCCAAGATCCTGGTTAGTGAAGGCCTTTGCCCGACCTGCGGCGAGTCGGTGGTTTTTTCCGCGACCCACGAATGGTTGCGAGACAGCTATCTCTGCGAGAGTTGCGGCAGCATTCCGCGTGAACGTGCATTGATGTATGTGATCGATACGCTTTATCCGCAGTGGCGCGAGATGCGCATCCACGAATCGTCCCCGGCAGGGCGGGGAGCGAGTTTGAAGTTGCAAACCGAATGCCGCGACTATATTCCGACTCAGTTCTTTCCCGGTGTCGTGGCGGGCGAATTCGTATCCGGCGTCCGTTGCGAAAACATGGAGAAGCTTTCGTTCGCCGATGAGAGCATCGATTTACACATCTCACAGGATGTCATGGAGCATGTGTTCGATCCCGCAGGCGCATTCTATGAAGTAGCGCGTACCTTGCGTCCCGGTGGCGCGCATATCTTCACAGTCCCCTTGGTGCATCGGAATTATCCGTCGGAGCGTCGTGCGAGCTTGAATGGCGACGGTAGCATCGAATATCTCCGTGAGGCTCAGTATCACGGTAATCCGGTCAGCGAAGACGGCGCATTGGTCACGGTGGACTGGGGCTACGATATTTGCCGTTACATTCACGCCGCATCCGGCCTATTCACGCAACTGATCAGAATCGACGATTTGAGCAAGGGCATCCGAGCCGAGCTCAATGAGGTGCTGGTAACGGTGAAGCCTGGACCGGGGCAGTCTGATCGCATCTGATCACGGTCGCCGCGCTGTGGCTGGTCTATCCTTGCGTCCGAACTTTCGAACGTCGAGGTAAAGGTACCGAGCCATGGCCCTGTTGATCAACGCCTACTCCACGCTCGCCGCGCCGCCGGCGCCGGATTTCCTCAAGGCCACGCCGGCCTATCGCGACCGCAGCGATGCCGAACTGGTGCCGCATCTGCAGGGCTTCGTCGGTTACGTGCTCGGCACGATCGAAGACGGCATGGACGCCCGCACGTTTGCGGTGATCCGCCATCTGCAGCGGGTCCAGAGCCACTACAGCTTCGAGGTCGAGGACGGCGCGTTCGAGGCCCTGGCCTCGTGGGCGCAGGCCGCGAACGCGGTCTGCTTCCTGCCCGACGGCTCGGTGCGCGATCCGGCCGGACAAGTGCTGGTCAGCCAGGGCGAGCCCTCGGTCGATGCCGACTCGGCCCTGCCGTATCCGGCCGATGCGCGCGAACGCAAGGTGCGCAGCGAAGCGGAATTGCAGGCGCTCGGCGCGAACGTACCGGCGCATCTGCCGCCGGTGCTCGGCGCCGGCGAAGTGCGCCTGCGCGCGCCGGAGGACGCCATGCGGCGGATGCTGGCGCTGACCGCGGTCGCGGTGCGCGCCGAGTCGTTGGGCAGCGACCCGCTGTCGACGCAGGAGATCGCACTCAAGCTCGGCCCGGGTGTCGCCGCGTTGACGCCGGCCGAACGCGCCTTCATCGATGCCCAAACGCCCGACGAGGAAACCTGGGCCAATCATGGCTGGCGCTACGAGAGCGCGGCGCTGCTGCAGTGGGCGCTGGGCCTGAGCGACGCGCTGCCGCCGCCGACCGCGATCTGCGATGCCGGCGAGGTCGCGCTGACCGCGATCGAACACGCCGACGAGGCCCACATCGCCGCCGCACGACTGCGTCCGGTAGCGGAATTGCTCGACGCCCTCGATGGGCTTTATCGCCGGCATTGGCTGGTCCGCCAAGCCCGCCTCGACGAAAAAGCGCCGCCGGCCGACCTGCACCCGAGCATCGTCTACGAGCGCCATTACGCGCTCAATTGGCTGTTGCGGTTCGACGAACAGGAGTGGGACGAAGTCGGCACGCCTACTTGAAGCGAGGAGCGAGTCAAGAGGAGTGAGTAACGAGTGGGAGCGGCGACGCTCCGCTGCTGGTTCCGCCTCCAGTTCCTGCTACTAGCTCCTAAGTTCCTAACCACCAGTTCCTAACCTCTTTCCAGACCCTGGCCGCCGCCACAATGTCCCTTTTCACCATCCGCAACGTCACCCCCGCCGATCATCCGGCCGTACTCGCGCTCAACCTCGAATCCGAGGCCCTGATGAGCCCGCTCGACGCGCAGCGGCTCGCCGAGCTGGACCGCCAGTCGGTGTATCACCGCGTGGTCTGCGACGGCGACACCGTAGTCGCGTTCCTGCTCGGGTTTCGCGAAGGCGCCGACTACGACAGCCCGAACTACCTGTGGTTTTCCGAACGTTATCCGACCTTCCTGTACGTCGACCGCATCGCCGTCGCCGCCAGCCACCGCGGGCGCAAGCTCGGCGGTCTGCTCTACGACGATCTGTTCGCGTTCGCCCGCGAGCGCGGCTTCGCCCAGATCGTCTGCGAGTTCTACATCGTGCCGTTCAACGAAGCCTCCAGCCGTTTCCATGCGCGCTACGGTTTCGGCGAAGTCGGCACGCAATGGGTGGCCGGCGATACCAAGCAGGTCTCGCTGCAGGTCGCGCCGGTGCCGGCTTGAAGCCGCGGTCCGGTCGCGCTGCCTAGGCTGCACGGCGTGCTGCGACGGTCACGGCGGTCGCCGAATCTCGAATCTCGAACCCGAACTCACGCCCAACTCCTGGAGTGGTCATGCGCCTAGCCTTGTCGATCTCGCTGTTACTGGCCTTCGCCGCGCAAGGCGCCATCGCCGGCGAAACGCGCAAGCCCGAGTTCCTGCGCTCGCCCGATCCGGCCGCGGCCGAGCTGCCGTTCTCCGAAGCCGTGCGCAGCGGCGACCTGCTGTTCCTGTCGGGCCAGATCGGCACCGTGCCCGGCGGCAACAATGCGCTGGCGCAGGGCGGCATCGCCGCCGAGGCCGAGCAGACCTTGCGCAACATCCGCCAGGTGCTGGAACGCCACGGCGCCTCGATGAGCGACGTCGTCAAATGCACGGTGTTCCTGGCCGACGTCGCCGAATGGCCGGCCTTCAACGAGGTCTATCGCAAGCATTTCAGCGCGCCGTTCCCGGCCCGCAGCGCCTTGGCGGCCTCCGGGCTGGCCCTGGGCGCGAAGGTGGAAGTCGAATGCATCGCCCAGGCGCCGCCGCGCGAGCGCCGCTGATCGGTCGGGCGCGGCCGTAGGCGCCAGCCTCCGTCGCGTCCTGAACCGCCGCGCCCGGGCCGGCAATCGACAGCGTTTTGCCGCGGGGCCTACACTCCCCGCCTTGCCACGACCGAGCGCCCGCGCATGCAGACCCGCGCCTTTGCCCTGACCGCCCTCGCCTGCGCGCTCGCGCTGAGCGCCTGCAAGCCTGCGGCCGCGCCGGCCGCGCCGGCGCCTGCGGCCCCGGCCGATGCCAAGACCGCTCCCGCCGCTGCGCCGGCCGCGTCCAGCGCCGACGACAACCTCAACGCGGTGCTGTGGATGCAGCGTTCGGTCGAGTATCGCGCGGCGACCGAGACGGTCTACCGCGCCGCCGCCGACAAGCTCGACACCGCGCTCAAGCAGCCCAACTGGGACGCGTTGGTGCCCGACGAGCGCGGCAATCCGGTCAAAGGCCTGAAGCCGGCCGTGGTCATGGACGTCGACGAGACCGTACTCGACAACTCGCCGTATCAGGCGCGCCTGGTCCGCGACGGCAAGGAATACGACGAGGTCACCTGGGACGCCTGGGTCGCCGAAAAGAAGGCCAAGCCGCTGCCGGGCGTGGTCGATTTCGCCAAGGCCGCGCAGGCCAAGGGCATCACGATCCTGTATCTGTCCAACCGCGCCGTGCACTTGAAGGAGGCCACTTTGGCCAACCTGCGCAGCGCCGGCCTGCCGGTCGCCGACGACCAGGTCTTCCTCGGCCTGGGCACGGTGGTCGAAGGCTGCGAACAGAACGGCAGCGAGAAGAACTGCCGCCGCCTGCTGGCCGGGCGTCAGTATCGCGTGCTGATGCAGTTCGGCGATCAGCTCGGCGACTTCGTCCAGGTCGTCGCCAACACGCCGGACGGCCGCGACGCCTTGCTGCAGCAGTACCACGACTGGTTCGGCGAGCGCTGGTGGATGCTGCCGAACCCGAGCTACGGCTCGTGGGAGGCGATGACCTTCAACAACGACTTCAGCCAGCCGCGCGAAACCCGCCGCCAGGCCAAGCGCGCCGCGCTCGATCTGGCGCCATGACCGTAGTCTCAGGCATGCTGGCGATTATCGGCTTATAAAAATCAGTAAGTTACATCGCAATACTTCAGGTGTTGCATTAACTTTGGCGCGGCGTTAGGCTGCGCCCATCCCGGTGCCAGCCGGGGCCATGCCACAACTCGTAATCTTCCGGCGCAAGCCGGTTTGAAGGAGGCCTCGCGCCTCCTTTTTCTTTTTTCGTTTGCGCATCCAGCGGCCAGGCATCCTGCATCGCGCGCAGCGCGATCAGTACGTCACCGTCACCGTGATGGTGTCGCTGTAGCTGCCGATGCTCGGCGCTTGCGCGCCGACGCGGCCGTAGACCGGCAGCGATTGCGACGTGCCGGTACCGGTGCCGGTCAAGGTGTCGCTGCCGAGGGTGTTGCCCCAGCGCAGCGTGCGCGGGCTGTTGCGATACAACTCGTAGACGACGAACTGGCCGGCGCCGTTGCGCATGCGCCGGGTCGTGCCGCTGGCGTAGAGGCCGTTGTTGAGGCCGATCTGCCAGGCAGTGCGGCCGCTGCAGACCAGGCCGATCGAGGTGGTCTGGTCGACGTTCGAGGTGATCGGCCCAGGCACGTTGCCGAAGGCCATATTGGGCACGGGCTTGGGCGTGAGCGTGCAGCTATCCGGCACCGAGCCGTTGACGGTAAAGGGGAATTGGCTGGAGGTGCCGGCGCTGCCGCCGGAGATGCACGAGGCCGGCATCGGCGGGGTGCCGAGCAACTGTTCGTCATAGCGGAACTCGATCAAGGTGTCGGCGGCCGCAGTGAAACGATTGACGTAGGTGCCGGCGTTGAGCCCGGTCTGCGCCGGGATGCGTCCGTACAGAGTGATGTTCTGTGTTGCGCCGCCGCCGAGCACCGGCACGGCGTAGGTGAGTTGCAGCAGCGCCGGGTTGGGCACGGTGGCGTTGCCGCGCGAGCCCCAGATCGCCGTGCGTGCGGCGTCGGTGTAGAGCTGCATGTTCATCGGGTCGCTGAAGGTGTTGATCATGCGACGCGGATTGAGCGTGCCGCCGCCGTCGGTGCCGCTGCGGATGCTCATGCACATGTTGACCCTGGCGTTGGCGAGCAGGGACAGGCCGAAGGTATTGCAGGTGATGGTGAGCGTTGCGGTGGCATCGGTGACGCCGCCGCTGGTCGCCGCGAACGTCATATTGGTCATGCTGCCGGTGCAGGTGGTCGCCGCCGATGCGGGCCGCGCGAACAGCGGCAGCATCAACAGCAGGCACAGCGCCGCTGCGTGCAGGCGATTCATGGCGACACCTCGGTCTGGCAGATCAGGGGGCCGATGCGCGGCACGCCACCGCCAGCGGGATATTCGAAGCGCACGCTGCAGGGGCCCTCGGCGGTGTCGACGCGCACGCTGTTGATGTCGTGCAGGTTGTCGAGATAAGTCTCGCCGTCGTAGCCGACGACGGCGGTCGCGCTCGAATCCGAGTCCGAATCCGAACTCGAACTCGAACTCGAATCCAGATGCACCCGGCTGCCGACCGGCAGGGCCTGGCCGCGGGCGTCGTGCAGCACCAACACCGCGGCGCGCACTTGTTCGATGCCGAAGCGCACCAGCGTGCCGGAGCGGTCCTGCGGCGTGGCCTGCACTTCGACCCGGTCCAGGCGCAAGTCGGCCGGCAGTTCCATCGGGTCGATGGCGATGCGATTGCGTTGCCAGGCATTGAGCGGCGTGACCAGCAGCATGCCGTCGCGGTCGGTGCGGCCGATCGGGCGGTTTTCGAGCAGCACCGGCACGTCGGCGCGACCGTCGGTGGAGACCACCGCGAACGCATCGCTGACGTTGCGCGCGGCGAAGACGTGGCCGCCCATCCACACCAGCGAGCCGCTCGCGCTGGCATAGCCGTAGTCGACGTCGCCCTGGCGCGCGAAGCCGAGGCTGTAGCGTCCGAACCCGGTCAGCCAGCCGGCTTCGGCCAGGCCGCCTTCTTCGCCGTCGCCGCCGCGCGCTTGCAGACGCCAGCCAAAGCCGCCGTCGCCGGGCAGCGGCCGGCTCAGGTCGAGCACGGCCTGGTCGCGGCCGCGATTGCGTTGCAGCGACGCGCTGAGTTGCAGGCTGCGATCGAAGTTCATCGAGAAGCCGAGGTAGACGTTGCGGTCCTCGGCGCGGTCCAGGTTCTGGTTGTACGACAGGCTGAAGGTCGCGCCGCTCCTGAAATTGCGCGACCAGGTCGCGCTGCCGTAGCGGGCCGGGGTTTCGTCGCGATAGACCAGGCGCACGTAGCTCAGGCCCAGGCTGCCGAGGCGGGTGTCGTTCCAGCTCGCCACCGCGCGTTCGCTGATCCGCGCCGGGGCTTGGCCATAACGCGAGGCCACGTCGCGGTACTCGCCATGCGTGCGTTGGGTGTCGGCGGCGATGTTGAAGCGGCCGTTGCTCCAGTTGTAGGCGGCGGCGTACAGCCAGCCGGAGTCGCTGCGGTCCTGGCCATGCGCGAGCGAGGCGCTGAACACGCCGGCGCCGCCGAGCAACCAGATCGCGCCGAGTCCGCCGTTGACCACGCTGTCGCCGCCTTCGGCATGCGCCTCGACGGTGAACGCATCGCTGACGCCGTAACGCAGGTCGGCGCTGGCCAGCGGTTCGCTGCCATAGGCGAACGAACGCAACGCATAGTCCTCGCGCACCAGGCCCAGGCTCAGCGACCAATCCGACAAGCCCTTGGCGAGCAGTTGTTGCGCGGCATAGAACGGGAAGTCGAGTTGGCGGGTGCGGCCGAACGCATCGGTGACGACCAGCTGCGCGTTACCGGCGCCGGTGATGCCCGGAATGGTCGCGAGCTGGAACGGCCCCGGCGGCAGTTCGCCGCTGTATTGGCGGATGCCGTTGACGTACAGGTCGACCGCCGAGGGCACCGCGACTTCGCCGAGAAACGTCGGCAGCGGGGTGGTGATGCGGTACGGTTGCAGGCCGAAGTCGCGGCCGATGCGCACGCCGCCCAGGCGCAGCGGCCGGGTCCAGTCGAGCTGGCCGCTGATCACGTCGCCGACGCTGACGCTGAGCATCGAGGCCGGCGAGGACCAGCGCCAGCTGCTGTCCAGGCGTACCGAATCGGTCCGCCGCGCCTCGTCCTCGCTGCGATGGCTGCGGGTGACCGCGGTCTGGCTGAAGACGCCGCGGCCCACGCCGAACACGCGCAGTTCGGCGAGGGCGCTGGTGCTGTCGCCGTGGTCGTCGCGGCTGCTGTAGAGGTCGTAGTTGAACAACAGGCCCGGCGACGCGCTTGCGGTGGGGATGTCGGTGCCCGGCGCGTTGAGGCGCGTGGTCGCCAACGACAGCAGCGACAGCGGCGCATCGATGGCCACGCGTTGCAGCGCGGCGTCGTAGCGCACGGCGACGCCGGGCAGGCTGTCGGGCGCCAGCGATTCGGCCTCGCCGTGCCCTTCGAGAACGAAGCCGATCTGGCGCAGGGTGGCGACGCTGGCGAACAAACGGCCCTCGCGCAGCTCGAACGGCTGCGGCGTGCCGTAGGCGGTCTGGTTGAGGCTGACTTCGAGATAGAGCTGCAGCGGCGCGGTCGCTGCGTTGCTCTCGCCGGCGCGGGCCAGGATCAACGGCGGCAGTTCCGCCGCATGGCTCGCAGGCGATGCCAGGAGCAGGCCGGCGGACATGGCTTCAGCGAGCCGGCGAGTCCAGCGCCAGCGTCCGCTCGGTCGATTCGCCATTGATCCTCGCCTTGAACGTACCCGGACCGCGTAACAACTCGGCCGGCGCCGCCAGCGCCCAACGCATGCGTTGGCCGGCCAGGGCGTAACCGAACAGGCCCGACCCGATCGCATGGCGGACTCCCTGCGCATCGACGAATACCAGATCGGCCAGCTGCGCATGCTGGCCGCCGCGGTTGTGCACGCTCAGGCGCGCTTGTTCGCCTTCGAAGCTCAGTTGCGCGCGCAGCTCGGGTGCGAGGGCCGCGTCCCCCGTTGGCGCGAGGAACACCGGCACCGAATAGCGCAGTACGAATTGCAGGCCGGCCGGGCGGTCCTGATCGCCGGGCGGCAGTTCGTCGACGATCAGCCGATAGCTTTCCTCGACCGCAGGCGGCGCGCCGAGCCGGATCACCCGCACCAACTGGCGCGCCCCGGGCGCGAGTTCCAGCATCGGCGGGCTGATCGCCAGCGCACGCGTGGCTTCGAAGCGTTCTTCGTCGTTTTCCTGGACCCAGCGGAACACCCGCACCTGCGCCTGCAGCGGCTTGCTGCCGGTGTTGCTGAGCCACAGGCCGTCGGCGCGCTGTTTGACCTGCAGGGTCAGGATGGTGGGCGTGACCTGCAGCCCGGCCGCGACGACCGGTGCCCCAGCCAGCGCACCGCATAGCGCCGCAGTGGCGAGGGCGGCACGGACGGCATGCGGGAGCCGGCGGCCGCTCATCGTCCGGTCCCGGTCAGTAGGTCACCGTGGCGGTCACCACGTCATTGTAAGTAGCAGCGGGAAAGTTGGCGCTGGGGGTCCTCCCGTACACCGGCAGGTTCTGCGCCGCGCCGGTGCCGCTGCCGGCGAGGACGTTGCCGCCGCCGCCGGTGGTGCTGCCCCAGACGTCGCCGGCGCCGCGCGCGGCGGCGCGATACAGCTGATAGGGCACTTCGTTGGTGCCGTCGCTCATCGCCCGGCTGTTGACGTCGGCGCCGTTCTGGCCGTTGTCGAGCGCGATCGTATAGGCCGTCCCCGGCGTGCAGTTCACGGTCAGCTGGCCTTGCTGGTCGACGTTGGTCGCGGTCGAAGCGACCGTGCCGAAATTGACGTCGGTGGCGGCGACGGTGTGGATATCGCAGCTGCTGGTGATGGTGATGGTGACGTCGAACTGGGTGGTGTCGTTGGCGGCGTAGGCCGGCGCGATGCCGGCTACGAGGAAGGCTGCGAGCAGACGGGTCGGGGAAAGACGCATGAATCGGTGCTCCTGCGCTAATCGCGCTCTGACGGCCCGGCGTTTTTGCCGGATCTGCCTGTTAAGAACGCATAAAACATGCCATTCAGGGCACAGTAGTCGGACATAAACGGACATAGGGTGATGGTGGTCACGTGCTACCGGCTAAGGCCTATTCAGATCTATTTTTGTGATGTAAATCACAGTTTTATCGTCGCGCCGAAAATGAGCGTTAGTCGACGTAATGCGTCAAGTAGTGTGCTTTCTTGGCGGTGCTGGGGTGGACGGCTTGTGTCGGCCGGGGTGCGCCGCCAAGATGCCCGTCCGCGACTGGGGAGCCGCACCCGATGTCCATCGTCCGACGCGCCTGCACCGCGCTGCTGTCGACCGCTGTCCTGTTGGCGGCGGTTGGCTGTGAGCGCGCAACGCCGCCGGCCGATCCGGTCCCGACCCTGCCGGCCCAGGCCGTGACCCAATTGGTCGCCGACCTGCGCCGCAACGATCTGGCCGCCTACGCCCGCCACGCGGTGACGCCGGAGCTGCATGCCCGGCTCGAGACCGCGTGGCGCGAAGGCCGTACGGTCTGGCCGCTGACCGAACTGCCGCTCGACGACCGTTTCCCGAGCTTCATTGCCGCGCTCGCCGCGCAGGATGCCGAACGCAGCCTGGTCGCGACCTACCGGCGCCAGTTCGCCGGCGCCGACACCGAGCTGCATTCGGCGGCCAAGACCATGGGCCTGTTCGCGATCCAGTACGTGCGCAGCGAAGCCGGCTACAGCGACACCGAGCGCGACCACCACGCCCAGTTGATCGCGGCACTCAGCGCCTGGGCGCAGGGCGCGCCGCTGGGCGACTCGGCGCGGGCACGGGTGGCGATTCCGCAACTGGTGTCGGCCGCACGCGCGACCGGACTGGCGGCGCCGGACGCCTTCGCCCGCACCGGAATGGACCGCAGCCTGCGCCGCCTCGGGCCGTTCGTCGAACGGCTCAAGCAGGTCGTGAACGGCTACGGCCTCGACCTCGATGCCGCCCTCGCCAGCGTGCAGACCCGTCTGGCCGAGCAGACCGGCGACAGCGCGCGAGTGCGGGTGCGTTACGAACTCGCCGGCGAAGCGGTCGATGCCTACGTGCTGGTCGAGCGCCGCGACGGCCGCTGGTACCTCAGCGACGTGCTGCGCCATGCCGAGGCCGAAGCGCAGGCGCCGCCGAAGCCGGCCCGCCCGGCGCCGGCCGAGTCGAAGGCCAAGCAGCCCGCGGCGAGCGCTCCGGCCAAGCCTGCGTCGCCACGCTGAGCCCCATCCCGCCTGGGTTTCGCCGCAGTTGGCGAGGCCGGCGGAGCGGTTCGCGCGGACCGTTTCAGGTGGCCCAATGGGTCAGGCGCGCGCCGAAGCCGAATAGGCATAATGACCGGGATGCCGAAACAAACGCCCCTGCCTTTCCCCGATGCCGCTTCGGCCGACTCCGCACGCACGCCGGTCGATGCTTCGGACCCGGCCGTTACGGTCGACCCGGCCGCCGAGCCGGCGCCGGCCGATGCCGAGCTCAACGCCGTGCCGCACGACCGATCCGGCGAGACCGCCGATGACGCGGTCGAGCCGCCGGCGTCCGCCGCCGAACCTGCCATTGAGCCGGCCGCCGAGGCGGTCGTCGAAGCCGAACTTTTGTCCGCACCTGTGTCCGAATCCGTAATCGAGCCTGTGACCGAATCCGCCGCCGACCGCGAGCCCGAAGCCCAAGCCGCAACCGTGCCTGCCTCCGCGCCCGTCGCTGTCGCCCCGGCCGCCGAACCCGAGCCCGAACCCGATCAGCCCGAACTGCCGATCGCGGTGCCGCCGGTGGCCACCGAGTCGCGCGAGCGTACCCAGCCGGCGCACCGCCCGTGGTGGGCGCGGCTGCTCGGCAAGATCATGGCGCCGTGGGTATCGCTGACGATCGAGCCGAAGGCGCCGTCCGAACACATCGCCGAGGAGTGGCACGGTCGCCCGGTCTGCTACGTACTCGAAGACTACGGCCTGTCGAATGCGCTGATTCTCGAGCGCGCCTGCCGCGAGAGCGGCCTGCCGTCCCCGCTGCAACCCCTGCCGGGCGACCCACTCGGCCGCAAGCGCGCCTACGTCGCGCTGTCGCGGCGCCATGCCGGCACCCTGGCGCCGTCCGGTCCGCCCTCGGCCAAGACCCATTCCGGTTCGCTCGCGCGTCTGCTCGATGCGCACCGCAACGACCCCGCGCTCGACGTGCAACTGGTGCCGGTGTCGATCTTCGTCGGCCGCGCGCCGGACCGCAGCAGCGGCTGGTTCTCGGTGCTGTTCTCGGAAAACTGGACCCTGGTCGGCCGCTTCCGTCGCTTGCTCGCGATCGCCCTCAACGGCCGCCACACCACGGTGCGGTTCTCGCCGCCGGTGTCGCTGCGCGGCATCGTCGACGAAGGCCTGCCGTCCGAACGCACCGTGCGCAAGCTTTCGCGCGTGCTGCGCACCCACTTCCGCCGCATCCGCGCGGCGGTGATCGGCCCCGACCTGTCGACCCGGCGCATGCTGATCGACCGCGTGCTCGCATCCGAGCCGGTCAAGGACGCGATCGCCGACCAGGCCCGCCGCGATAGCAGCGACAGTACCGAAGCGTGGAAGAAAGCCCACGCCATGGCCTACGAGATCGCCGCCGACTACTCGCATCCGGTGGTGCGTTCGCTGAGCTTCATCCTCACCCCGGTGTGGAACCGCATCTACCGCGGCGTGCTGGTGCATCACCTCGACCAGCTCAAGCAGGACGCGCCCGGCCACGAAGTCGTCTACGTGCCCTGCCATCGCAGCCACATGGACTATCTGCTGCTGAGCTACCTGCTCTACACCAAGGGCATCGTGCCGCCGCACATCGTCGCCGGCATCAACCTCAACCTGCCGGTGGTCGGCACCATCCTGCGCAAGGGCGGCGCGTTCTTCATCCGCCGCAGCATCCGCGGCAGCGCCCTGTATTCGGCGATCCTCAGCGAATACGTCGCGCAGCTGGTGTCGGGCGGCTATTCGATCGAGTACTTCATCGAAGGCGGGCGCTCGCGCACCGGCCGTCTGCTGCCGCCGAAGGGCGGCATGATCGTGATGACCGTGCGCGGCTTCCTGCGCCAGCCGACCCGCCCGGTGCTGTTCCAGCCGATCTACGTCGGTTACGAAAAGCTCATGGAAGGCAACAGCTACCTCGACGAGCTGTCCGGCAAGCCGAAGGAAAAAGAATCGATCTGGCAGCTGCTGTGGGGCATCCCCAAAGTGCTGCGTTCGAACTACGGCCAGGTGGTGGTGAACTTCGGCGAGCCGATCCGGCTCAACGACATGCTCGCCCAGCACGCGCCCGAGTGGGACGGCCGTCCGCTCGAAGAAGAAGACAAGCCGAGCTGGCTGTCGGCGACGGTCGATGCGGTCGCCGAACAGATCCAGGTCAACGTCAACCGCGCCGCCGACGTCAACCCGATCAACCTGCTCGCTCTGGCCCTGTTGTCCACGCCCAAGCACGCGATGGGCGAGGCCGACCTGCTCGCGCAGATCGCCTTGTCCAAGACCTTGCTGGCCGAGCTGCCGTATTCCGACCGCGTCACCGTCACCCCGCACACGCCGCAGGAAATCGTCGCCCACGGCGAAGAAATCAACGTGCTCGAACGCATCGCCCACCCGCTCGGCGACGTGCTCGGCGTCGACGGCGACGACAAGGCGGTGCTGCTGAGTTACTTCCGCAACAACGTCCTGCACCTGTTCACCGCGGCCTCGTGGATCGCCTGCTGCTTCCAGCACAACCGCCGCATGAGCCTGGCCGGCGTGCTGCGCCTGGGCCGCAGCGTGTACCCGTTCCTGCAGGCCGAGCTGTTCCTGCCGTGGAGCGAGGACGAATTCGCCGAGCGCCTGGTGCGCACGGTCGATGTGTTCGTGCGCTCCGGCCTGCTTGAGCGGGTCAGCGACGACGATGGCGGCATCCTCGCCCGCAACGCCGGCCAGACCGACGAAGTGTTCCGCCTGCGCGCGATCGGCCACTCCCTGCAGCAGGCCTTCGAGCGCTACTACATCGCCATCTCGGTGCTGGTGAAGAACGGCCCCGGTACGATGTCGGCCGGCGAACTCGAAAGCCTGTGCCAGCTCGCCGCTCAGCGCCTGTCGCTGCTGTACGCGCCGGCCGCGCCCGAGTTTTTCGACAAGACCCTGTTCCGCGGTTTCATCCAGAAACTGCGCGAACTGCGCCTGGTCTGGCCCGACAGCGAGGGCAAGCTCGCCTTCGACCAGCGCCTGGACGCCTGGGCGAAAGACGCCAAGGTCATTCTCGGCCGCGAGTTGCGGCATACCATCGAGAAGATCAGTCCGGAGATGGCGGCGAAGCCGGCGGCGAAGGACGCGGCGAGCGCCTGAGTTCGCGGCGCAAGCGTGTCCCTGTCGGTCTCGTTCCCCCTGTAGGAGCGGCGTGAGCCGCGACCGAGTATGTTCCGCGACCGACGTTGGCTGCGATGCCATCGATGGTGATGCTTTCGTTGCTGTTGCTGTTGCTGTTGCTGTGCGCAGCTAAGCACTAGCGAAGGCCATAGAAGATCCGGAGGGCGGCCCGCAGGGATGCGGGCCGTTTTTCATCGGGACAAGGATGTCCCGTATGAAAAATCCCTGCGTCGGCATCGCTCGTGCGGGCTTGTGATTCAAAGAAAAGCAACTTCTTTGGTTAGCTTTCTTTTGTTGCTTTAGACAAAAGAAAGTAACCCGCCGCTTTAGTGGCGGAAGCTTTTGGCGTTTGATCTTGATCTTGATCTTGCTTGAGCGAGACGCCGCAAGATTGTCACGACGTGGTCGCGGCTTGCGCCGTTCCTACCATTGCGACACGCCGATGCGGCAGCTCCAGGGTAGGAGCGACGCAAGTCGCGACCGCGGGACGCGTAGAGGTAACGAGGCCGTCATCATTTGCCGAAGCGGCGTCTTTTCGCCGGGGTAGGAGCGGCGCAAGCCGCGACCACGCCCTGTCGGCCTCCGGCGTTTCGATCAAGCAAGAGCAGAGCTTCCGTCCGCTGACGCGGCCGGGTTACTTTCTTTTGCTGGCCCAAAAGTCCCACAGGGAGTTCCTTCGGTCAAAGCTAACCAAAGAAAAGGCCTTCCTTGCAAGGGCACGAGCCCGCGCGTTCGAAGCCGACGCAGGGATGCTCCAGACAGGCCATCCATGGCCTGCTTGCGCACGGCCCGCATCCATGCGGGCCGCCCTACGGGTCTGCTTTTGACCGGCAAAGCAAAGCCACAAAGCGAAGCAGATCAAAATCTCGGCAACGGCAACGGCAACGGCAACGGCAACGGCAACGGCAACGGCAACGGCAACGGCAACGGCAACGGTGGATCGCCGGGTCCAATCGTCTTGGCCCCCGACCCGCGTCACTGCCAACCGTGACGTTGGACGGGTACCATCGCCGGGTTCCCGTCCGGCTGCCGTCGATGTCCACGTCCTCGTTGTCCACGCCGACGCTGTCGGTGCCTTCCGCGTCTTCCGCCGACTCCGGCGCCATCGACGTGCCCCCTGAGGGCGGTGCCTGGCGCGAGATCCCCGCGCTCGGCGCACGGCTGCTGTGGCGCCACTGGCCGGCGCTGACCTTCTGGTTCTTCGCCCAACGGGTCTGCTACGACCTGCTCATGGGGTTGGCGGTCAAGCTCGGCGAGCGCTCGGTGCTGTTGTCGTTCGCGGTGCTGTCGGTGCTGATCGTGACCCAGCTCGCCGGCACCATCCTGATGTTCCAGTCGCTGCGGCCGTCGTTGCCGATGCTGGCCGGCGGCGCGACCACGCCGGACACCGCGGCGGTGCGCAAGCAATGGATCACCGCGCTGGCCATCGCGATGCTGCCGTTCTTCGCTTATTACGCCGGTTGGGGCCTGCTCGAAGACCTGCGCCGCAACTTCCGCACCGCCTACATCTTCAGCGTCTGGGACAAGGAAAACCTCAACGAGGTGCTCAAGCTCAAGGGCTTGTGGATCGCGCTTGCGGTGGCCTGGGCGGTGCGCTGGTTCAGCAAGCGCCGCGCCGAAGCCACCGGGCATGCGCTGTGGAACGTGGTCGCGACCAGCTGCGAGGCCTACTGGGTGTTCGTCGGTGTCGCCGCGATCGCCCAGGTCGTCAACGGCCTGAAGGACTGGTGGCACGAGCGCGTGGCGTACGCCGCGGTGACCCAATGGTGGGACGACCCGATGTCGGCGTTCAAACTGCTGGCCCCGGCCAAGCGCGGGATCGTGCCGGTCTGGGACTATGTGAGCACCGCCGCTGGCGCGGTCGCGCTGCCGCTGATCTGGCTGGCGATCACCGCGATCATCTACGGCATCGACCTGCGCCGTGCGCAGCGCCTCGACGACGCCGACGAAACCCTCGGCAAGGTCAGCGCCCGCTTCAAGGCGATGCATTTCAGCCTGCGCATGCTCGCCGACAAGGCCAGCGCCGGTTGGACCAGCAAGGGCATTCCCGTGGTCAACAGCCTGCGCCTGGTCCTGCGCGCGGGCCTGCCGGCATTGCTGACCTTGTGCGTGTGCTGGCAGCTGCTGTCGTTCATCGATTCGTGGTCGTGGCGGTTGATGGAACACGTGGTCGGGCCGAAGGACCCGGAATGGCAGAACGTCATCGGCCAGCCCCTGGCGGTGTTCCTCAATACGCCGTTGTCGTTCCGTACGTCGTTGTTTACCGACGTCTTGCGGGTCGTGTTGTTGGCTGCGACGTTCGATCGCGCCATAGCGAGGCTTCCGCGCTCGGCTTGAGCCTCGGCCGTTGCCGATGTTGTTGCCATTGCCATTGCCGTTGACGTTGCTGTGCGGCGCAAGGCACTCGCGAAGGTAATAGGAGACCCGAAGGGCGGCCTGCATGGATGCAGGCCGTTTTTCATCGGGACAGGGATGTCCCGTATGTAGAGCCCTGCGCATGCATCGCTCGTGCGGGCCTGTGATTCAAAGAAAAGCAACTTCTTTGGTTAGGCGGTCTCTAAGCTTAAGTGCATCACCCACCGAAGGGTTCTGCACATGGGCCACCACTACACCCACCTGAGTCCCGAAGAGCGCGGCGCCATCATGGCCTGG
>NZ_JBQJIN010000034.1:0-59535 GCF_052078695.1 Lysobacter sp. CA196 | reverse complement strand
GCGGTACGAGCTGTCGCTTGGGCCACGAACAGCTCGACCAGCCTAAGTTGGTCTTTTTTTCTTATCCGACAACGACTTATCGCCATTTCGCATCCTAGATCGAATCCTTATCTAGGACAGCCCCTTTGCCTTTGCCTTTGCCTTTACCTTTACTTTTACCGTTGCCTTCGCCTCTGCTTCTGCCGTTGCCTTCGCCGTTGCTGTGCGTCGCCACGCACTAGCGAAGGCAACGGAAGACCCGGAGGGCGGCGTGCAGGGATGCACGCCGTTTTTCATCGGGACAGGGATGTCCCGTATGAAAAGTCCCCGCGGATGCACCGAACGTGCGGGCCTGTGACTCAAAACAAAGCATTTTTCTTTGGTTAGCTTTCTTTTGTTGCTTTAGACAAAAGAAAGTAACCCGCCGCTTTAGTGGCGGAAGCTTTTGGCGTTTGATCTTGATCTTGCTTGAGCGAGGCGCCGCGAGACCGACGCAACGTGGTCGCGACTTGCGTTGCTCCTACAGGGGAGGGATTCGCTGTGCTGCGTTGCTTGAGCAGGAGCAGGAGCAAGAGCAAAGCTTCCGTCCGCTGACGCGGCCGGGTTACTTTCTTTTGCTAAGCCCAAAAGAAAGGTAACCAAAGAAAAGGGCTCTCCTTGCAAGGGCACAAGCCCGCGCGATCGATGCCGACGCAGGGATGCTCCAGACAGGCCATCCATGGCCTGCTTGCGCACGGCCCGCATCCTTGCGGGCCGCCCTACGGGTCTTCTCTTGACCGGCAAAGCGGCAAAGCAGATCAAAATCTCAGCAACAGCAACAGCAACAGCAACAGCAGCGACCTTCCTCCGAGACCCAACCCCTGTAGGAGCGGCGCAAGCCGCGACCGCGGCCCCTCACGCGACGCCGTGGGGGCCGGCCCCGTACGGCGCAAGCCGCGACCGTGCGGCATCGGCCCCGCGACGCAAGGTCCAACCTGACTCCAGACTCCAAGACGCCAGCCCCCGATGGTCATGCCCACTTCCTGCCTATGGCCCGGCGACAGCTGCCGGAGGATATTCATCCGCGTTCAATCGATGAGGCCGCGCCGATGACATCTCCCTATCGCCTGCCGATGGCCGGCGCGTTCGCCGCCCTGGCCTTCGCCGGCCTGCACCTCGGCTTCGAATACTTCGACGGCGGCGTGCGCAGCCATCATCTGTTGAACCGGGCCGACCTGCCTGCAATCTCGAACTGGTTCGGGCTGTTGATTCTGCCCGTGCTCGGCTGGGCGCTCGGCGTCCGGCTCCGCAATCGTACGAGTGCAAGAAAAAACATCGGGATCGGGTTGATCGTGGCGCTGCTATACGGCGCGGCAATGGCCGGCAGCTACGAGCTCGGCGCGACCGACATCACCAAGACGCTCTTCTTCGGTCTGCCCGTCGTGGCGATCGCCGCGCCGATCTATCGCGCCGAGTGCATGCTCGGCTTCGTCGCCGGCATGACCTTCACCTTCGGCGCGATCCTGCCCTGCCTGTTCGCCGTGCTGTTCGCGAGCCTGTCGGCGGCGTTGCGCCTCGGCTTTCGCGCAATCCGCAAACGGCTGCGTCCGAATACGCGCGCTTCGGCGACTGCATCCGGGGGTCAACGCTGATTTCTTACCGCATGCAGCGTCGCCCGTTCTGGCGGAGCGCGCCGTTTTACTCGCGACGCTTGCGCGGCTTCTCGCGTGCACGCTTGCCGTTGGAACCGGCACGTTGCGTGTCTTCCAGCGTTACCACACCGCCCTCGTTCATCGATTCGATCCAAGCCAGCGCATCGACGTAGGACAGGAACTGCTGCAGATACCCGGGCGACAGCTCGCTCATCAGGCTGAGCGAGCGATGCACCAGCCGGCCGGAGTTGAGCGGGCCGGCATGCTCGGACGACTGCTCCAGCGACTGTCGCAGCTGACTGTCAACGCGGATCTTCGACCACAGCCGGCGGAACTCATCGAGCGCGCCGAGCACCGGAAACGACGCGGCGCTCGCGCTGTCCGTATCTCGGATCGTCGCCCGATCGGCGAGATATTCGACCAGGCCGCCCAAGCCGGTGCCGGTGCCGGTGCCGATGCCGGTGGATGCGTCGTGCGCTGCGGCACGGCCGTCGCTTCCGGCCTGAGCCGCGGTCTTTTCCAGATCGCCGGCATAGGCGCCCACCAGCCCGGCCAGACGGCCATCGAGCAGACGGCGTACTTCGCCGTCGTGCTCGGCGGCGCGGCGCGCCAGGGCGTCGATGCGATGAAAGCGCATCGGGCTCATGCGATCGGCGCCCTGCTCGCGCCAGGCGTCGAGCATCGCCTGGACCTGCAATGGAGGATTACGGCTCACGGCGTGTCACGTCGCCTTGGACGGCTTCGGAATAGGCGCGATTTCCACGCGCCGGTTCTTGGCCCGCCCTTCTTCCTGCGCGTTCGAACTCACCGGCTGCTCGGAACCGAACGCAGCGGCGAACACCGACGAAGCGGGCACGCCTTCGGCGATCAAGGTGCGGGTCACGGTCAGCGCGCGCCGCGCCGACAGCTCCCAGTTGTCGGCGAACTGGCGATTGCCGTCGCGCACCTGGCGGTCGTCGGTGAAGCCGCTCACCATCAGGATCTCGTCGCGCGATTGCAGATACTCGGACAACGGTCCGGCGAGAGTCTTCAGCAGTTCGCGGCCTTCCGGCTGCAGGTGCTCGGAGTTGAGCGCGAACAACACGCTGCCGCTGATGCCGATACGGCCGTCGATCAAGGTCACCCGACCCGCCGCCAGCGGCACCGCCAAAGCCTGCTCGAGGGTCTTGCGGCGCTGCGCTTCGAGCCGGCGTTGCTTCACTTCTTCGCCGAGCTGGTTGGAAAGCTGCAGTTGCACGCCGATGACCCCGACCAGGATCAGCACGAACACACCGACCAGCACCGACATCAGGTCGCCGAACGCGGCCCAGATCGGCGCGCCGGATTCGGCGTCGCCGTCGATCTCCACGCTCATGCCGCCTGCGCTCCGAGCGATGCCTGGCGCTCGGCCAACTGCTGCAGATCGTCGATGATCTGTTTCTGCGCCAGCATGCTCAGGTCGACGACTTCCCTGGCCTGGGCGACGTAATAGGCCAGTTGCTCATCGCTGCGCGCGAGCGATTTGTCGAGCGCGGTCTCGATGCCTTGCAGGCGTTCGGCGAGCTTGTCGTTCGATTCGCCGAATTGCTGCACGGCCGCGCCGAAGGCTTCGCCGAGGCTCGCCACCTCGACCGCACCGGCGGCGATCTGCGCACCGACCGTGCCGAGCTTGCCGGTCTCGGCCTCGATGTGGTCGGTGAAGCGGGTACCGACCCGGTCGAGCAGATCCGCCGAAGTCGATACCAGCGCGTCGACTGCGGTGCGTTGCTCGGTCGATGCGTGATTGACCGCATCGAGCAGCGTTTCCAACGTCGCCAACAGACGGTTGCGCTCGTCGAGCATGGCGGTGTCGCGAACCATACTGTCGGACAGCTTCTGGCGCAGTTCCGCGATGACCTCGGCCGCCGCTTTCGGCGCCTCCGAAGCGGCGTCGACGAGGCGAGCGATCTCGGCGATCGTGTCCCGGGTCTGTGCCTGGGTCTGCGCCGAGATCTCCTGCGCGGTGCGCGCGAGGGTGTCGCAGATCGCCTGCTGCCGGCCCTCGACCTGCTCGCCGGCCTGCTGCCAACGCTCGCCGAGCGCGTTGCCGATCGAAGCGAGGTGTTCCGCCCAGCTCGCCAGACGTTGCTGGTCGCGCGACTCCAGCGTCTCCTGCAACTGCGCATGCGAGTCCTGCACCGCACCGACCAGGGCGCCGGCATGGCCTTCGAACGTCGCCGCCGCGGCGACCAGCGCCTGCTGGTTGCGCGCCGCCATCTCGTCGTTGGCGCCGACTTGCTGCGACAAGGCCTGGGCCCATGCGTCCGCGGCCTGGCCGGTGCTGGCCTCGAAACGCGCCGAGACGCTGTCGAGGAGGCCGGCGGCGCCTTGTTCGAAGCTGCGGTTGAATCGGTCCAGGGCCTTGCCCAGATCCTCGACCAGCCCTTCGTTGCTGCGACGCTGCTCGGCCAAGCCCTGGTTCCAGGTGTCCGTCACCGTGGCGGTGACCGTGGCGAACCCCGCCGACAGCCCCTGCATCTGCTGGTGCACGGCCTGGGCGACGGTTTCGTGCAAGGCGCCGCTCTCGCGCGTCAAATTCTGCTGCAACGCGCCGGTTTCGCGCGAGACGGTTTCGTGCAGCGCGCGCGTCTCCTGCGTTATCGCCGCCATCGCGGTTTCCACCACCGGCTGCAACGCCGCGCTGGTGGCGCGCAGGCTTTCGCCGATGCTGTCCTTCAAGGATTGTTCGACCGACGCCGCCAGTCGCGCATAGGCCGCCTCGGCCCGGGCATGGAACCCGTCCTGCGCCGCGACCTGGCGCTCGTGCGCGCTCAGGCTGTGCTGCTCGATGGCCGCCATCGCCGCGGTCTCGCGCGCGATCGCCGCCATCGCGGTGTCGACGATCGGCTGCAGCGCCGCGCCGTTGACGCGCACGCTCTCGCCGATGCTCTGCTGCAGCGACTGCTCGACCGAAGCGGCGAGTCGGACATAGGCCGTTTCGGTCTTGGCATGGAACGCGTCCTGGCCGGCGAGTTGACGCTCGTGCGCGCTCACGCTGTGTTGCTCGATCGCCGCCATCATCGCCTGCAGGCGATCGATCAAGGCCGGCATGGCCTCGGTCTGGCGCTGCAGCAACTTGAAGGCCTCCTCGCGCTGATGGACCTGCGAATGGCTGCGCAGTGTCGTCGCGATGGCGAGGTCCAGGCCTTGCACCGCCTGGCCGCGTTCGCGCCGGCACAGCGCCGACAGCAGGCCGAGCATCGCCGAGGCGGCGACGCCCGCGATCGAGGTGCCGAACGCGAACGCCAGGCCGGTGACCGGCGCGGCGATCGATTCGCGGATGGCTTGCAGGTCGGTGGCGCCTTCCAACGCCATGCCGGTGCCGCGCAGGGTCGTCATCATGCCGAGCAGCGTGCCCAGCATGCCCAGCAACACCAGCAAACCGACCAGGTACGGCGTCAACGCCGGCGCCGGCAAGGCCGCGCGCTCGCCTTCGATGCGCGCACGCGCGGCGTTGCGCAGCGAGGGATGCAGGCGCCCAAGCCAGTCGTTGAGGCTGGCCGGCGGCGCGGACAATTCGGCGACAGCCTGCGTCAGCGTGGCGGTGGCTTGCCGGTAGCGGTACAGCTCGAAGCCGCCGGCGAGATAACAGGCCGCGATCACCAACGCGACCGACAGCGCCAGGGCGTTCGAGCCGACATAGCCCGCGCCGACCCAGGCGACGGCGAGCAGACCTGCGAGAAAGACCGCGGGATAGAGCAGATTTCTGAACATGTTATCCAAGTGAATTAGTGCGAAGGGCCGCCAGCAGGCCCTGTGCCGGCTGTAGGCGAACATCCAGTTCGGCGAGCAGAACCTCGTGCATGTGCTTGCGGAACGCGTCCAGCCAGGCCGTGGAAGGTATCGACGGTGCCTCGGAGACCTGCGCCTCGTCCGTCTGCTGCGCCGCTTGGCGCAGACGTTCGAAGTGCTGGCCGAGCAACACCGGTGCGGCGGACCACAGCGTCCGCTCGCGCCGGCTCAGCGCCCGCTCCATGACCGTATCCACTGCCGCGAGCCGTTCCAGTCCATCGCTGCGCAGCGCGAGCCGCGCGCGCAGCCGCTCGCGCAAGCGGCCGACGCCGGCCTCCATCCCCTGCTGCATCGCCAGATAGCGCTGGCGATAGAACGGGTAATCCAGACTCTCGTCGGCGAACGCCTGCTCGGCCGCGGACCACCCGGGCCCGCTCGGCCTGGCCGAAAACGCTCGGTCGCCGGCGATGGCATCGGCCAGCGCACTGCGCACGCGCGCGCACTCGTTCTCGTCGAGGCTGCTCAGCGTCCGTGGGTCGAGGACCGCCGCGGGCGGCTGGCTATCCAGTGCAGTGGACAACGCCACCGCGTGAGTCCAATCGATCCATAGACTCAGTTGATCCGACAACGATCGCGTGGGCTGGGGAAGGTCTGCAGCCGTCAGGCGAGCGAGCGAGCGGATGAACGTCGGGCCACGTACCGTCGCCCGTCGAGGTGCTTCCATCATTACTACTGGCTAAAAGATCGCCATTTTACACGTAATTGGAAATACCCCACCGCTTGACAAGCCGCGAAGAACGGCAGGCCCGGAGCGGCTCGGCAGCCAATTCAACCTATACAGCCGGTTCAGCCGGTTCAGAATGATGTGTGCCATGCCCTTGGGGCCTGGCGGCGCCGGGGATGAGCTATCGCCGCGCCGTCGATCGGCGCGCCTCTCGATGCGGCAGCCGCGGCGCACACATCCGCCGCGTGGTTCGCCATCGTCAACGCAGCCGCCCGCAGCGAGGCAGGCAGCATGGCGCCGTGGCCCAGGCCGTCGAAGGCGCGAAAACAGGCGCGCACGCCGTCTTTCGCGTGCAAACGCTCGGACAGACGCTGCGCCGCATCCTCGGGAACCGCGCCGACGCGCGCCAGATGCGCGGCCGCCTTCGGGTCCTTGCGGCCGCTGCGTTCGCGTTCGCGCGTGCCCTGCATGAGCAACACGTCCGCAGCGGGAGCGTTCGCGCGCTGCAAGAAGTGTTTCTCCGGGGAGCCCAGCATGACGCCGCGGTCCCACCACAACGACGGGCTGGCCGGCAGCCAGATGCGGAATGCATCGGTGTGGGTGTAGAGCATGTCGAGCACGAACAGACCGCCGAAGGAGTGCCCCCACAAGGCGCTCGCGGTCGGGTTCAGGCGCACGCGCCGGCGGACCTCCGGCTGGATGCGGTGATGGATGACATCGGCGAAGACCTGTGCACCGCCGCCACGCGCCGGGCCACCGGCCTCATCCGCGGTCGCAGTAGGCGTGTAGTCGCGTGTGCGTGCGGGGCCGTCGATACGCAACTCGTTGTCGTAACCGATGAACACCAACACCGGCGGCGCGGCCTGCGACAGCTGCGCGAGCAGGTCTGCATCGAACGCCATCAGTGCGGCGTTGCCGTCCAGCATGTACAGCGAAGAGAAACCGCCGCGCGGCGCTGGTCGTTTCGGAATGCCGAGGGCGATCCGCCAACGACGCTGCCCGTCTTCGCTGGCGACGATGAAACGTTCGAAGCGGTAGTGCGGCGACTCCGTATCGGCGACGGTCGCACCGACGGTCTGCATCGGGTCGCGCGGCTGCGAGGCCGCGGGCGCGACGATCAGGCACAGGCCCATCACGGCGAGACTTGCGGCGAGCCGCCGCGCTGCTCCAAGCGCAGCACGCACGCAGCCGATGTGCGCCCCGCCAAAGCGCTTCGCGACCGGCGGTAAGCTAATAGAAAGACCCACCGTCGCGCTCCTAAGCCGGTTTCGCTGTCGCCGCCGACCAGACACTGTCGGCATGCCCATGCTCGATGCGTCGCCGGGTGCGGCTCGCGATCAGCAGAAGCACCGGCACCGCCGCCAGGGCGACGAGGTCGATCGTCAGGCCGGGCCCCGGATGGTTCCAGGCGCCGCCAATGCCCCAGACCCCGGCCAGACTCGACACGGGAATCAACACGGTCAGCCCCGCGCTCAAGCACGACAGCTCGACCGCGCTGCGCGCAGCGCCGCGCAGGAAGGCCCATGCCACCGCGGCGACGAACACCGCGAAGTAGATGCCCTCGTGCCAGGCGGCCAGATCGTCCACCCGCGCCGGCAACCACTTGGTCGCGGCGAGGGTGGCCGAGATACCGGCCACGCAGCCCAGCGATACTCCCACCGTCAGGCAACCCAACACACGCACAGCTCGCTTCTGCACGACCGGCCCGCCGCCGCGCTCTTTCTTCCTGCGCGACTCCACCCACAGCAGATTGCCGGTGTAGAACAGCATCGCCCCGGCCAAACCCAGCAGCAGATACATCCAGCGCACCGTATCGCCGCCGAAACTGCCGAAGTGCAGCATGAAGAAGGTATTGACCGCCGCATCCCAAGGCCCCAGATGGCCGGGCAGATCGTGCGTGTCCACCGCGCCGGTGTAGGCATCGAGGTGGGTCGACGAGTAAGTGCGCGCACGCGTGCCGTAACGCGTGTCCAGCCCGGTGACATGCCCTTCCAGCCGCTCGGCGGTCTGTTCGAAACTGAAGCCGTAGACGCGGAACTCGGGCAACTGCGCATTGACCCGGCGCAACAGTTCCTGCGCCGGCAGCGGCTGCGCCCCGGGCGCGGGCGGCTCCGGCGCTTCGCGGCCCCAGTCGATCCCGCCGGGATACACGACCTTGTCCTGCACGTCGTAGAACTGGTCGTGGAAGGCGAACACCACGCAGGTCAGCGCCATGACCAAATGGAACGGCAGGCTGACCAGGCCGAGGGCGTTGTGCACGTCCAGCCACATGCGCTTGATGTTCTTGCCGATGCGCAGGGCGAACACGTCCTTGACCAGGGTCGGCAGCAGGATGATCAGGCCAGAAACCAGGGCCAGTGCGTACAACAACGCCACCGCGCCCATGATCGGGCGCGACACCGCCTCGGCAAACGGCAGCCCGACGTTCTGGTGCAAGGTGTCGATCAACTGCGCGACCGGCGCCTTGCGGATCCGTTCGACCTGCAGGCGTCCATCGGCTGCGAAGCTGGCGCCGTATTCGGTGAAGTCGCCGCGACGTTCGCCGCGGATGCGCCAAAGCACCCGTGCGGGCGTGTCCGGCGCGGTCTCCACCAGCACGAAGTAATTCTGGGCCGCTTCGGGGTGCGCGGCCAGCACCGCCTTCACCAGTTCCGCAGAACGCTGCAGCGGCACCGGTGCGGCCAGCGACGAAGGCGGCGTGGCCCAGCGCTCCAGCGGCTTCTCGAACATGCTGATGGCCCCGCCGTAGAAGGCGACGAACAGCATCAGGCCGGCGACGATGCCGACCCAGATGTGGACGTCCTTGTAGACCTTGACGATGTCGTTGCGCAGCTTCATGCCATCCCCCGTCACGCCATCGTCGAGCGAACCAGCCACAACAGCGCGAACGCCGCCGCGTTCGCGAGCCCCAACCACGACCACGCACGCACGCTGCTGCGGAACAGGAACACGAACGACAGCACGCCGCACCAGATCGGCGCGATCAGCCACATGTTGAATTGAACCTTTCCGCCACCGCCGTCGATGCCGCCCGGCCCCAACCAGGCGAACAGGCCCGATAGCGCCAGGGCCAGACCGAAGCCCAGGATCAAGCCGGCCGAGGCCTTGCCGAACCAATGCCGGCTCTCCAAGCGTGCGCGGTTCCCGCTCGCCGGCGCGCTCACCGACGAGTTTCCTGGCGGCGCGCACGCCACGCGCCGAGGAACGGCGCCAGCGTGGCGATCAGTATCAACACCGTGAGCCACAGGGCGACGGCCGCGGCCGCGCCCATCGTCGGCCACAACAACGCCAGCGACAGCAGCGCGCAGACCAGGCCCGGCCATGCGCGGCGGCGCGACGGCCACGGCCCCTGCGCCCGCCATTGCTGCTGCGGCGAGGCGAGGTACAGCAGCCAGCCGCCGACGATGCCAAGCACCAGCGCGGGCACGAGCAAGCCGATATTCATGCCGTTGGTTCCGCCGCTGTATCGCACCTGCGGTTGAGCCAACGCGGCGCTGCAACGATCACAGAGCGTTGCATGGCGCTCACCAACCGAAGCGAACGGTCGCGACCACGGTGCGGCCGGTGCCGTAGAAGCACGAGGACACGCCGCTGCAGGTCGACACGTAGGTTTTGTCGGTCAGGTTGCCGATGTTGAGCGCGAACTGAGTCGCCACGCCGGTGTCGCGGTCGAGGCTGTAGCGGATCGCGGCGTCGAACACCGTGTAGTCCGGGATCCGGTATTGGTTGGCGCTGTCGCCGTAGCTCTCGCCGTTGTAGCGCACGCCCGCGGCGATGCCCAGGCCTTGCAACGCGCCGCCGCCGAAGGTGTAGTCGGCCCACAGAGTGGCGGTGCGCTCGGGCACCATCACCAGTTGCTTGCCCCGCACGTCGGGCGCGCCGCGGGTGATTTCCGAGTCCATGCGCGACAAGGCGCCGATCACGCTGAAACCGTCGAGCGGAGTGATGCGCCCTTCCAGTTCGAGGCCGCGCACGCGCCCTTCGCCGCTTTGCACCTGGCAGCGCCCGGCGCCGGTCGCGCCGCAGGTGACGTGAGTGGGGTCTGGATCGTCGGTGAGGATGTTCTGTTGGCGCAGGTCGTAGGCCGACAGCGTGATCAGACCGTCGAAACCGCTCGGCTGATATTTCACTCCGCCTTCCCACTGCTCCCCGGTGATCGGTTCGAACGGCGTGCGCGAGTGGCTCTGGTTGATATCGGTGGTCGGCGGCTGGAACGATTCGGCGTAGCTCAAGTACGGCGACCACCCGTTCGGCGCGGCGTACAGCACGCCGGCGCGACCGGTGAAGGCCTCGTTCTTGAGCTGCGTGCGCAACCACGGCGTGGTCGCGCCGGTGGCGACGGTGCGGGTCGCCGTCGCGGTATCGTCGTCGGTCCAGTCGTAACGACCGCCGAGCAGGAAACGCCAATTGCCCAGCGCGACCTGATCCTGCAGATAGGCGCCGGTCTGCTCGTTGACGCCGCGCGACAGACCGATGCCGCGCGTCACCGGCGCGTAGCCGGTATAGACCGGATGGAAGATGTCGATCGGCCCCGGGTTGCTCATCGCGCCGCGGCGGCCGTGCCAGTCGGCCTTCTGCCAGTCGACGCCGAAGATCAGCGTATGCGTCAGCGCGCCGGTCTCGAACTTGCCTTGCACCCGGGTATCGATGGTATCGCCGTCGGAAACGCCGTCGCCCCAGGTCGCGCGCCGGTTCTGGGTGCGGCCGTCGGCATTCAAGGCGCCGCTGGTGACCACCGTGCGGAACAGCGAATCGACATGGGTGCGGCGCGCGCTCTGGCTCAGCGTCCAGCGGTCGCTGAACTCGTGCTCGAACAACCAGCCCGCGGTCCACACGGTGCGGTCGTAGGTGTTCCAGTTCGGTTCGCCGATGAAGGTGGCGTTCTTCATCCGTCCATAGCGGGTGGCCCGCAAGGTGCCGTCCATGGGCAGGAACTGATAGGTCGAGCCGCCCTTGTCCTGTTGGTATATCCCCAACAAGGTCAGGCGCGTGCCTTCGCCGATCTGCCAGCTGTAGCTCGGCGCGAGGAACCCATGCTGCTGTTCGGTGCGATCGACCTGGGTGTCGCCGTCGCGGTACAGGCCGACCAGGCGCAGCAGATGCGCGTCGTCGTCGCTGCCGGCGCCGAGGTCGAAGGCGGCGCTGTACTGGCCGTGCCCGTCCAGGCCCAAGCGCAGGATCTGCTGCTGACCCGGCGTGGGCGTCTTGCTGACCTGGTTGACCATGCCGCCCGGGGCGACCTGGCCGTACATCACCGCCGACGGGCCCTTCAGCACTTCCACCCGCTCCAGGTTCCAGCTGTCGAACATGGTCCGGTTCCACTGGCTGCCTTGCGGCGCGCGCATGCCGTCCACGGTGACGTTATTGCTCCAACTGCCGGCGTCGTAGCCGCGGATGCGGAAATCGTCGACCCGATTGTCGATGCCGCCGCTTTCCAGCGACACGCCGGCCACGTAGCGCATCGCCTCGTTGAGGTTCTGCACGCCGCGCGCATCGAGTTCTTCACGCGCAATCACCGAGATCGACTGCGCGATCTCGGCGATCGAGGTATCGGTCTTGGTCGCGCCCTGAGCATGCGAGGTCGTGCGGTAGGCGTTGACCTGGACGGTATCGAGCGTCCGGGCTTCGTCCAGCGGACCGGGCGCTGCCGTCTGCGCCTGCGCCGCGAACGACGAGGCCAGGATCATGGCAAGGGAAACAGAGAGCGCGGAACGCGCGGGCACACGGATGCATCGGTTCGCAAACACGGAGTCGGCCTGGGAAGAAGTACTGGCTGACTGCTGGTGCAGCGGCTAACTGCGGCCATCGTATCAAATGAGAACGAGTCGCAATACCCAGTGTGCCGGCGATCCGTTTTGCGGCATGGATGCGGAACGGCAGGCCGCGGGCTTCGTTGCTTGATCGCGCGGCCCTGACCGCGCAGGCCAGCCAGGCTGCGAAGGCCCGCGGAGCCCGCGCTCAATACGCGTTTAAGTCACGATCAATCAATAACTTACCTGACAAGCATTTGGACGCGCACTGACCCAGCGAGCGGGGGCGCGAATCCTGGATCGGCCGTTCGGCGTACTCCCGAGCCGAGGCATTCTTCAGCGAACGGAAGGACCGGAAGACGAAGGAAAGGAAGACGAAAGCGGACGTCTGCTTTTAAGGGCGCTCGGGTCGGACCAGGTTGCTCCTGACGGGGCGTGCCAGTGTGCCGCCGGGCCCATGCGAACGGCGATGCGGTGACGCCGACGCGTCGTTGCCCGGTGCTTTAGCGGGGAAGTCGCTGGCAGCGCGAAAGCGTCCGACTCGAATCAGCCGTCAGGCCGCTTTCTCGAACAGAGCGAGAAACGCCCCGAACGCATGGCCGACCTGCTCGCAGGCCATACTGCCGCGCAGGTCGAACCAGTTGCAGGCGAACCAGCCGAACGGGACGCAGAGCACCGCCAGAATCAGCAGACTGGTTATCGACGCCGCGACCCGTTTCCTGGCGATCTGGACGATGAGGTCGACCAGGAACGAAAGGATCAAGCCAACGCAGACGAACGCGAGCAGGATCGCGATGCCGAGCCCGGTATCGCCATGATGCTCCTGCGCCCGGGCCTGCTCGAAAGCGTATTGAGCGTAGACAGACAGGGCGACCAGCGGGGCGCTGGCAAGAAGGATACGCAGTGCGATGGCTGCTGCGATGCTGCCGAGTTTCGAAGTCGTCATGCCAAGCGCCGGGTCGCTTCACGCCGCGAAGCGCCATCGAACGGATCGCCGCCAAGCCGCGCGACCTCGGTTGCGATTTCCCGCCTCATGACACGCATTCCCTTGCGACCGGACGACGTAGTCTACCCGTCGCACAGGCCGCCGGGCGATGACCGGCGCTTCAGACCGGAACCATGGCGGCTCCCCTCACTGCACAGGCAAGCCCGAAGGTCCGGACAAGCCCTGTCGCACCGATTCCGTCCGCCGCAGCGGTGCGGCATCCGGCTCGCCATGCCTCGAGGTCGGACGATCACTGCTTTGGGACGTGACCAGAAGGGACGCGGCCTCATCGACGGCGTCTGCCCGGCCTGCAGCCGGGTCGGGTCGGGTCGGGTCGGTAAGGGGCGTCTGCAGTAGCATGAATCGCCATCGTCCGCGCCGGAGCCCTTGCCTTGTCGTCGTTCTCCGATCCTCAAGCGGTCGCTCGCTACGCTCTCGGCCCCGTCCGGCAGGTGCCGGGCTTTCATGCGTTGCAACAGATGGCCGCCTTGCTGCTGGCCGAAACCGTTCCTCACGACGGCGCCGTCCTCGTCCTCGGCGCCGGTGGCGGCCTGGAGTTGAAAGTCTTTGCCGAAGCGCAGCCGCAGTGGCGCTTCGTCGGTGTCGACCCGTCGGCCGAGATGCTGAAACTGGCGAGCGCCACCCTGGGTCCGCTCGCAGCACGGGTCGAGCTCATCGAGGGCTATATCGACAGCGCGCCGCAGCGGCCTTTCGACGGCGCGGCCTGCCTGCTGACCCTGCACTTTCTTTCCGCCGAACAACGTTTGCATGCCTTGATCGAACTCAGGCGTCGCCTGAAACCCGGCGCCCCACTCGTCGTGGCGCACCACAGCTTTGCCCAAGGCGAACAGCAGAAGGCGCGCTGGCTCAATCGCTATGCGGCATTCGCAGTGGCCTCGGGCATTCCCGCAGCGGACGCAAACAACGCGATCACCGCGATCGCCAGCCGGCTTCCGCTGCTGTCGCCGGAACAGGACCTCGCCTTGCTGCACGAGGCGGGGTTCGACGATGTCGAGCTGTTCTACGCCGGTTTTACATTCAAGGGCTGGGTTGCCTACACCCCTTCCTGACGGCCTCGTCTTCGCAGCGACCCGCAGAATCAGCCGGCCCGGGTAGCGTCGAGCGCGGCTCTCAGTTCAGGCGGCAACGGCACCGGCCGTTTCGTCTCGGGCGAAACGGCGACCTGGGTGATCGTGGCGCGGAAGCTGGGTTTCCCCTCGGCGTTGCTGGCATTGACCAAGAGGGTGAACGAGTGCTCCCCGATTTTCTCCACCGAGACCTCGATGTCGATCGCATCGTCCCAGGCCATGGGGTGGAGGAACTCGATCGAGAGCGCCCGCGCGGGAGGCAGGATGCCCAGGGCGAACAGCTGCCTCGCCGCGGGCCCGCCTAGCGCATGCGACAGAAAGTCGAGCCCCGCTTCGACCACGAAGTGGGCCACTCGGGGCGTGTAGACCACGCCCCCCGGATCGCAGTCGCCGAACAGAATGACTCGCCTGGTTCGGAAGGGCATCGCTGGTCCTGTGCTGATGGAGGATGAGGCCGCTTCAGCTGGGAAGCGGCCTCGATCCTACCTTCGAAAGCAGACCGTGTCTGAGCCCCGCTTCGATACCCGCCCGCCACCCGGGCGCCGACTCAGAACGAGGCGCGAACGCCGACCGTGTATTGGCGGTTGCCCGCACCGGCCCCGGCTTCGGCGGCCAGGCCCCACATCTCGTTGAACTTCAGCAGTGCGCCTACCGCGCCGCTGGCCTCTCCGTCATAGGTATCGCCGTCGGTGTACCTGAGCTTGCCCCATGCCTCCAGGCGATCGCTCACGTTGCCGCGCAGACCGATCGACGCGCGCAGATCGTCGCCGTCCTGTTTTTCCGTGAACAGCAAAGCGCGGTTCTCGTACTCGAACCGGGTATTGAGATACCCCAGCTCCGCGGTCCAATCGAGTCGATCGTTGATCTCGTAATGGTAGCCAAGGCCGACGGCGACTTGCTGCACGTCCACGTCCAACCGGGTCAGCAGCTGCGGTCCGGAGCTCACGTCGACATCGCCATTGCCCCGGTGAAAGCCGCCGGTCAGAAACATTCCGCGGCCCAGCTCCACCGATCCGCCGACGTAGCCGCCGTCCGCCTCGATGTCGTCCAGACGCAGCAACGGATCCGAATCGGCCGATTCGATCGACTGCTTTGCGTAGCCCGCGTCCAGATAGGTATAACTGCGCGAGGCGGCGAGTGCGGTGGCGGGCGGCAGCGCCGCTGCCGCAAGGAGCATTGCAAAACAATATTTTTTCATGGTGCCTACTGCACTTGACTGCATAAGAGTGGATGGGAACGCACTGCGCTCGTGCACGAGCCCGCAGATACGAGCGGGCATAAGTTGACGCGTGCCTCCGGCTTTGGCAACAAAGCGCTCCACCTCGCCGTGCCCCTACCTCATGAGCCGTCCACGCACCCGAAAAAGCGCGAAACGAGTCACGGTTCAGCACGGGGCCCGCGCCGTCGCCCGTCCGGTCGAGCGGCGCATTCTCCGTTGTCGGAGGAACTGCCTGCAGGCTGCGCGCATACGCGCAAGGGGTTCCGCAACGGTCTGTCGAGATGGCTGCCGGCATTGCGCACAGGCCGGCCCGGCCCATCCGAGCCCGTTCCGGCACCGATCGAGGATGGCGAGCATGCCGAAGAACGCAGGCCCGATCGGGTCGGGTCCGTATCGCGTTAGCGCGGTTTCCTGGCTTAGCACGGCTCCTTGGCGCGGAGCCGATCGACCTGCGGCTTACTTCACTCTCTTGAACCGCCGATAGAAGCCGCCTTCCGATGTGCGTCCTTCGATGATCAACTCATCGCCGCGCAGTTTGAACGGGCGGGGTTGGTCGGTGCCGGTATAGCTCGGCATCAAGCTGCCCTGCACCACATGGATCACCTTGTTCTGCGCTTCGTCGACCCGGTAGGTGCCGAAGTAGGCGACATAGCCGTCGTAAGCGGCCCGGACTTCCCGCTCGCTGCCCTTCTGATCGCCCTCGGCGAAGGGCGGCGTCGCCGGCGTTCGCATCAGCTGCACGTGCAGGTGGCCGGTCGCGTCGTAGACGATGTACCCGGTCGGGTGTTCGCCATAAGGATGCTGAATCTTTCCGGCGGGATCGGTATCGACCACGTCCATGACTTGCCAGGTGCCGACGAGCCGGGAACTCAGCGACCCGGTGTCGCCCTTGGCCACTGCCGAGCGGGTAGCGCAGCCAAGCAACAGGCCGGCCACCGCCGAGACGAAGACACCGGTTTTGATGACGCTCTTCATTGATCGACCTCGAACGTTTGGGTTGGATCTCACGGCCGACTACCTTATGGCGAGCCATGAGCAAACAAAGACCGTCCCAGCGGCAGCCCGCGCCGCCGCGGCCACCATCGGCAACCGTGGGCGGCCGCGCAAGTTTCATCTGTCATGCCCGTCGCATGATGGGCGGCGCAGCGGCTCGATCGGGATCGACCCGGGCGACGAGCGGCGCGCGAAACGATCCTTGCGGCGCCAGGACGATCCAAAACGCGATGACCTTCAACTTTATCGCACTCGTCCCCCGCATTCAGCGGCGAAACCAATCCGACTTGAACGAATTGTTAGACGACGCCTGCATTCTTCTCACGATCGGATAACGCCTCAGCACTTATCCCTGTGCACTCCTGGGCCGACAAAGGATCCACACCGTGAGCATGTCGAAACAGAAAAACGAAATCGAGCGACTGGAAAAAGCGTTCTGGCAGTCGATCCTCGAAGGATCGCCGCAAGTGGCCACCGAAATGCTGACCGAGCCCGCGCTCATGGTCAGCGGACATGGCGCGAACAAGTTCGACCATGCCGCCTACACCAAGATGGCGAACGACGACCGGTTCAAGCTGCTCGACTACAAGATATCCGCGATGGACGTTCTGCTTCCGACGGAGGATGTGGCGGTCGCCAGCTATCGCGTGGTGCAGAAGGTCGAGACGGAGGGCAAGGCCACCGAGATGGACGTCTACGACACCTCGACCTGGGTCAAGGTCGACGGCCAATGGCGCTGCGTGATGCACACCGAAAGCCCGGCCGCATCGAAGCATTGAGGCCGCCGTCTTGCGGATGAGCTTCGGCCTGCCGCGAACCGACACCGGCGCGGCCGTACTTCGTCGCGGGCAACCCCGGCCTGCCGGCCCGCGCGCCTTGCGGCCGAAGCTCTTCCGCAGCCATCAGGGAGACGACACGTGTACGTAATCATGGGCGGCACCGGCCATGTCGGGTCGGCGACTGCGCAGAGCCTGCTTGCGCGAAAAGAACCGGTCGCCATCGTGACCCGCTCCGCCGCGCACGCCGACGAATGGCGCGCCAAGGGCGTCTCGATTGCCGAAGCGGACGTGGAAGACGTGGCATCGTTGCGCTCGGCGTTCCGTCTCGGACGCCGCGCCTTTCTGCTCAACCCGCCCGCGGATACCGCGACCGACACCGATCTGGTCGAACGGCGCACGGTGGCCAAGATCCTCGACGCACTCGATGGGTCCGGGCTGGAAAAAGTGGTGGCGGAATCCACCGGCGGCGCCCAGGCGGGCGACCGCATCGGCGACCTCAATGTCTTGTGGGAACTCGAGCAAGGCCTGCGCGAGCGGGCGATCCCTGCGGCGATCAACCGTGCCGCCTACTACATGAGCAACTGGGACGCACAACTCGACAGCATCCGCAGCACCGGCGAGTTGTCCACCCTGTTTCCCGCCGACCTCGCCATTCCGATGGTCGCGCCGCGCGACCTGGGCGAAATGGCCGCTGCCAGGTTGCTGTCGCCACTGGACGACACCGGCGTCCGCTACGTCGAAGGCCCGCGCCTGTACTCATCGAACGATGTCGCCGAGGCCTTTGCGAAGGCGCTCGGTCAGCGGGTGAAAGTAAAGGTCACCCCGCGCGATCAGTGGAAGCAGGCTTTCCTGAGTCTCGGTTTCTCCGACGCCGCCGCCGAATCCTATGCGCGGATGACCGCCGTGAGCATCGACGGCGGCTTCGACATCGCCGACGACCCGCTGCGCGGCAAGACGACGCTGGAAGACTACGTCAGCGAACTGGTGGCCAATCAGGACGTCTAGCGTTTCAACGTCTTTTCAACACCTAGGGTTCGATGTCTCGCGCTTGAGGCTCACGCTCGGCCTCCGGGCCCATCGCCTGGCATGGGCAGAGGCGACATGGGCTCCACTCAAACCCGTCACGACGACTTCGAAATCGCAGGTTGCAGTTCGCCTCGGGGTTCTGGCGAGCGCTCAGGCCGCATCGAGCGCGCTGACCATGACGTAGTAGCCGTCGGGGTCGCGTAGCGCGAACTCCAACGTTCCGGTGCTGGGATTGAGCGCGGGCTCTTCCTCCAGCTTCGCCACGAGCGTGCGCGCCCTGATCAAGGCCTGGTCGAAATCGTCCACACGGAAGAACAGGAGCAGGCCATTGCCGGGCTCAGCGTGCTCGGGGCCGACCAGGGATGGATGGTCGTGCGCGCCCCATTGATGGAAGCAGATCAACACCGTTCCGTCCGTATCCAGGATTTGCCCGAAGAAATCGTGAGCGGGAGCAGTCTTGGCTTGACCGAACAAGGACTGATACCAGCCGAAGCTGCGAGCGACATCGGCGACGCCGATGATGGTCCAGGTGCGTTTCATAGGATGCTCCTACGGCTGACGCCTGACTGAGCGAACCGAAAACCGGCTCCGGCTCGTGTAAACCATCGCGACCGCTGAGCATCCGGCCCGATGACCGAGATTTCAACATCATCGCCGCCCGCAAACCAGCGCCTGCCCAGAGTTGAGCGGAATCGCGGTCGACTTCGCTGCGGCTAGGCCAGGTCTCGACCGCATCTGGACCATCTGACCGCGATGTACCCGGCAAGAATGGCGCAAGACCATGCCAGTGCCAAGTCGGCGGCGAAGTAAGCCGCATGAAAGCCATAGGTGTCGCAGGCGAGTTCTCCGCAGTCTCCGCCGACCTTGCGAAACACGAAGGGAAAACCGGCCGCCTCTTGCCCATCGCGCTGATACGCATGACGCGTCAGAAAGTACGGCATCGCATTGGCCAGGAAGGCGACGACGAGCGTTGCGATGAACGCCGAGAAGAACGCGGTCTTGGCACGCATGATCGGGGGCCTGAGCAGGATCGAGACGAGTCGACGGCACCCGAGCTACAGCGATAGCCATGGCCAGACGCAGACCGCCAACACCGCCCACGCCGCCGCGTGGACCCACAAGCCACGGCGGCCCTCGCGGTTCCGCTCGGCGTTGCGCTTGCTGGACGCCAGCCAGATCGAGATCAGGCTCGAATGCAGGAGCAAAGCGCCCACCAGCCACACCGCGAGGTACAGCATCACGCCGAGCGGATCCGGCCCTTGACCGTCGTGAGCGCCGGGCGAGCGATAGCCCAGATGGAAGTAGACCCAGGCTCCCAGGGACAACAGGCTGATGAGCAGGCTGATCCGGTGATAAAGCTTCATCGCACTCCTCCTTGAAGGGCGACAGGGTAATGCAAAGGACAGCGAGTGAGGCGCTCATGCCAGTGCCTCGGGCATTCCCTCGACGGCTGCATACTTTCTTAACGAGCGCTTCAGAGCGCCGGAATATCCCGGGATCGATCATTGGCGCCCTGCCAGCGGATGCGCCCCTACCGGAGTACGATCCTCGAACGGCCTGCGGGCCGGTCCCTGCCCTGGGAGCCCTGGAGCGCGTATCGACCATGCCCCCGGCGCAACGCAGATGCGATGCCATAAGCGGTGCCGCGCGATGATCGCGCAGGCCGTTTGCTTGCAAGACTCCAACGCAGTTCGACTTCCCGCGCGGCCGCTCTACGCCGCTGACCCCAGGAGATTCGGAATGATCAGCAAGAACACGATTTGTCTGTGGTACGACGACGCCGCACTGGACGCCGCGAAGTTCTATGCCGAGACGTTTCCCGACAGTACGGTGGGAGCCGTCCATCACGCCCCCGGCGACTATCCCTCCGGCAAGCAGGGCGATGTCCTGACCGTCGAATTCACCGTCATGGGCATCCCCTGCCTCGGCTTGAACGGCGGGCCGACGTTCAAGCACAACGAAGCGTTTTCGTTTCAGGTCGCGACCGACGACCAGGCCGAAACCGACCGCTTATGGAACGCGATCGTCGACAACGGCGGCCAAACCAGCGCCTGCGGCTGGTGCAAGGACAAGTGGGGGCTGTCGTGGCAGATCACGCCGCGCGCCTTGACCGAGGCAATCACCGACCCCGACCCGGCCGCCGCCAAGCGCGCTTTCGACGCCATGATGGAAATGGCGAAGATCGACATCGCCGCGATCGAAGCCGCTCGGCGCGGTTGAGGTTCCGCGACAGGGTCAGCCTGCTCGCCTTATGAGTCGTTCCCGGCTCCAGCCGGCCGCGCCGCTGCAGAAGCATCGCGCGCGGTCGCCGGGCCGCAGCCTTCCCGACCCAGTTCTTCGGCGACCGCCCGGACCGCCACGGCGGTCGGCACCACATAGAGATTGGCTTGCCCGTTCAACACATGCGCGGCATCGTCCGCATGCGCCGAGGTACGCATGCTGGCGAAGCGCAACTGCCTGCCGTCGGCGGTCAAGGACGGCGTGAAGTCCATGCCGGGTGCGTTGATCGGCGACGGCAGGCGCACCGCCGCGGACCAGCCATCGCTCGTGCGACAGGCCGCGAACAGGTCCAGATCCGCCGAGCCGCTGCGCTGGCTCCAGAACACCGCCATGCCGCCATCCGGCGCGAGGGTGAAGTCGCCTTGAATCGCGCCGTCGTTGAACGGCGCACCCAATGGCTGCGGCGCATCGAAGCCGCCTCGGCTCATGCGCGCCCGATAGATCGCCATCTTCGCCGGCCCTCCCTTGCGCGAGCTGTTGAAATACAACCAGCCATCGTGCAGCTCAGGGCCGAGCTCCTCGCCATCGCTGGCGACCGCCCCAAGGCGCTCGGGCACGCCGAAACGCCCTTCCTCCACGCCGACGCGCCAGATATCCAGACTGGTATTCGGCGACTCGCCGCTGACCGGACGATTGGAAACGAAGTAGAGCGTCCGGCCGTCGGGGGTCAACCAGGGATCGGAGTCGCGATAGCGCGGATCGGTGAACGGCGCTTCGGCCGCTTCGCCCCAACCGGCGCCGTCCTTCCGCGCGAACCAGATCCGGCTGTCCTTGAAGTTCGCCTCCGAACGCGCGAACACCATCAAACGCTGCCCGGAATCGGTGCTGAGGTTGTAATCGTTGCGTGTGCCCGACAACCAGTCCGCACCGAGCAAACGGGCGACATCGGCCTGCGGCGAAGCCAGTTGGCGCCCGCTGCCGGTCGCAGTACCCGACTGCTGCACGGATGCCACCGGCTCGGCCGCGGCATTCGGAGGTTCGGCGGGATTCATCGGCGTACAGGCCGACACGAGCACGCAAAGCGCCATCAGTTTCGTACTTCTCATCGCCTACCCCGCATGGACTGATATGGACTATCGAACGGCGCCCGGATCACTTGGGTTTGCTGTACCACAGGGCATTGACGATGATCCACCGACCGTCGAACTTCCCCATGTGGAAATAGTCGACGAACCACTGGGTTTCCAGGCGGACCGACGCCGCGTTGCCGACCACGTCGAGCACGCGGCAGCTGCGGTCCCATTGTTCCTTCGGCGTCTTCAAGACTCCTTTCTTGGTCAGCGCCACCAGTTCTTCCTTCGACATGCGCCGCAAGCCGAGCCGTTCGTAAGGCGTGTCCCCGATCACCGCGCGTTTGGCCAGGTCCGGGTGCAATGCGCGGGCAACGCGCTCCGGGTCGGCCTCCAACTGGCCGTCCACATAGTCGAAACAGGTGGCCTCGACAGCGGCGACCGTCGCCGGGTCGACGTTCGCCGGGCCGGGAACCGACGCCGTTGCCGTTGCCGTTGCCGTTGCCGTTGCCGTTGCCGCTGCAATAATCCAGGAAAACGTCAACATGGTTGTCTCTGCCGCCGAGTCGGAACGATCCAGTCATTAGGCAGGACGGGCCAACGGAAGTCTGCAGGCCGTGCGGCAGGACGTTGCTGGGGCGCGACGAAGCGTTGAGCCGCAACGGCTGCCTTCACACTGGACATCGGGTAATTCATAGTGGCCGCCTGCCATGAAGAATCCCCCCATGAGTTCCATCGCCTTGCCCGATTCGATCCCGGCAGCCTCGAAGCGTTTGTTCTGGCCCTTGCAGAGCATCGGCTGGTTCGGCTATTTCATCCTCCACTTCACCACCGCGATGGGCGACGGCAAGCCGCTGCACTATGCGTCCGCCTCGCTGTCGGTGGCCGCCTGCGGCTTCGCCGTCACCAGCCTGCTGCGCCTGGGATATCGGCGCCTGTGGGGCTTGTCGGTGCCGCGGATGACCGCCGCCGCGGTCGCGTTGCTCGTGCTGGCCACGCTGGTGCAGATGAAGCTTTACGTGACCATCGCCTTCCGCTATTGCGACGATTGCCAGATACGCAGCATCTTCGGTTATCTGTGGTACTTCACCTCGACGCTCTACATTCTTCTGTCGTGGAGCGGGCTGTACTTCGGAATCAAGTTCGCGTTGCAGCTGCAACAGCAGAAAGAGGCAGCGCTACGCGCGCAGAACGCCGCCCACGCCGCGCAGATCAAGATGCTGCGGTACCAGCTCAACCCGCACTTTCTGTTCAACACCCTCAATGCCATCTCCACCCTGGTACTCGACGACCAGCGCGACACGGCCTACCGCATGGTCGCAAGCCTTTCGGCATTCCTGCGTCGCTCGCTCGATTCCGACCCCGAGCAGCCGGTCGCGCTGATCCAGGAGGTCGAAGCGCTCAATCTCTACCTGGGTATCGAACAGATGCGCTTCGGCGAGCGTCTGCAGATGGTCGTGGACATCGAACCCGCGGCGCGCAATGCGCTGGTGCCGAGTCTGATCCTGCAACCGTTGATCGAGAACGCGATCAAGTACGCGGTGTCCAGGCGCGAAGAAGGCGGACGCATCGAACTCATCGCGCGACTCGACGGCGACATGCTCGACCTGCATCTGCGCGACGACGGCCCCGGTTTCGTCGAGGACGACGCAACGACGCAGGGGCATGCGCCTGTCGGCCTGGCCAACACGCGCGAACGGCTGCGCGTGCTGTACGGCGAGCGCCAGCAACTGAGCATCCGCAATCGCGAGCCGAGCGGCGTGGACGTGCATATCCGACTGCCGTTCAGCCTCGCGCGGAACCCCTGAGATGAAGACGATCCGCACCCTCATCGTCGACGACGAACCCCTGGCGCGCCGGGGCCTGGAACTGCGCCTGGGCCGGCACGACGATATCGAAATCGTCGGCGAAGCGGGCAACGGTCGCGAAGCCTTCCACGCCATTTCCGCCCTGCGCCCGCAACTGATGTTTCTCGACGTGCAAATGCCTGGGATCGACGGCTTCGAGTTGCTGCGCATGCTGCCGGCGATCCAGGTGCCGCTGACGGTATTCGTCACCGCCTACGATCACTATGCGCTCGCCGCGTTCGCCGCGAGCGCGCTCGACTACCTGCTCAAACCGGTCGACGACGCGCGCCTGGACGAGTCGGTCGAGCGCGCACGCTCGCGCCTGACCGCGCGCAAGACCGAAGATCACTACGAGCGCCTGCTCAAATTCATCGCAACCCTGCCGGGAACGCAGCGCTCGAAGCTCGACAGCCTGCTTGGCGATGCGGACCCGCGCGCCGGCAATAAGCTGACGATCAAGGACGGCCACCGCCTGCTGCGCATCGACGCCGACTCGATCCGCTGGATCGACGCCGCCGGCGACTACATGTGCATCCACGCCAACGACGAAACTCACGTCCTGCGCGGCACGATGCAGCACCTCGAACGACGCCTCGACCCGCACAAGTTCGCGCGTATCCACCGCTCCACCATCGTCAACCTGGAACGCGTCAAGGAAATGCGCCCTCATCTCAATGGCGAGTATTTTCTCCTGCTCGATTCGGGACACGAGCTGAAGCTGTCGCGCAGCTATCGCGACAAGATCAAGCTTTTCGGCTGATCCGCGTTGGTCCGGTTTCGGAAAGACGGCAAACCGTCGGCCTTCCCGGAGAGCCCGGCTGCCGGCCTTCGCTCGACGACGGAAGCGATCGCTCGCTTCCGTCGTCGCTTGGCCGCTATCGCAAAGCGATCGCGCTCATTCGGTCGGCACCGAGAACACCGTCTTCAAAAAGCCCGGCCACGCCGATTCCTGCACGTAACGGATCGGGCGGTCGGTGTTGCTGACCTTGTAACCGTCTCTGGAGTAGTCGGAGTTGAACTCCTTCGCACTCTGCGGGAAGAACACCGCCAGGCCGGTGTCGCCGTAGAACTTGGTGCCGATCTTGTTGCCGCTGCTGTAGTTGGCCTTGATCGCCAGCGCCAGCGCATCCTGAGCGTCCTGCACCGCGGCCTTGCTGTCGGCATCGATGGCCTTGGTCTTGAGGGTGGCCAGCCACGCACCGATGTCGACGCCGAGCGATTGCTCGTAGGGGCTCATCGCCTTGCGCGCATCGCGCGCGGCCTGCTTCTCGGCGGTGGTGGTCAGGCTTTCAGTCACCGCGTCCAGCGCATCGGCGACCAGGCCGGTCTTGCTCAGGTCGATCGAGGACAGCGTGGTGTGGCCGGACGGGTTGTTGGTGTAGTAAGCCTTGTAGCTGTCGACCACCCACTTGCCCAACGCCTGCGCCTCGGTCGTCGCCGGCTGCTTGGCCAGGTTGGCCAGGAAACCGTAGTCCCAGCCGTCGCCCGGCTCGAGTTCTTCGCTGCCGACCAGGAACTTGGCGCGGTCGCGCAGCTCGTACGCCGGTTCGATCATTGCCATCAGGCAGGCGTCGAAGGACACGATGTCGAGCTTCTTGTCGCCCAATGCGGTCTTGATCGCGGCGGCGACGTCGGAGTTGAAGATGATGTTGCCGGTTTCGTCGTCCGACGACACCGAACGGTGGGTGTCCTTCATGCCCGGCGCGGCGCGGAAGCCCTGGCCATGGTTCCAGATCACCAGCATCGTGCGCTTGGCCGGGTACTTCTGCGTGCCCCATTCGATGAAGTTGGCGAGCGTTTCCTTATCGCCCATGTCGGTGTTCAACTTGGATTTGCCCAAGTCCATCAAGGCGCCTGCCGCGGTCGGCTTGTCGCCCTTCTTGACCCGGAAGCGCTTGACCCCGGTCCAGTTGCCGTTGCTGCTGTCGTAGCCGGCGATGCGGCCGTACTCGACCAGGATATTGACCTTGTCGGAGCTGCCGACCTTGGCCATCTGGTTCCAGTTGTGGACCGTGAAGGGCTCGAGATTGTTCTTGCCGTTCATGAACACCAGCACGTTCCATTCGGCCTCGGCGACTTTCGCAACGGGCTTGCTCGGAGCCTTCGCAGCAGTCGCCGCGCCGCCGCACGCGAGCAATGCCGCGGCCAACAGTGATTTGTTCAACAGTTTCATCGATTTGATTCCTATGTGGGCAGGGTAAGCCGCGCGCACGGCGCGCTTCGTTCGCGCGGCGAAACAGCGAATGCACATTCGCTAAAGGTAAAAGCGCAGACAGGCGCATCGTCCCCCCGGCCACCCCAGCCGAGTGCATGACGATTTATGTGATCTCGTTTGAGGAACGCGACGCCAGTCGTCGCGATGGCGACGCAACCGCGCTGCGTGTCGAAGCGATGCGCGCGCTCCTCACACGCGGAAGCAATGCAGGCATCGAGCTAATGGGCGCATTGTTCGGTTGCGCCGTACTCGTACGACTGTGCCGTGCGAGCCTTGGTTATGTGCGCTGCGTCACCATGGCACCGCTTCATGCCTCGAACTGGACGGCCAGCGTGGGAGATGGCGTCGTTCCAGCGGAATTATTCCGGCAAGGGTTGCTCATGCCTTGCCTCCACCCATAAGCACGACAATGGCGGTAGGCCTTCCATAGACGGCTCTGCCGCTGATCGAAGGCCTGTGTTCCCGGCAACGGCCGGCGGTCGCGAGCCAGCGGCCGCCAAGCCTATCTGCGCCCGCTATCGACAGTCCCGGCGCTGTTCTGCGCCTGCTGCTGCAGCTTCGACGACGGCGACGCCGGTGGCGCGCTATTCGGCCGTATCGGGCGCGATTCGTAGTGAGTCTTGAAAATCGCCCGCCCCTGCGCCTCGATCGCATCCCATTGCTGCGACGACAAGTCGCCGAAGCGAATCGGGCCATTGGCCCATAGCGCCTCGAACCCGGAACCGCGTCGGCCCTGCACCAGATCGCGGGCATAGCCATACGCCAGTTCCTGCACGCGGTCGCGCGGAAATAGTCCGCCGTTTCCGGAGTACGCATCGATGTAGATATCCAAAGCGCGGTCCTCGCCGGCAGCCAGGCCTTCGGCCAGCCATTCGTGCGCCAACGTCCGCTGCTTCGCCGCGCGCTCGATGTCGGCGATCAATCCATCGCGGTCGCGGCCCGCCTGTTCGGACCACGTCGCCACATAGGCGAGCCTGGCGTCCTTGGCGTCCCCCCGACCTGCGCGCTCCAGCCACAGCAAAGACTCGTCCAGAGCGGCCTGGCCGACCCGCGAACAGGCTTCGTACTGCGCAAGATTCCCGGCGATTCGTTCGTGGACGCTCGCCATGCGGCCCCGCGACTGAGGCGTTGGATCCTGCAGCTCCAGCTCCTGCTCCAACCGGATCAGCAATTTGTCCGGCGTGCCTTCTACGACCGTCTTGCGACATTGGGCCGATCGGTTTCCCAAGACGTAGGCGGCGTCGACGTCGCCCCGTTCCGCCGCGGCGCGTAGTTCGCCATAGACCTCGTCGAGCGGCGGGAGCAACCACTTACCGGATGGATGCTTGCTCCACAGCTGCTCCAGGAATCGCTTGCTGGCGGCGCGATTCGCGGCCGACTCTTGCGGAAGTTGCGACAGGCGTTGCCGAAGTGCGTCGGCGGCATCTTGCCCGGCCGGCGCTGGGCGCTTCTGCGAAATCTTCGCCTCGGCGGTCGCGACCTGCGCTGCAGCGCCGCTCTGCGTCGATGCGGTTCGGCCCGTATAGAACCACACGGCCAAGCCGCCCAAGGCCAACGTCACCGCTCCCCATCCGATCCATCGTTTCATAACGGTGCCTTCCTTTGCTGAAATGCCTGCAGGATTTCGCGCGAGCGCCGCTCGGAATCGCGCACTTGCTGGGGGCTCGCGAGTTCCAGCAATTGTGCGTCCATCATCCTCGCGAGCGCTTGCGGCAGCTTGCTGCCCTCGCCCGTCCGTCGATACGCCTTCCAGTAAGCGAGTGCGTCGGTCATGTTGCGACCCAGATAAGGCTTGTGCCCATGGGTAGCGGCCAATGCCAGCAGCGACTGGGGCTCGCCGGCCTCGAACGCACGGCGCAGATAGCCTCGGGCGCGCTCACGCCGTGCAATCACCTCCGCAGCATTGTCCAGCAGGTCCGCATCGGAGGGAAACTCCTCGAACGCGAAAGCGGCATAGTCGACCATGGCTTTCGCATGGCCGCCCTCCGCCGCCAGTTCGAACCACGCGCGCGCATCGCCCTTGCGTACCGAGGCCGGCAAATCCCCTACCTCGCCGCAGATCGCGTCCATTCTGTCTTTGCCGTACAGCAAGGCATCCAGAAGGTCCGGATCGTTCATTCTGCGTCCGCCCAAGCTCGTGCTGCTGTCGGCCTTGGCGATCGCTTGCGCCAGCATCTCGGTAAAATCGCCGCCGGGAATCGGCCGGTACTCACGGCACCGGCTGATGACCTGGCCCAGGCGATAGGCGGCCCCCGCGTCGCCTGCGCGTGCGCGGATTTCGAGCGCTTGGTGGGTCTGCAGAAACGAGCCGCGCGGCAATGGCGTCCCGCTCGGCGCGGAACCCGGCCGCGGCATATCGGCCTGTGCGGCCTGTGCGACTTGCGAAACCGATCGCTGCTCTTCGTTCGTCGGTCGGTCGCGACTCAGCCCCCACCAGGCCGCCACTGCGATCGCGAGCAATATCAAGGCCCCCATCAGGACCTTGCCGCTCCCGCCATCCTTTGCGCGCCGCTCCATAGCCACCCCTGCCTTCCGTAACCCGCGGCGTTAGCCGCAACCGAGTCCCTTGCCGTGCACCCGTCGCCTGCGAGCGCCCGGCGCCGAAGCCGGCCGAGTTTGCCACATCTGCAAACCGGGATGGCAGGTGAGGGGCTTCGCGCGACACCGGGACTGGCCGGCAGGTCGCGCGTCGCCGGATGCGTCGCTACCGAACGGACCGCGCGATGCGGTCGACAGCGGGAGCGAGGCCGACTCCGCTCACTTCGTCACCACGAAACTGGTTTGATCGACGCCCGTATTGCCGGTCTTCGGGTCGTAGGCATACACCGTGATGCGATAGTTGCCGGGAGCATCGGGCTTCAACAGCGCCTGAAAGGTATTCATCGTTGCCTGCATCTGCAGCGGTATCGTCTTATAGCGGCGACCGTCCTTCTCGACGATAGCGGCCACTTCCATATTCTTGCCGTCCCAGGTGCCGCCTTCGGTGAGGATGCAACCGCACATCATGACCACGTTCGCCTTGAGCTCGTAGGGCGCCTGGCTGAGCGGCGTGTAAAGGTGAGTACCCGGACTCAGTATGTCGACGATCATGCCCGGTACCTCGACGATCAAACCGTCGCCCGCGATGGGCTTTCCGGGAACGAGCCATAGTTGCGTCTGCGATACGGTCCTGGCCTGCTTCTTGATGTAAGGCGCCAGCACTTCGACGGTCGCAAACACCGGCCTGTCGAGTAACAGCCTAGCCTTGAATGCGGCTGCGTTCCCCGCTATCGCGCCGTAACGCGTTCGGGGCGTACTCATGATGGCCTCGGTGTCGCCGGTGCCGCCTTCGGTCAAGCCTTCCGCCAGCACGTTGTCGTTGTCCGCGTCCTTGATCCGAACCCAGGCGCCGCCGATCGACGAGCCGATGAACTTTCCGTCCCGGGCCTTCGCCCTGACGACGATGTCGGTTGCAACCGGCTCCGCCTGCGCATTGCCAACGGCCAGCAGCGCCGCTATTGCCGCACAAATCAGGTGACGCATGGCTTTCCTCCGTGGTTATTCGAACGCTGAAGTCCGGGTCGCCCGGCACCGGTCTGAGCCAGGAACGCGAAGCGGCGCCGCCGGGGCCGATACAGTATGAGGGCCCGGCACCGACCGCCGACCGGGAAGCACCGACACTGCTATCGTTTAGCCATCCGATCGCGAAGGCCCGGGGCCTTAGAAGCATGAAGCTGGATGAGTACAATCGACTAAGGGGCCCTTCCGATACCACCCCGCTGTTTTCCTGTGGCGCCATCGCCTTCGGTCTCCTCGGCTTCCTTGCGCACTCGACCGCCGTCGCCGTCGCTACGATATCCGCTTCCGTTCTGGTCCTGATCGCCTTGGGAGTGCACACGGTCAAACGGCTCGACAAAGCCGACCAATTCCGTTGCCCGTCCTGCACGGCGATCCCGCATCAGTGGGTGGCGCCCGGCCCCGTAGACGACCGCGCACACACCGACTATCGGACCGATTTCTGTCTTCACTGCCGATTCGATCTTCGCCGACCGGAAGATCCGAATGCATGACGGCTTCAGCACGTTCGGCCTTCCGACCTCCGCTATCGGCCGGAGGGTGAAGCATGCGGACATCGTGCAATTCCGGGTGTCGAAGGCCCAGAGCACCGGGTAGAGAGGGGCCGGTGGCCGGCCGCTCTCATTGCACGACACAGGTCAGCGCAACCGTCACCGTGCTTCCCATCGCCATCGCGCCTAGCACGACACCGGCATCGAGTTGCGCCGCCGTAAGCGTTCCCGAGGGACAGGCCGTGCCGCTGCACGTCGCGGGCGCGGTGCAATCCAGGTTGCTGCGGCCCGAAGCCAGGTCCCGCAGGTTCGCCCCGGTAACGCCATCGGGGCCGTTGTTGGTGACCACGATCGTGTATGTGGTGCTCGCACCTCGGCTCAGGCTGTCGTTGGCCAGGTCGCTCGGACCCGAACCCGGCGTATTGGTCTTGCTGATGCTCAGGTCGGCGATCGGATTGCGGGTGTTGACGAAGGTGCACAGCAGGTCGTCGCCGGCGACCGGAGTCAGGCTGAAACTGCCGACGCTACCGCTCGGTGCCTGGCCTCCGCTGAGCGCGTTGCTGCAGGCGTAGGTAACGGCGTAGTTCGCCAGGTCCGCACCCGCGACGGCGGCTTCCGCGAACGTGTAACCGGTGCCGACCGCGGCCGGGTCCACCGTCGAGGTTTCGGCCGGAGCGTTGGTCGTGCCAGTGGTAGTGACAACGCTGCTACCGATGTTCAGAGTGAACTGATCCGTGCTCGTGAAGCGGCCCAGCGGCAACTGCTTCTGCAGGCGCAGGCGCGGCGCCTTGCTGTTGCTGAAGGTGCAGGTGAGCGCTTCGCCGCCTCCAGTCGAACCGCCTGGAATGGTCAAGGTGCCGCCGGTCAACGTGACCGGCACGCCGTTGTTGCTGGCATCCACGCAGGTGGCGTCGGTCAGGGTCCAACCGGCCGGCACGGTTTCGGTCAGGCTTGCAGGCTGGCCGGGCGTGGTCAGCGCAAACACCGCCGAGGTCTGCGGATTGGCGGTGGCGGTGTTCAGGCTCAAGCTGGCGGGCAGGCCATTGGTGCCGCCAGTGTACGCGAACGTCCCGGTGCCGCCGGTGCTCAGCTTGCGGATCGTCACGGTCGACTGCTGGGCGTTGACGAAATTGCACGAGCCGGTGTCGTCCGGAGTGAAATCCAGGATCGTGACCGCGCGGGTCGCTATGTTGCCGATGTAGGTGGTGGACGTCATCGTCCCGTTGGCGGCAGTCCTGATCTTAGTGCAGGACACGCTGACCAGCACGTACCCGGCCGGCGGCGCGTTCTCGGTAATCGTCACGTCGCGCGAGTTGTTGTTCTGTACCGAAACATCCACATCGACCGAGGCCGTGCTGTTGCTGGCCGGCGACAGGGCCGGGGCGGCCGGCGTGATCGAGCCGTTGCCGGTCGCGGTGATGCTGTAGCCGAACATCGCGCCGGCGCCCTGCACTTCCTTGGTCAGCACGACATGCGGATCGCGGGTATTGATGAAGGTACACAGGTAGTTGGCGCCGGCCACCAGATTGATCGCCGCGCTGCCGCCGTTGGCTCCGTAAGTCGGTGTAACGGTGCTGCCGGTGATCCCGCCGCCCTGGTTGATGCAACTGACGTTGGTCAGTTCGAAGTCGTTGTTGTTGCCGTCGGTAAAGCTCTCGCTGACCGTATAGAGGCCAGGCACCAGGTTGTTCAGCGCGCTGGTGCCCGGCGAGGGCGTGCTGTTGACGGTGCCGTAATCGTGGGTTTCGCTGCTGGTGGTGCTGAGGGTGAAGGCGAAGCTGTCGTCGTTGGGCAGACCGGTGCCGGGGCCGTCGCCGGCGAAGTTGAAGGTCACCGGGCCGCCGACGGTACCCACGCGGCTCTTCTGGATGCGCAAGGTCGCCAGCTTGGTGTTGGTGAAGGTGCAGGCGATGTTGCTGCCCGCCGCGGTCGCCGCCGCATCGAGCACGACATTGCCGCCAGAGGCGCCGTTGATGGTCGGCGTCGCTGTGCCGCCGGCGCCCAAACCGTTGCAACTGATCGCGCTCAATACGAACCCGGCCGGCGGCGCCGCCTCGGTGATCGTCGTCGCAATACCGGCCGTGGTCAGCGTTTGCGTCGCACCGGCCACGCCCACGCCCGGACTGGCGGTGACGATGTTGTGGTTCGCTACACCGTTGCCGCCCGAGAACGAGAACGTGCCGATGCCACCGTTGGAGATCTTCGTCACCGTTACCCTCGCCAGTGATGCGTTGGTCAGCGTGCAGTTGATGCTGTCGGCGGCGCTGGTCGGATTGACAGTGAATGGCTGGGTGGTGCCGCTGGGCAGCGTCGTGGTCGAGCCGGTGTTGGCGTTGGTGCAGACGATGCTTTGCGCGTAGTTGGCCAGGTTGGCCGTGCCGGCAGCGATTTCGGTCAGGGTGTAGGCGGTGCCTGTGGCGACCGCAGTGGCCCCGGTGGTGCCGGTACCGGCGGTAACCGAGTTGCCGGTGCCCGCGGAGGTATCGTTGCCCGGGGTCGTGAGTACGCTCGCACCGTTCTTGATCTGCACCGTGAATTGGTCGGTGTCGCTCACGCGATTGCCGCTCAGCCCCTTGCTCAGCGTCACCGTGGGGATGATGGTGTTGAACTCGGAGGTCGCGCCGGAGGTGCAGGCTCCGGTCAGGCATCGGGTCGCCGTCATGCGTAAGGTCGTGGTGCTCACCCCGGCGATCGTGCAGGTGCTGGGGGTAATGGCGCTGGGGCTGGCGACGATGCAACTGCCCAGCCAGACCTGGCCTTCGCCGTAACCGGTCGGGTCCAGGCCAGCGGGATTGTTGTAGAAGTCGATGCGATAGCCGCTGGCATTGGCGGCGGTGTCGAGGGTGAAGCCGACCGTATTGCCGGCAATGCTGGTCACCATCGGAAAATTCTGCAGACCGTTGGGACCGGTGTCGCCGTCGCCCGCATCGTTCAGGGTCACGCCATCGGCATTGAGGTCGATGCCCAAGCCGGTGTTGGCGGAAATATTGAGGTTGGCGTAGATCGCATTGTTGGCGGCATTGGCGCCGGAAATCTCGACACCGTCGCCGCCGTTGCCGGTGATGGTGTTGCCGGTGACGGTATTGGCATTGATGGCCAGCACCCCAGGCAAACTCTGGAAGCTGATGCCTGCCCCGGTATTGCCGGTGATCGTGTTGCCCTGGATCAGGTTGTTGCTGAGGGTGCTCAGCCCGACCATCCCGCCGAACCCCTGGAGCACGATGCCTGCGCCGGCGCCTCCGGTCAGGCTGTTGTTGGTGATGGTGTTGTTGTCGGTATTGCTGAGGTTGAACTGAGGCACCAGACGGATGCCGGCGAAATTGGTGTTGCTGATCGTATTGCCGCCGACGCTGACATTGCTCGCGCTGGCCACACCGACGCCGTAGTTCGTGCCGGTGACGATGTTGCCGGTGACCGTGGCGTTGTAGCCGGCGATCGCGGTGCTGTTGAACACGCTGATGCCATAGAAGCCGTTGCTGATGGTGTTGCCGGTGATGCTGCAGTTGTCGCTGTCGAAGCAGCGAACGGCATCGAAGCTGTCGCTCGGCATGCCGATCGTGTTGTTGTTCAGCACGACGTTCGGTGCGTTGCTGATGGTGACCGCCGTCTGACTGAAGTTCGCGATCGAGATGCTTTGCAGTTGGCTGTTGATCGCACCGGCACCGCTGAACTGGATGGCCGAGTACGACCCGCCACCGCCGTTCAAGGTGATGCCGCTGCCGTTGATCGTGGTGGTATCGGTGATAAGCGGCAGCGCCGAGGCGATGGCGATGCTGCCGCCTGCGCTGAACGCGATGGTGTCGTCCACCGTCGTGGTCAGGTTCGCTGCGGTGATGGCGGCGCGCAGCGAGGTGCAGGCAGATGCGCCCGCCACTACCGGCGTGCAGGTGCCGGCGATGTCGGTGGACGGCATCGTGACCGTATACGTGGCCGCCAGCGCCTGGCCTGCGCCCAGTATCAGCGCCAACCCGACTGCCCAGGGCGGTAACGGGCACGCGCGCCGCGTGCGACGGGCGACGGCGACGTCAGGCGAGCGGGCAGGTTGCGTTCCGCTGCCCACCGTCGCTACAGATGTGCCTGCAAAGCTGGATAGCGCACACAGCGCTACCCGCATTCCGAACCGGCGCCGCCGGAACTGGGACTGGATGATCGACATAGCCTCCCCCTAAAGCTATCTAGCGGGGCTTCCTGCCCGTTCAGACTCGTGCCTGAAGACCTTTGCTCAGGTCGCAAAGCGAAACTGCATTCGCCCAGCCGTCGGTAATGGCAGAGAACCGGGCCGCGTCCGGCCGGAGGGGGCGGCGGACGACAAATCTAACTTATGTGACTTACGTCACATAAATCGCGCCAATCGTCGGCACGGCCAAACGAGGGTAAATCCCGCTAAATTCCGTTAATGCGCGGTCGAGGTGACCTTTTCGGCCACCCTTTGGGTCACTAATTGCCCTTCCTGGCACATGGATGCTGGCGATATGGCGCGTGATGCAGCGGGCCTCTCTAGCCAGGATGTGTCAGTACCTAACCGTATGTTTTGTGCCGCTGCCGCAGCGTCTCGGCGGCCGATGCACTAAGGCCTCGGCGAGCACCGCTTGTTGATGCAGGCGACCGCGAACCTCGCATCGCGAAACGGCAGGGCGGCGGCACCCGCATCGTCGTTGCATGCCGGCAAGCCGCCCCACTCCCGCGCCCTGCACGAACGCATGCACGGTCGGGTAGCGCAAAGGGATCGCATGTTCGCTCCCGCGCCCAAAGGGGCCAGTCGATACGCAACGTCGCTTCATGCGTCCGCCCAGGTGACAGCACTACCGCATCTGCTCGAACTCACCCGTACCGACACCTGCGCACCGACTGGCGAGACGCCCTGTGCTAGCGTCGTTTGCAAGGAATTCCGGAGGCCGCCGCCGCTTCCGAGGAGCTCGCGTCATCGCGATGGGCCGTGCTTGCAGCCACTGTCCAAATCCAGAGAGCAATCAAGCGAGGCGGCTTTCAATGGAGGAACACCGCATGAAGGGATGGATTGCCAAAGGAGCCGCGCTCGCGCTCTTCGCAGGACTGATCGGCTCGGTCGCGCCCGTGGCAGCGGAACCGACCTACGCCTGCACCGTGGAACGGGAGGGCGAGTTATTTCAGGTGGCGTACGATCATCCGTACGATCCCGGCTCGCTGTATCAGTGCCGCGGCGCCGCATGGCGTTTGATCGGACTGTGCAGCCCCGACCGGGGTTGCCCACCGGCGCCGGATCCGGGTGGACCGATCGTGGAGATGTAGGGATTCGCAGCGGCCGACGGACGATGCGATTCGAGGCGGGGCCCTGCACGGGCCCCGCCTTTTCATTTCCGTCGCCGACGTCATTGGACCGAGCCGACAGGTCTTACGGTCGGGACCGGATGCGGATTGAGCGCGGTGCCATGCCGCCAATGCTTCTCAGGCTCCAACAGGAACAGCGCGAAATGCAGGTGCGGTGCATCAGGACGGGCATTGCCGGCATAGCCGATGATCTGGCCGCGCCGAACTGCCGGCTTCTCCGTCGAAGGTGGACTTCGGCGGCTCGCTCACGACGGCTCGATGCACGACGGCGAGCGCTCGACTCAAAGAAGGCGAAACCGCTCGGAGGGGCTGGCGGTTTCGCCGTATCGTGAGCGCTGCGCGTTACATGATGCAGCCGGCGTAGGCCTTCGACCGGATCGTCATGATGCCCCAGCCCGGATCGCCGCATCCGGCCGGCTGGCGAATGCCTACGACGGTGCCGGCTGCATCGTAGTAAACGACGGAGCAATAACAACCCGCGGAAGCGGTAGCCGCGCCGGTACCGGCGGAGACCGCCAACAGAGCTCCCAACACGATCAACTTGATGTTGCGCATCGTCATCCTCTCCCTGGCTCGCGGCAGGCTGCCGCAGGGGCAAGATACAGCGAGGGCCATGGCGGGCCGTGTCCGGCATCGCGAATTCGGAACCGCGAGTCCGTCGATTCTTTCCTGAAACAGGCCGCGGCCTTGCGATGGAGCGATCAAGTTTCTTGCTATACGACCATGAAGACGACGCCTCGTGACGACGCCTCGCCAAGACAGACTCCCCGCCGCAAGCACCTCGACGATCATCAGGATGCCGGCGCGGGCCCGAGTAACGGCAATGGACGAAGAGATGCCGCGCACCGGCCTGGCGCAGGCTCCCTGGCCGGTGTGCAAAGTGAATGGCTTTCGGCGAGGATGGATGCAACGCGCTCGAAGTTGCGGGCGACGGCGAGTCGGCCAAGCCGGTTTCGATGAGTGAACGCCGAAGCAAGGGCGATCATGAGCCCGCGATCTGGAGACACCATGCAGATTCATAACTGGCGCGTCATCGTTCTGATGTCGTTGCTGTCCGCCGGAACCGCCTGGGCCGCACCGCCCGGCGCACCGTCCCGCGGCGAGCTGAGCCTGGCCGGCTTGAAGCTGGGCGACTCTTTGGCCCTGGTCCGCAAAAAGCTAGGCAAGCCCCAAAGCACGACAGGCGCGCCCGGCGATCACGATTACCACCTGATCTATCGTGGCTTGCGCATCGAAATGACCCAGCCCGGCCAAGTGCTCTTGCTGGAATCCACGTCGCCGGACTATTGCACGCCTTCGGGCCTGTGCCCGGGCCAGCCTCTGGAGCAAGCGCGCAAGCGTTGGGGCGAAGGCGAAATCTACGATGGCGACGACGAAGGCATCTTGCACTATGGCGTCGACGACGATGCCTGCTTTTTACAAATCCAACCCGACCCGTCGCGAACATCGATTCACAGCGTGGCCTTCGCCTGCCCTTGAGCAAGGCGCCAGCGCGATGGAGCAGCGGAAGCACTCGCATCGCGAGCAGGCAGACGAACCGCGTCGATCGCGGAGCCTGATCGGTCCGGTTCGAACTCTGTTGTCCGCTTGTGAGGACCTGCTGCCGGCCGCTGCGGGCGGGTTCGCCGACCGCCCGCCGCTCCGCTGGCGGCCCCAAAGCGGCATCGTCCCCTTCATCTGAACAGGCGGCCTGCGAGCGCCCCTGTTGCGCCAGCCCTCAGGGATGAAATATGATGATCGTCATATGAAGAGAGCCGCCACCCGGTCCAAAGAAGCGACGCACGATCGCATCGTCGACGCTGCCGCGCGCGCCATCCGTCGCAGCGGTTATGGCGGCACCGGCGTCGCCGACATCATGAAAGACGCCGGACTTACCCACGGCGGCTTCTACGCCCATTTCCCGTCGCGCGAGGCGATGTTGGCCGAGGCCGCCGACCGTGCCGGCGGCGAAAGCGTGGCGACGATGGAGCGCATCGCCGCCAGCGTGCCCTCGCAGCAAGCGCTCGCGGCCATGATGCAGGCCTATCTCTCGAACGAACACCTCGAACAGATAGAGACGGGCTGCGCTACGGCCGCGCTCGGCTCGGAGATGCCGCGCCAGGCGCCCGAGGTCAGGCGCGCGGCCACGCGCCGCATCAAGGAGATGGTGGATCTCGTCGCCCGCCATTCGCCCGACTGGGGCCAGCCGGCCGCGCACGAACGCGCTCTGTTCGCCGTTGCGACGATGGTCGGCGCCCTGGTGCTGGCGCGCGCCGTCGACGACCCCAAGCTTTCCGACGGGCTGCGCGAGGCGGCCCTGAAGCAGCTTCTCCCTACTGAGTCCTGACTCCCTCCTCGCGGCAGGGCGTTTTAACTCGCCCGTCAATATGACGATCATCATATTCAAGGGCATTCCCAAGCCGACCGCCGCCATCGGCGCCGGCTCCGTGCAACCCAGTGACTTCTCACCAAGGCTCTCCCCATGAAGATCGAAGGTTCCATCGCGCTGGTCACCGGCGCCAATCGCGGGCTAGGCGCGGCATTCGCGCGAGGCCTGCTCGCGGCCGGTGCGGCCAAGGTCTATGCCGCGGCACGCGACCCCGCCCGCATCACCCTGCCCGGCGTGATGCCGGTGCGGTTGGACGTCACCCAACCGGAACACATCGCGGCACTGGCGCATGAGTTGCGCGATGTCACGCTGCTCGTCAACAACGCCGGCATCGCCGAGTTCGGTTCGTTGCTCGATCCGAACGCGATCGACGCGCTGCATCGTCAGTTCGAGACCAATGCGGTCGGCCCGCTGCGATTGGTGCAGGCGTTCGCGCCGGTGCTGGCCGGCAATGGCGGCGGCGCGGTCGTCAACGTGCTGTCGGTGCTGAGCTGGCTCACGATGCCGGGAACCGGCGCCTACAGCGCCTCCAAGGCCGCCGGCTGGGCCCTGGGCAATGCCCTGCGGCAGGAATTGAAGGCGCAGGATACGGAGCTGTTGGCGGTGCATTCGGCGGTCATCGACACCGACATGGGCCGCGGCATCCCGGGACAGAAGATCGCCCCCGACGATGTCGTACGGCAGGTCATCGCCGCCCTCGAAGCCGGGCAACCCGAACTGCTGGCCGACCCGACCACTCAGCACGTGCATGCCGGGCTGGTGGCCCAGCCGCGCGCCTATATCGGCGCATAGCCGCAGCGGCCGACACCGCTCCTATCGATAGCGCGTCCCAAACCCGCCCGCCATACCGAGAGCCGCCGTCATGAAGGCATTCATCGTTGATCGCTACAAGGCCGGCAGCGCATTGCGCTTCGGCGATATGCCGGATCCGGAAGTGCGCGACCGGGATGTCCTGGTCGCCATCCACGCCGCCGGTTTGAACCAACTGGACGCCAAGATCCGGGACGGCGAGTTCAAACTCATCCTGCCTTATCGTTTGCCGCTGATCGCGGGCAACGACGTGGCCGGGGTGGTGGTACGTGTCGGGCCCAAGGTCCGAAGATTCAAGCCCGGCGATGAGGTGTATGCGCGGCCGCACCAGGACCGGATCGGCGCGTTCGCCGAACTCATCGCCATGGATGAGGCCGACGTGGCGCTGAAACCCGGACATCTCAGCATGGAAGAAGCCGCCTCGATCCCGCTGGCGGGCCTGACCGCCTGGCAGGTGTTGGTCGAACGTGCCGGGCTGAAGCCGGGGCAGAAGGTGCTGATCCATGCCGGCTCCGGCGGCGTCGGCACCTTCGCCATCCAGTTGGCGAAGCACCTCGGCGCAACGGTCGCGACGACGACCAGCACCGATAACGTCGAGCTGGTCGCAAGCCTCGGCGCGGACGTCGTCGTCGACTACAAGAAAGAGGATTTCGCCCAGGTTCTGACCGGTTACGACGTGGTCTTGAACAGCCTGGACCCGCGCACCCTCGAAAGCTCCCTCAAGGTGCTCAAGCCCGGGGGCAAGCTCATCTCCATTTCCGGTCCGCCGGATGCGGCCTTCGCCAAAGACGGTGGGCTGAGCTGGCCCTTGCAGCAAGTCATGCGCCTGCTGAGCCTCGGCATCCGCACGAAAGCCAAACGGCACGGCGTCGCTTATTCGTTCGTCTTCATGCGCTCCAATGGCGATCAGTTGGGCAAGATCGCCTCGCTCATGGAATCCCGCGTCATCCGGCCCGTCGTGGATCGAGTCTTCCCGTTCGCGTCGACCAACGAAGCGATGGCCTACCTGGCGACGGGCCGCGCGCGAGGCAAGGTCGTCGTCAAGATGAAGTAAGCGGCATGGCACGGCCAAGGAAGCCCATGCATGACGTGGATGCTTCAGCATCTGAGTCGAGTCGGTTCACTGGCCGCGATCCATCGAAGGTATTGCAGGAGGCACCCGTGGTGAGTCGTCAGGCGGCACTGGCCGCCGTCAATGCCGCCACCGCCGCCAGCGCGACCCAGCCGGGATGACGCCCCTTCGTGCCGACGAGCACGAGCACCGCTCCGCTCCGCCAAGATAGGCGAACACGATCGCGCCGATGGCAAGCGTTGCGGACATGGGGCGGCCAAGCGCCAACTGGAACAGAACCCCCGCGAACGCCCAGCCGAACAAGGTGGCGAGGTGCCACGTGGCCCAGAGGATTCGGATGTTGCGCACGCGCAGCGGTGGCGCAGCCAGTGCCGGCACCACACTGCCGACGCGCAGCGGCCGAAAGATGAGGATCTCGCCCAACACCGAATGCGCCAGGCCGGTTGCCGCCGCGATAGTTGCTGCAATCAAGTACGGGACTTGCATACGGATCATCCTCGAAGATGGGCGTGCCGACCGGCGCCCGAATCGAGCCGCGTCGAGCCGCGTCGAGCCGCGTCGGGCCGCGTCGGGTAGCGGTCCGGATCAGGATAAGGCTTCGCGCCCGCTCGATCGCCGGAAAACCGCTCGAAAAGCCCACGGCCAAAACATCGCAAGACCCCAGCATCCGACCTTCCAGCCAGCGCACCGCGGGTTCGGCCGCCGCCACTCCCCGCCTCTGCAACGGCTCGGCTCGGCTGGGCTATCGGCGCCATTGGAAACGTCCTCGTGCTCGGCGCCGACGGCGGCCTGGAGCTGGAGGCCTTCGCGTCGCGATGCCCGCAGTGGAGATTCGTGGGCGTGGACCCCGCCGAAGAGATGCTCAACGCGGCCAAGGAACGGATGTTGCAAGCGGGTGCCGATGAGCGGGTGGACTGGCATCGCGGCTACATCTTCGACGCGCCACCGGGGCCGTTCGATGCGGCCACCTGCCTGCTGACCCTGCACTTCGTTGCCGACGACGGCGCCAAGGAACAGACGCTGCGGGAAATCCGCAAGCGCCTCAAGCCCGGGGCGCCGTTCGTGTTGGTGGATCTGTGCATCGACCTGGCGGCGGCGGACGCGGCGACCGCCCTCGATCGCTATCGGGATTTCGCCCTGCAATCGGGCGCCGACAGCGAGCAGGTCGAGACGACCTGCGGGCGATTGGTCAACGTGCTGAAGATGGTCAGCGCCGCCCGCGATGAAGCGCTGCTCGCCATCGCCGGCTTCAGCCAGGCCGAGCTGTTCTATGCCGGGCTTGCGTGGCGCGGATGGCGGGCATTGGCTTAGCCGCCCTTGGCCTGGAGCTGGCTTCGAATGCGCCCCGGCAGTGACCGGGTTCCCGTGGGATCGGGAGCGACCAGCGAGCGTATCGAGACCCAAGGGACACCCGAGGTTCCGATGCCTGCATCGCCTGCGCCCCCGCAAGAGCGGCTACCCGGCCTCACGCAGGCCCGCTCTCGGCGCTGGCGCCGGCTCGCGCGAGTCGACCGCCGACGTCCGCGGGGCCGACACCTATTAACGGCCGAGTGGCGCCGAATTCATCAGCGGCCCGCATAGCAATAAACCCCCGGCCGCCTCAGAACATCAAGCCGACATGCCCCTGCACGATGGGGCGGGGCTGGCCTCATCGAGGCCGAAAAAAATTTCGCGAGCCTGTCGTTTTGACGCTCCCCCGTTCGACGTAGTAATGAAAGCCCACCCCGGGCACCACAGGAGAATGCAATGAAAATCACCATCGAGACGGTCGTGAACGCCAAGCTGGACAAGGTCTGGAGCGCCTGGAATACCCCCGAAGACATCAAGCAGTGGAATACCGCCCAGGACGATTGGCATACCACGCGCAGCACCGTCGACCTGCGCGAAGGCGGCCGGTTCCTGTCGCGCATGGAGGCCAAGGATGGCAGCTTCGGCTTCGATTTCGAGGGCACCTACACCCGTGTCGAGCCGTACCAAGCCATCGCCTATCGCATGGACGACGGCCGCGAAGTCCAGTCGGAATTCATCGACGGCCCCGGCGGCGTCCGGGTGAAGTCGACGTTCGATGCGGAATCGGAGAACCCGGCCGAAATGCAGCGCGCCGGCTGGCAGGCCATCCTCGACAACTTCGGGCGCTACGTCGAAGCTAAGGCCTGAAACTCTGCGGCTGTGCAGCCGCGCGGATAAGACCAACGCAGTGTCGCCGACGACGCTGCCTATCCGCCGCGGATGCAGCTCGCCCCAGTGGGACGCGCCCCCCGACTTCCGAGTGGCTGTTCCAGCCACTCGGTAGCCTAGCCACAGCTCGCAGGAGGGCGCTCCGACCCGCACTCCATCCATCATCCCGACGCCGGTCGCCGCGTGGAGTTCCTCATGCCTACGAGAGAAGAACTGGTCGAGCATCTTTGGCGGGAGCTCATCAATCCGCTGGAAGATCCTTCCCGGCTCGACAACATCATCGCCAACTGCAGGCGTCGACCCGACGCCACCTTCGCCGCGGCCGGCCCGGCCATCGAGCGGGCGCTGGCGGCCGGCGTTTCGGCCGCCGACCTCTGCCTGCTCTATCGCAGCGCCACCTACGAAGCGGTGTTCGGAACGCTGTACGCCATCGGCGATCCGGGCGTCGACGACAACGACGTCTTCGGGCTATACGAAGACCTGAGCTCGGCGCCGAGCGCCAGGTGGTAGTCGAGTCGTGACCTGAATCGGATTCACCCGTCCGAACTCGCCGATGCGGGTTGGCTGCGAGCCACCTGGTTCGAAATGAATTCGCACCTCCGGGCCAACGGACTCAGCGCCTGGACATGATGCCGATCACCTTGGGCATTCAAGAGGCCGCGAGACTTCTCCCGCGTCCGAGTGAAGCACCATTCATTCCGGCGTGAACGAATGTGAGCGAATGCCACATCTAGACCTCAATCACAACCGAGGTTCTGCGGCATTGGATGATCGGGAGTCCCTTCCGGGACCTACCCCCTCTTTCACCCCGCGAATCCTCTGGAGGCCTTCATGATCCTCGCAGCTCGCAAAACCGATCGGCGCACCTTTCATAAACTCCTCGCCGCGATCATTCCGCTCATGCTCCTGGTACTAAGCCTGTCGGCGAACGCTGAATCGGAACAGACGGACGAAGAAGCGACCGACGACAATCATATTTGCCTGAACAAGCCCAGCGGCCGATACATTCGGCCCACCACGGACAGTGACTGCCGCGACGTCGTCCGCTGCCATGCCAACGAGGACGGCACCTTTCGCATGGAAGCAATCAGATGCCCAGCAGGCCTTAGCTTCGACATCGAGAAGCAAACCTGCGATTGGAAAGGAAACGTCAAGAACTGTGGGGTGACCGGCTGGGAGCAAGCCGGAAGCCAGGCATCGGACAACAAATAAGCAGCGCCTGCCGCTCTGCGCAGGCGGCATCGTATTGCGCCGCCTGCGACCGCTATTGCGAGAGTTTCCGCGACCGGCAACAGACCGCCGATCATCGCGCCACTATCCGCCTGAACGTCGATCAGGCTTTAGTCGCGAGCATTACGTAGATGACGCTGAACGAAATGCAGATGCTGATTTGCTGTTTGATCACCTGCAGCACCTCGACCGCACCGGCCGAAGCCTGGTCGAGTACCCGCCGGGCATGACGTCTGACTCGCAGCAGAGCAATCAGGTTGATCGCATACATCGCTGGAACCACCCAGCGGTACCTGGCGAGTCCCGGGTCATGCCAAAGCAGCAGCAGACCCGCCGCCATGATCCAGTACCCGGTAGCCGAAGCGATCAGCTGACGGATCTTCCCGAGCTTGTCCCATGCCGTCTGCAGGGATCGCAGCTTGTCGATCTTCTGCTGATTTCCCGAGGCGCGCTCGATGAAGCGCGGGGCATCCACTCTGGCGAAGCAACCGGCCAGGAAGATCAGCCCCATGAAGGCGCACATAAATCCGAAAACCGGAATCACGATATGGATCACGAAGCCCTGCCTGTCGAAACCTAGTCAAAACCGCCAGGGGCCTCCGGCAGGCCTCTGACCGGTTCGCCGCCGAAGTTACGCGCGAAGAGAGCCTCAGCAGGGCTTATCGATACCCGTGCACTTCCAAGCCGAGGACATGCTAAAGCACAATGGGTCGCTATTCGAAGGCCGCCGGCCGTCCATCCCGGATCGCCGGTCGACCGTCAGCCGATCGCCGGATTCCGGCGGAGGCATCGGCCACATTCCCTCAGCTTCCGCCTCGGAAAACCACGATGCCCTACCGACCGAATGTTTTGTCCCTCGGATTGACCCTCGCGCTGGCCGCCGGCCTCACCGCGTGCAAGCCGGCCCCGACCGACACCGCTTCCGCCCCCGCCCGGACGGCGACCGCGGCCGCGGCGCCGATGTCCGGTATCGACCTGACCGGCCTGGACAAGGCAGTGAAGCCGGGCGACGACTTCGACGCGTTCGCCAACGGCGGTTGGCGCAAGACCTTCGAGATCCCCGCGGACCGCTCCAACTACGGCGCGTTCACCGTGCTGCTGGAAACCGCCGAGCGACGCAACGCCGCATTGATCGCGGAACTGGCCGCCGGCAAGCCGGCGCCCGCCAGCGACGCGCGCCGCATCGCCGATTTCCACGCCGCCTATCTGGACGAGGCCGGCATCGAGAAGCACGGCCTGCAAGCTTTGCAGCCGCAGTTGGACGCGGTCGCGGCGATCGCCTCGCGCAGCGACCTGTCGCGCGTGCTCGGCGTCAGCGTGCGCGCCGACACCGACCCGCTCAATGCCACCAACTTCCACACCGCCAATCTGTTCGGCGTGTTCGTCGCCCAGGGCCTGCAGGAGCGGGCTTACATCGCCACCCTGATGCAGGGCGGCCTGGCCATGCCCGACCGCGAGTACTACCTGTCCGCCAACAAGGAAATGGTGGACACGCGCAAGGCCTACGAAACCTATGTGGCCGCATTGCTGAAGCAGGCGGGCATCGCCGATGCCGACACCAAGGCGAGGTCGATCCTCGCATTGGAAACCAAGATCGCGAAGGCGCATGCGCCGCTGCTCGATTCGCAGAACGTGCACAAAGCCAACAATCCCTGGGCAACCTCCGCCTTCGCGCAACGCGCCCCCGGCATCGATTGGAATGCGTTCTTCGACGCGGCCGGACTGGCGGCGCAGCCGAAGATCGTCGCCTGGCAACCGGGCGCCGTCGCCGGCATCGCCGCCCTGGTGGGCAGCGAACCGTTGCCGGTGTGGAAGGACTACCTCGCTTTCCACGCCTTGAACCATGCCGCCTGGAACGAGGCCCTCCGCGGCCCCGGCGAGCTGCCCAAGGCTTACAGCGACCTCGCCTTCGGCTTCCACGGCACCACGCTCGCAGGCACGCCGCAGGCGCGCGAGCGCGGCAAGCGCGCGCTCGACGCGACCAGCCATTCGCTCGGCGACGCGGTGGGCAAGGTGTACGCGGAGAAGTACTTCCCGGCGGCGTCGAAGACGAAGGTCGAGGAGATGGTGAACAACATCCTCGCCGCATTCGACGAACGGGTCGACTCGCTCGCCTGGATGACGCCGCAGACCAAGGCCAAGGCCCGCGAGAAGGCGAAGTCGATGCGGGTCAGCGTCGGTTATCCGGAGCGTTGGCGCGACTACGGCAAGCTGGAGATCCGACCCGACGATGCCTTGGGCAACCGCCTGCGCGCGGAACTGCACGAGTACCGGCACCAACTCGGCAAGCTCGGCCAGCCGGTCGACAGCGGCGAATGGTGGATGACGCCGCAGACGGTCAACGCGGTGCAGTTGCCGCTGCAGAACGCGATGAACTTCCCCGCGGCGATCCTCGACAAGCCGTTCTTCGATCCCGAGGCGGACCCGGCCGCGAACTACGGCTCGATCGGCGCGGTCATCGGCCACGAGATCAGCCACGGCTTCGACGACACCGGCGCGGAGTTCGACGGACAGGGCCGCCTGGCCAACTGGTGGACCCCGGCGGACACGCAACATTTCCAGGAAGCGACCAAGAAGCTCGCCGCCCAGTACAGCGCCTACGAGCCGCTGCCGGGCCTGCACGTCAACGGCAAGCAGACTTCGGGCGAAAACATCGCCGACGTATCGGGCCTGACCATCGCCTACATGGCCTACCGCAAGTCGCTCGGCGACAAACAAGCGCCGGTGATCGACGGCCTGACCGGCGACCAGCGCTTCTTCCTCGCCTACGCGCAAACCTGGCGCGGCAAGATCCGCGACGCCGCGCTGCGCCAGCGCATCCTCACCGACGGCCACGCACCGGCAGCGCAGCGCGCGCAAACCGTGCGCAACATCGACGCGTGGTACGACGCCTGGGGCGCGCAGCCGGGCGAGACGCTGTACCTGGCACCGGCCGAGCGCATCAAGATCTGGTAACGGGCGCTTGCGGCCGGACGTGCACTTCCGCGCTCAGGAAGTGCACCCAGGCCGCCGATCGCGACGCGGCCGGCCAAGCCGGCCGCTCATGGAGCCTCCCGCAAAGCCGCGACCGATCCGGCCTCAGTTCGCAGACGTCGCTTCGTGCTTGCCGCATCGCTGCCGGGCATAACGACGAGCGGCGCCTTTCGTGCCATCTGGCGCATACGAAGCCATCGAGCGTTCGTGGAATTCGCGATAGGCGCCCGGATAGCTCGCATGCGGCCGCATCGGATTGTTCCGTGCCCCTCAAGCGCCCCGAACAGACGATCACCCGGGGTCTCGCTACCGATGGACCTGCAGAAGCCTTGATCGCGATCGACGTCGAAACCTGTGCCGCCCCCTCCACCAGCCCCTCATCGGCTGGATCGCCGGTGCCGTACCGGATCGAGCGATCAGCCGCCAGGTCCGGCCGACCTTCAGCGTGGCCTCGCGTCGATCCAGCGCCGCCGCGGGCACCTTCCCGAGCCGCGACGAACAACCAGAAAACACCTGGAAATCAAGGCCTGTCCGCGCTTTTAACCTTGACATCGAGTCGAACGACCCCGCAATCTGGCATCGGCATGCGAGCCCGGGATGGCTCACTCGAACTAGCGAACAGACGACGTGCAGCGGGTCGCCCACGTTGCCTTGGAAGGTTGAATGCGACGGCTCCTGCTCGGTCCGATCATCGCGCTGTGCATGGCCGCGGCAATGCCCGGCCTCTGCCTGGCGTCGGACGGCGCTCCGCTTCCTCCGGTCAAGATGGTGTCGGCCGGCGAACCGGAATTCGAGTACTTCGACCGCACCCATGGTCTTCAGAGCACCCAGCTGTTCGACATACGCAGCGATCCGCATGGCTTCATCTGGCTCGGCGGCGATCGCGGCATCCATCGCTTCGACGGCCACACCTTCTTCGACCTCGATCGCGACCCCACCCGTCCGGACACCCTCGAAAGTCGCTTCAACTACCTGTTGGCGCCCTCCAGCGATGCGGTCTGGATCGTCGCGCCCAACACCACGCTGCAGATTCTCGATGCGAGCACCGGCAAGCTGACCAAGCTCGCCGTGCGGGGCGCCCGGCTCAACGACATCGAATGGCTGGAGACCGACGCGCAAGGCCGATTCTGGTACCTCAACCCGGACGGGGTGGTGCGCGTGGAGAGGAGCGGCGACGCCATGCGCGTCGGACCGCCCGGCCTGGCCATGGCGCTCAGTCCCGACCGATCGCGAGTGTTCGTGGTCTACCCCGAACGCGCGATCGCGATCGACACGGCGGCCCCTTCGAAGATCGTGCAGTCGCTCGCGCTCCCGAAACAATTCCAGGGCCCGATCAATGCGATGACCGCCGACGCGGACGGCCTGTGGGTCGCGGTCGACCGGGGCATCTGGCGCTTCCGGTGGGCATCGGGCTCCGCACAGTTCGTGCAGATGCCGGTACCGATGTCCCTTACCACCGGTCTGGTCCGCGCGAACGACGGCGCGCTGTGGTTCGGCGGCTATGACAGCGGACTGTATCGGTACGATCCCGAGCGCGGCACGCTGTCGGTCGCGCGCCACGATCCCAACGATCTGCGCAGCCTGCGCCCGGGCTCGATCACCGGAATCACCCTGGATCGGAGCAACAACCTGTGGGTGGCCATGGGTGGCGCCGGACTGGCGCGCCTGCGCCTGATCCAGACGCCCCCCGCTCATTACCGCATCAAGGGCGGCCTGAAAATCTGCTCGTTGGGCGAGATCGACCGGCGCAGATTGGTCATGGGGCTGTGCCCGGGCGGCATCGTCGAAGTCGACCGGCAAACGGGCGAGCAACGGCCGCTGACGGCTTCGACCACGTTGCCCGAACGGTCGCGCGCCATCATCAGCGACAAGGAAGGCGGTTTGTGGATCAGCAGCCTTCGCGAAGGATTGCTGCATTGGCGCCCCGATGGATCCACCAGCCGGTATTTTCTCAAGGGCAGGGAGAACCGACACCTGTTCATCAGCGGCATCTTTATCGATGACCGCAAACGCGTCTGGGTGTCGCATCTGCGCGGCCTCGCGCTGCTCGATCGCGAAGCGCAAGAGCTGCGCAGCGTCGGAGGCGACCGGTTCTACATCGTCAACGACGTTTCGGGCGGGCCGAACGGGTCGCTCTGGCTCGGCACCGTCAACGGCCTGGTCAACTTCCAACCCGAAACGGGTCGGATACGCCGCTACGAGCACCAACCCGACGATTCCACCACGCTGTCCGACAACGATGTGGTGCAGACCTACACCGATAAAGACGGCCGGCTGTGGGTCGCCACTCGCGCGGGCCTGAATCGGCTGACCGCCGACCGCGACGGCCACGCGACCTTCAAACGTTACGGCCTTGCCGAAGGGCTACCCGACATCACCGCCTCTGCGGTCACCAACGACGCTCAAGGCGGGCTATGGGTCGGCACGTATCGCGGCATCGCGCGCTGGGATCCGAAGACCGATCGCTTTCAGAGCTACCTGCCCGCGGACGGCATTCCCGACAGCGACATCTATCCCAAGGCGATGCTGCGCAGTCTGGACGGAAGCCTGTACCTGGGCACCTGGACGGGCCTGTGGCGGATCGACCCGCAGACGATCCGCCTGGCCGCCCCGGTGCCGCTCGTGCTCAGCAGTTACGAGGTGGGCGGCCGCGCCACCATCAACCTTCAAGGCAAGGGTCTGTCGCGGATCAAGGCCAAGTACAGCGACAGCCACGTCGCCTTCCGCATCGCGGTGCTGGGCGATGCGCGTCGCCTGTCCTATCGCCTCGACGGCCTCGAAGACGGCTGGCACGACATGCCTAGCGACCTGAGGATCAGCTTTCACCGACTGCCTCCGGGCCTGTATCGATTGCAGATCCGCCAGTTGCAGCGCGATGGACGCTGGGGCCGCCCCGAACTCTCGCTGCCGATCGAGATCACGCCGCCGCTTTGGCGCACGGGATGGGCCTACCTGCTCTATTCGATCGCAGCCATCGCGCTGCTGATCGGCATCGGGCGCGCGTTCATCGCATGGCGGCACCGGGCCTTGCGCGAGCAGCTCAAGGAAAGCAATGCCCGCCTGTCCGTCGCGCTGCATGCCGCCGGTTTCGGCACCTGGGCCTGGGACGTAACCACGGACGACACCGAATTGGATGTGCACGCATCGAGGATCCTGGGCGTCCCGGCCGGCGCCCAACCGGCCGAGAGCGTGCTTTCGCGCATACACCCGGACGATTTGAACCACGTCCGCGAGGTCATCGCCGGCGCATTGCGCGACGACGCCCCGGTCGCTTTCGAATTCCGTCTGGCCAATGCCGATAACGACGATCAATGGCGCTGGATAGAAGGCCATGCCGTTCCGTACCGGCGCACCGGAAAGTCCGCGTATGTGATCGGCGTGAACCGCGACGCGACCCAACGAAAGCGCGAACTGTTCGAGCTGGAGCAGTCCAAGCACGACGCCCAACTCGCGACCGAGGCGAAGGGCCGATTCCTCGCAATGATGAGCCACGAGATCCGTACGCCCATCAACGGCGTGATCGGCATGGTGGAGCTGCTGTTCGAAACTCCGCTGAACCCGGAGCAGCAACAGTTGCTTGGAGTATGCAAGGATTCGGCCTATGTACTGCTGACCATCATCAACGACATCCTCGACTTCTCGAAGATCGAAGCCGACAAGCTCAAGCTCGACTACACCCCGCTGTCGCTGCGCCGGCTCACCGAATCGGTGGCCGAATCTCTGCGTGGCCAGGCCGCCCAGAAAGGCACCGATCTCGACGTGTTCGTCGCTGCGGACGTGCCGCGCCGAGTGCTCGGCGATCGGGTCCGCGTCCGCCAGATCCTCACCAACCTGATCGGCAACGCAGTGAAGTTCACCGAGAAGGGCGGCGTGCGGGTGTATGTGAGCGCCTCGCACGCCGACATCGAAAACGATGGGCGCCACCTGATCCGCTTCGACATCATCGACACCGGTATCGGCATGGACCGCCGCACGCTGGACAGCTTGTTCCAGCCCTTCCAGCAAGCCGATGCGAGCACGACTCGGCACTTCGGCGGCACCGGCCTGGGCCTGACGATCGTGCAGCACCTGGCGACGCTGATGGGCGGCAGGATCGAATGCGACAGCGCGGTCGCATCGGGCAGCCGCTTCAGCGTCATCATTCCGATGGAATCGATTCTTTTCGCCGAAGAAAAAGAGCAGACGTTGCCGGAGGTGCATGCGCTCGCACTCTGCGAATCCGCCGAGCGCGCCGCGCTGCTGCGAGAGCTGTGTGCCGATATCGGCGTTCGGGTCGAGGTCTTCGGTTCGCTCGACGCGCTGCTCGAGCGGATCGATCCGGCCGAGAACACCGGCGACGGAACCGCCCAACGCCGCCTGATCCTGCTCGACAAGGGCTACGTCGAAGACCTCGACGCCCTGTTGCGCCCGCTGCGCCGGCCGTCCTCGGCAGCGAGCCTCCCGCTCATCGTGGTGCGGGCCGATTTCCAACGAAAGACGCCCATCGACGAGCCCGGGATTACGGTAGTGGCCGGCAGCCCCCTGACCAGCGGCGCGTTGTTGCGCGGCATGCAGGTGGCGTTGGGCCTGGCCAGCCCGGTCGTGCCTGCCGTCGCGGCCGAGCCCAGCGCGGACATGACGCCACCCGTCGGACGCCATGCCGAGGCGCAGATCCTCCTCGCCGAAGACAATGCCACCAACCGCGACGTGATCACCCGCCAGCTGCAGCGCCTCGGCTACGGCTGCGACGTCGCAACCGACGGGGAACAGGCCTGGGAACTTCTGCAGGCCCAGCCGGACCGGTATCGGCTATTGCTGACCGACTGCCACATGCCGCGCCTGGACGGCTATGACCTGACCGAACGCATCCGCCGCACCGAGGCGGCTTGCGGACGTCCGCCGTTGAACATCGTTGCGATCACCGCGAACGCCCTGCTGGGTGAAGGCGAGCGCTGCCTGGCCTTGGGCATGAATGCCTACCTCGCCAAGCCTCTGCAGATGCCGGACCTGAAACGGATACTCGAACGTATGCTACCCAAAGTCCTGCCACTCGTATCGACGGACGAAACACCCCGGCCGAGCACGGCCGCAGCGGACTTTGCCGCACTCGCACAACTGGTCGGCAACGACGAGGCGAAATTGCAGCGCCTCCTCGGCGTCTTCGCCGACAGCACCCTGGCGGATCTCGAGCATTGGCACCGTGCTCGAGAAATCGACGATTTCGATACCCTGCGCAAACTCGCGCACAAGCTGAAGTCGGGATACCGGCAACTCGGCGAAGATACGGCGGCTTCCGCTCTCGAAGCGCTGGAACGGCATTCGGGCACCGCCGCCGAGTTCCACGCCCGGGCCGACTACGCGCTGCTCGAAATGCAGCGCAGTCTGGAGCGCGTGCAGGCGTATCGCAATCACGCAGGGGCCCAGTAGCCCTGGCCTGGCATCGGGTCTCCTCGCGCATCTGCTCTGCACTCGTGCGAAGTACCCCACCACTTCCAGCCTTTGACCATGCCCCCTGCATGAGCCGATTCGGGCCATCGCTGGATGGTTCCAGTACACCAGCTTCAGGGAACTTCCAAGGCCCAAGAATAAATTCATCGAGAATCGGATCGTCGCGGCGCCAAAACCTGTCGAAGGCGCTCGCCAAGTCAGAAGCGTAAGCCGCTGGCCACCCGCTTCCGAGGCGACATACTAAGCGTGGAAGTCCAAGGGGCGGAATGATGGTCGCGAACGTACAGCGGCTGCGGGACCATTCTGTTTGCTATGTGTCGACGCATCGCTCGAAGAGAGCTGAGAGACTGGACGCACTCAGCGCTCAGCGACCGCCAAAGACGACAGCGCGCGGACATATTGATCGATGCCGACGCACGCTTATCTCAATATCGAAAAAAAGGGGCGGGCGACAGCCCGCCCCTTATTCCACGCTACTGCAATCAATAAGTGGCAGTCAAACGCACACCGCTGAAGTCCTGTTCACCATAGAGGGTGATGTAGACGTACTGCCCACCCGGCGGGTTGTTCATCACGATCGATTCTTCGTTGCCTGCATTCATCGACCAGTAGTTGTGATCGGACTTGTAGGCCCAGCGTCCCTGGGTATTGGCGAACAGGTCGGCGTTGCCATTGCCGCCAGTCGCGGTGACCCGAATGCTGGGAGTTCCGGGAGGAACCAGGATGTAGAAGTGAGCGTGGTTACCGCGTGTCTGCGAGATGTTGCTGCGTGCGCAATTCCTGTCCATCTGACGAGTGTCTGCCGCAGTGCACTCCGGAACCGGCTGGCAGGCAGTACCGTCGGCAACACAGGTCAACCAGTTGCTGAAGTCCCCATCGTAGCTCGTACCGATCGCGGCGATGCGTTGCTTGTAATCGGCGTATCGACCAGGCCGCAGGTAAGACAGGATCGTGTTCACATCGCTTGCGCGCTTCTCGAACATGTAGCGTACGGCCAAGTACCCGCCTTGATAGACCCGCGACTGGTCGCCGTACTCGGTCTGGAACAACTGGCTCAGTGTCCACGGCTTACGCGCGGCTTCCTCGCGAGCCCGGGCATTGTCCTGATTCAGGTAGGACCAGGAGATGTACTCCGCCAGCCCTTCCGTCCACCAAACCGTGCCTTGGCTGAAGCCCGCCATGAAGTCGCCGTACAGGTTGTAGCGGCCGTCCAGGTAGTGCACGAACTCGTGTTCCAGATTCCAGATCTGGAAGGTCGGACGGACCCACTCGGCCTCGTAGGCGATGAAGCGGGGCTGATTGCCCACTACCGCGGGATTGCCCTCGAGATAGATGCCGCCGTTGTTGGAACTGTTGCCGTAGATCGCGTTGGAGTATCTCCCGTAGTCGGAGGAACTATCGAAGATCACCATTTCCAGCGAGGCGTTGTTGTCGTCCCCGACCGCTTGGCTGCCGGTGGCAAGGGCTCGGTGGAAGTAGGCCTGCTCGCCGGCGACGGAATCGCAGGCCTTGCGGAGTTCGTCGCCCGAAATGCTCTGCGCGCGAATGCTGATGGTCGGGCTGCAAGCGTGTTGCACCGGCAGAACGGCCTCACGCAGATCGTCCTTGTAGTTGCACAGGCCGTACCTTTGGCAGTTATCGCGATCGTAGCTTTCGACGTACTGGCCGAAGATGGTACGCAGCGGCGCGGTCGCGTTGTTGAATGCCGTCAGGTCCGTCAGCTCGTCGACCTTGGTGCTTGCGTAGGTCTTGATGCTACCCGGATACCGCATCTGGCGGGATAGCTCGCGCGCAGCGTTGAGCACCAGATACTCCTTCCCGCCCCCGAGCTTGCCGATATTGCTGCGGATTAAGCCCGAGAGCGTATCGGCCAGAGTGGAAGCGACCTGACTGGTAAAGCCGGGCAGCTCGACACCTTGATTGAACAGAACGTGGAAGCAGTTATTGATCGCCCGCTCCATGAAGTACAGGTTGTCGTACCCAGCGTCGTAGTTTCCGAGCAGGCTACGGATCTTGGGGACGAACCGGGTGTTCTCTCGGGCCGAGTCGATCAGGATCACGGCTTCCGCGAGGATTTCGCCGTGGACATTGTTCTCCAGGGCCAAGGTCACATTGTTGTTAAAGAACGCATCGAGCCCAGCACGCACGGACTGCACGACGGCCGCATTGAACGCCCCGAGGCCTTGATCCCGATACTTGAACTGGTTGTAGTATCCAGCTTTGACAAAGATGATCAGCTGCAGGATGTCTTGGTCGTTGTCGCCATCGTAGGTCTGGGCGAGTCGGGCGATTTCGTCGGCGACGGTTACCATCTTCTCGTTGGTGAAGGTCCGCAGCGCGTCGTCCCTTGACAGGTTGAACTGCGAGTCCACGCAGGCCGTATCTGCATGTTTCAGCTTCTCCAGCAGATCTGCGCCGACCGCATCGGCGAATGCACAGCCTGTATGTCCGGCCGCCCCTTGCTGTGGGCTGGCGCCTTCGCTCCCGGCGGCACCCAGCAGCTTGCCGTTCTCCTCGCTTGCGCGCTTCGCCTGCGCTCTCTGGGACGGACGTTTGCGATCGAACTCCTCCATCGCTTTTTGTTCCTCGCCAATCTTGACCCGATAAGCTTGCGGATCGCGGCTTGGCGGCACCATGGCCGCTTCCAGCGGCAGCCCCTGAACATGGGCGCCGCCGAACATCGATTCGCTCATCGAGGCCGCAGGACCGGGACGTGAGGAGCGCGTGCCCGCGGAATGATGCGAGTACCCCGCGCGAGTATATTCGCCGCTCTGTCCGGCCGCCGCATACACATCGCGCTCCTGCAACGGTGCGCCGCCGGAGTTGATGAGTGCGTAATTCGCACCTTGTGTCGAGGAACGAACCGGCTTTCCAGCGCCGAACAGCTTCGCCAACCAAGTATCGGCGGCAGGATCGACTGCTCCGTTGCGGGTATCCGACGCGACAGCTCCGTCGCCTTCGCTGGACACACCGACCAGAACGAAGCTGAGCAGCGCCGCTCCTACTACGGCGAAACCGACCTTTTTCCTTGAATTCTGCAACATTATAGGACTGCACTCTCAAGGTACAAGTGCATCACCCAAGCGGATCAAAGGCTTAAACCTCCTTCCTGGTAAACCGGCCTTGATTCAGAGTAAGCCTTTGATCAGTCGAGAATTTCTGATTTGCCGTCCGCCTAGGAAAAAGCGGGTCATCAGATGAAGAGTGATGCACTTGGTCCTGGTCAGTGCAGACTCCCTTTATTAGCCCTTGCGTAGCGCGTTGCCATCCATGCCGATCGGGCACAGCAAGCGCGGCCGGTACGTCAATAAGAAGCAGCGATCATTCGCTGCCCGCTTGCGGCCACTGGAAGTTCATCGAACGGACTCGCCGTCGAACCGATGCCCCCGCCGAAATTGCCCTAGCACCCATACAAACAGAGGCAACCTGTGGCCTGGAAATATTTAGGCACGTAAGCACCGGGAAAAAAACGGGGAATACTCTTACTTCCACCTAAATTCACTGAATATAGCCTCGGATTTAAGAATAGTCTTAGATTTAAGAGTATTCACATTATTTAACTTAGAAAAAATTCCATCCAAAGGCATCGTTATAGCCACGATAACGATCGCCTAACCGCGCCGATATGCAGTCACATTGCATTGACTGAACCAGAAGAGAGCCAAGCGACTTCTCCAAGATCTTGCCGGCACAATGTCTTCACTTGCGTTGCCACTGCACTGACGAGCCCGACAGCAATGCTGTTGCAAATTCGTCGGTACCGTACGGGCGTATCGGCACAGTCTTTACAAATTAATCAAAGCGGCCGCGCCGGATAGATCCGAAAACCAGACGAGCGAATTCGTCGACACCAAGAGCGATATCTTGCGGCCAGGTACGCAACTACGTCGCGTGGGATAGCAGCGCTACACCCTAAATAGGCGGCCCGGCACTTCGCCAAGGAACCCTAATGAAGTACCGCTTTATCAACGATCATCGAACTACGTTTTGCATTGCGACAATGTGCGGGCTACTGCGGGTGATGGGATCGAGCGCGAAAATCACTGCCCGTCGCTGACGGAACTTCTTGCTGAGCTCGATTTTGCGCGATACGCGCATGGTCACGCTGAACGCCGCAAGCTCGTCGCATGAACGAACTCGCACAGCTGCAGACGCGATTTACATCACAGATGCGATGATTCACTTTGCCTGGCGAACCGGACGATGTCGTCGACGGACGCATATCGCGAAAGGCACGGCTTCGCATGTATCGCCACGCTTACGTCGCGCGACTGACTGAAGTGCTGAACGACGACCATGCTGTACTCGGCGCATATCTTGGCGATGAGCTATGGCCGCGAATGCGCGCCAGCCATATCGATGCGCACCCATCGGGATATTGCTCATTACCCAACTTCGGGACATCGTTGCCGACCTATCTGGCTCAAGTCGAGCCATTTTCGTCTTATGACGAGCTGGCCGAGTTCGAACGTTTTCTGCATCGACAGTCTCGAAGCTTCCAATGCGGCGCGTGCTTAGTGGATCAACCTGGTCGCGCGCGATGCTGACGAATGGCCGAACCTGTCGCCAGGCATCCATCCTAACGTGCAGCACGCATCGTTTCGCGCATGACAGCGTGGAGATTTCTATTGCGGCCGAAGACGGGAAGGTCACGCCTCGAGCCAGCGAACCCCAAGGCCATGAATGGGCGGCATGGCGCGGCGAAGATTGGGCCGGCATGTTTCTTTCGCTTGATGAAGATGAGTGTTCCGCTTTGTCTAACTTAATCCATGGCGGGATTTTTCTTGGATATGCGAGCAATCGGAACGCCGCCGGCGCTGCGCCATCGCAATACTTCCTAGAGCGACTCTTTCGCGTCGGCCAGGACTGCTGCATTGAACGCCGCGATGAAATCATTTCGCCAATCGCACCGGCATCTTCGCGCCGGCGTGCGCGAACGAATCCATCGCATTCGTAAACGGTCGATGAATTTGACCGGCGCGCTAAGAGTTTTGCCAATTCCGTTGCGCTCCGAGACAGGAGCATCGTCGTCTTGCTGCACACACTACCCAACTCAGGAGATGAAAATGCTTGGATTAAGCAAGTTCGATCGCACCCGTCTGTCCTCCCTCATTGCCGTCGCGCTGCTCAGCGCGCCCTGCTCGACCTTGGCAGGGCAGGTAGTTACCTCGGGCCTGGAAAACGGAGAACGCTACGACAGTTTCATCGTCAAGTATCGAGCCGGCAGTCCGGAACGGACGGACGTCGGCAAGGTCAAAAGCTCGCTCGCCCAGGCGGGCAAGAACGCGACCGGTGCTGCTTCGCCGGCGCTAAGCCACAGCCGCCGGCTGGCGATCGGGGCCGACGTGCTGAAAGCGTCCAACAAGCTCGACCGGCTCCAAGCCGAAACGCTCATGCGCGAGCTGGCCTCCAACCCCGATGTGGAGTACGTGCAGGTCAACGCCCGCGCGTATCCCACGCTGGTCCCGAACGACACCGACTATGGCCGCCAATGGGGATTCTCGGGTGCGAACGGCATACGCGCCGAACGCGCATGGGACCGGGCGACGGGACAAGGCGCCGTGGTCGCGGTTCTGGACACCGGCATTACCAATCATCCGGACCTAAACGGCAACGTTCTTCCCGGCTACGACTTCGTCAGCGATGCCGCGGACGCGCGCGACGGCAACGGGCGCGACGCGGATCCCGCCGACCAAGGCAATTGGAACGACGACGCGAACCTCTGCCGCATCAGCAACTCCGACTGGCATGGCACGCACGTGGCCGGCACCGTCGCGGCCACGACCAATAATGCGGCCGGCGTTGCGGGAACCGCGTTCAATGCCAGGGTCGTTCCGGTTCGCGTACTGGCCCGCTGCGGCGGCACCACCGCGGATATCGCCGATGCGATCGTCTGGGCTTCGGGCGGCGATGTTCCCGGCGTGCCGGCCAATCAGAATCCGGCCGAAGTGATCAACATGAGCTTGCGCGGCTTCGGCGCTTGCTCTCGCGTCTACCAGGACGCGATCGACGGCGCGGTCGGACGCGGCACTACGGTTGTCGTAGCAGCCGGCAACGATTCGGTGGATGTCGCCGGCATTCAACCCGCAAGCTGTGCGAACGTCATCACCGTCGGTGCCACGGGCGAGGCCGGAGGCGCCGCCGGGTTCTCCAATTTCGGCGCGGGCGTGGATATTGCAGCCCCTGGTGTCGACATCTATTCGACGCTCAACAACGGCCTAACCGTACCCGGGGCCGCAAGTTATGCCTCCTATAACGGGACCTCGATGGCGGCGCCGCACGTGGCCGGCGTGGTGGCCCTGGCCCAATCGGTCGCGGGTAATAACCCCCGGACTCCCGCGCAGATCGAAGCCCTGATTACGGGCAACGCAACGCCCTTCGCGGTCGTCCCGGCCAATCGCATCGGCTCGGGCATCGTCAATGCCGAGGCCGTCGTCAATGCGGTAGCGCCGCCGCAGCAGCAGCAGTGGTACCTCTACCGCAACACGCTGTTATCCGTCGATGGCGCCGGCCGGGCCACCTGCATTACCACTCAGGGCAGGCCAGCGGACTGCTATCAGCTGCCGCGCACGGATCGGGAGTACCTGCTTCAGGTGGTAGGGAGCGCCACCGCCGCGGGCCGTACAATGGTTTGCGGCAGCCCGGCTTACGTTGCCGCCTGGGGTCCCATGCCCACGGATCGGAACCACTGGTGCAACGCGTTCCCGCGTGAACGGCCGGCGCTGCAGCCGCTGTAAGGGGCCGCCCTCGCTCCAAGGCCACCCCCTCGCGGGGGGTGGCCGCTCGCGACGACCGATGGCAAGGCATTGGATTCGGTACGTTCACCGCAGCCCCGCTGCTGCTCGCTGTCTTGGCCGCTTACGGGTTGGAGCGGCCCGCCACTCTCGCTGCGGTACCCGTGCTGCCGCCCCACATCGGCATGCGGCGCTGGGGGAAACCCCAGGAACTCGACCCCCACCGTCGACGGCCGGCCGATTCGGTTGGCCAATGGGATCAGCGAGCAGACCACCGTGTCGGCGCCGCTTCGGCCAGCGTCATGCGTTACATCGGCCACGAACTCCGGATCGACCTCAACGGCGACCATCGTCCGAACACCGTGGTCCTCATGGCCGAGGACTGCGGAGGCTACTTCGCGGCGGTAGCGCTCAGCACCCCGCACGAATTTCTGGGAACCAACGCCGTGTTCGTCCACGACCGCATCCATGTCAGGTTCGTCGAAACGCAGCCTGGCAAGCCTTCCGAGTGCCGAGTCGCCTACGACGAACGCGGCGCGGCCGGGCCGGGCGCTAGCCGTCATGCGATCTGTCGAGATCTCATGGAACGGTTCCGCACCGGTCGATGCGGATGCGTCCCGGTCCGGCGGGTTCGATTGAGCTGGCGGCGATCGAGCCACATCATCCCTCCGTTCCGTTTCCCGCCTTTCCCTTGCGGACCAACCTACCGAGGGGCGATGGCATCGCGGATTCGTCATCGGCGGTCCACAGGAGCGGATCGTCAGACTAAGAAATCGAGCCTTGTATTCCGTCAGCTTTCCGGCACTGCCGCCGACTGGACTGCCCAAGAAATTAAGACGCTCGCCAGCCTCAAATTGACACGCGCTCGAAGGCCTCGGGACTGATACCACCAAAACCTAGGATCTGAACGGCGGTTCCACCCAAACCGCAGGCCTGGGCCGCCATTGCCATAGGCAAAAATCGGGTATCAGACCGATCAGAGAAAGAGATCTCATGCACGTAAGCCCGTGGCAAGAGATGCCTCTCTAATTTATCAAGTAGCCTTCATCCCGTTGCGACTCAAACAACCCATAGAGATCGTAATGGATGCGAGCCAATCGCTGAATTTTTAACTTCCAGCAGAAACCATCGTTGACGGTGGCGTCCGCGGCGAGTAATCGACTGCGGATTTTGACATGATGCATTCCCCGTAAAATGGATTGATCCAATCCATTGGGCCACACAAATCAACGCAGCGGCCTTCCATGCGCCCCGCACGCGCGACAGCCTACCTGTTCAGCGCCAGGCAGAGATCCAGCCGTCGACGCACCAGCTACGCAGATAACCTAGCGCTGTCGTCGGAACCGCTTCTTCCTGATGCCATTGGGCAAGGCGTTCGCACATTCCGGCAAAATCGCCGCCGTCAATGAAGTGGCACACCACGGCGTGTTCCTCGGCGTCTAATGAGCGGAACAAGCTCACCCGGTCGTCATTACGCCACACGCCCCACGTTGTGCAACTCGCTTCACCTGCCGCCGGCGGCGCCTTTCCGTCCTTGATCGCGCGCCAGATCTCCACGCTGTTGCGGGCGACCCGGTGCACGCGCAGGCTGGGATGCATATCCAGCGACAAGTCAGGCCAATCCTCCGGCTCGCGCGCCATCAGACCGTTCCAATCGGCGCGCTCTGCATCGGCCGCATCGAAACTGTCGAGCAACACTCGTTCGAATACCGCCAGCTCGGCCAGTTCCGCATGCCCGGCGAACGGCTCGCTCCGAACCAAATAGGCCGGCAGCAAAGCACCGAAATCGCGCAACGATCGGTAGCGCGATGGATGCGCATCTATGTACCCCAGACACATACGCTGCCATAGCTCGTCGCCAAGATACGTGCCGAGCACGGGGTGATCGTTATCGAGCGCCTCAGCCAGACGTGCGCTATAGGCATGCCGATAAATACCCAGCCCGATCTCTCGCGGCATGCGTCCGTCGGCGACGTCGCCCAGCGTGGCGTCTGGGCCTCGCCCCTGCATCTGCGCCAGAAATCGTTTCTGCAGCTGCACCAGCGCGTTCATGCGGCCCGCTCACGGCGTTCGGCGCGGCCGTAGGCCTCACGTGCGAGATCGAGCTCGGCCAG
>NZ_JBQJIN010000033.1:0-59693 GCF_052078695.1 Lysobacter sp. CA196 | reverse complement strand
CGCGCAAGAATTTCTTCTTGTTCCTGAAAGAGTGCGAGTTCCGTTTCAACTATGGGACACCCCGTCAGCAGCTCAATACGCTGCGGGACTGGGTGGGGCTATAACTCTTATCTAGGACAGCCCCAAGAAAAATGCTTTGTTTTGAATCACAAGCCCGCGCGAGCGATGCCGACGCAGGGCTCTACATACGGGACATCCCTGTCCCGATGAAAAACGGCCTGCATCCATGCAGCCCGCCCTCCGGGTCTTCGATTGCCTTCGCTAGTGCTCGGCAACGCACAGCCAAACCCAAAGCTTCAGTAGGGAATCAGAGCACTGCGATGCTATCCCCTGTAGGAGCGGCGTGAGCCGCGACCACGAGACGCATCGAGACAAAAACGCCGATGCCTACCATCGAAGCAACGTGCTTTCGCGAGGGTAGGAGCGGCGCAAGCCGCGATCACGAATATGCGAACGGCAGCGCGGGCAATCGAGGTTGCGCAGTCGCGGCTTGCGCCGCTCCTACCCAAGAGCAGATGCGACCCGTCGGCCGTTGCAGTCGCAGTTGCCGTTGCCGTTGCCGTTGCCGTTGCCGTGAAAGCTTGGCGCAGAACCGAACTCACGATGCGATCGTAGACCCGGAGGGCGGCGCACAGGACGTGCGCCGTTTTTCGATAAGACAAGGATGTCTTATCGGAAAATCCCCGCGAACGCACCGAACTCGCAAGGGAGCTTCGTCAAGGAAGGCCTTTTCTTTGGTTAGCTTTCTTTTGGGCCAGCAAAAGAAAGTAACCCGGCCGCGTCAGCGGACGGAAGCTTTAGATCTTGATGTTGCTTCACCGCTCTACGGTAAGAAACGCCGCAACGGTCAGCTACGCGGTCGCGGCTCACGCCGCTCCTACAGAGGTTGCGGCGAGATGCGCCGCGAGATTGAAACGGCGCGGTCGCGGCTTGCGCCGCTCCTACCCAAGAGCGGTCGCTAAACAGGCAACGGTTGCCGTTGCCGTTGCCGTTGCCGTTGCCGTTGCCATGATGAGCCTGGCGCAGCCCCGAATTTGCGATGCAACCGTAAACCCGGAGTCGACGCGCAGCAAGCGAGTCTCAACCGCCCCGCTCGCCCGCCTCCGCCTCCAACACCGCCGAAGGATAACGCCGCCGCCATTCCGCCAGCGTCTGTGCGCAGTGCGCCGGAATCAGCCAAGCCCCCGGATGGGTATCGCGGAAACGCGTCAGTCGCCGCAAGGTGTCGCGGTAGGCGCTCGTGTCGTCCATCGCCAGTTGCCGGGTCAACCACGGCAAATCCTGGCCGAGATCGAGTTGCTCGCGGCGCCAGAACGCATCGGCGGTGAGGATCACCCGTTCGCCCTCGCCGCTGCGCAAGGCCAGGCCGATCTGGCCGCGCGCATGGCCCGGCAAGGGCACCGCGAACAGGCTGCCATCGCCGAACAGGTCCCAGCCTTCGCCGCCGAGCGTCGCCAGATCGCCGTCGAGCCCGCGCCGGCCGCGTTCGTCGAGCAATTGCAGGCGCGCGGCGAAATCCGCCGGCAGCAGTTCCTTCCAGATCTGCGCATGCAGCAGGCCGAACCAGCCCGAGTCCTCGACTTGCCGCCAGGCATCGGCATGGGCGACGAAACGCGCCTGCGGAAACTGGCCGAGCCCGCCGATGTGGTCGGGATGGAAATGGCTGAGCACGACCATGCGCACCGCGTCGCGAGCCAACTCGCGCCGATGCAGCAACGCCGCCGCATCGGTATGCGGTGCGGAGCAGACATGGATGACGCGACCGTAGATCCAGCGCAGGCCGCGCCGCATCGCCTGGCGCGCCTGCGGGCCATAGCCGCAGTCGAACAGGATCGCGCCCTGCACCGGATGTTCGATCAAAGCCCAGCCGGCCGGAAAGGTCATCGCCGCACCGGCGTCGAGACCGAGGTGGCGCGGGTCGGCGCAGCTGTGGCCGGATACGCCGAGGGTCAGTACGACCTCGCCGCTCACCGTCGCGCCTCCGCGCGCGCCAGTTCGGCGAAGGTGCTGCTCAGCGCATCGTCCATCGCCACGCGCGGGCGATAGTCGAGTTCGCTGCGGGCGCGGCCGATGTCGAGGGTCATGTCGACGCTGAGCAATTCGACGCCGTAACGCAGCAGCGGCGGCTCGCGACCAGGGCTGAAACGGCGATACCAGGCCTCGACGCCGCTCGCCAAGGCCAGCGCCAGCGGCTGGGACATGCGCCGGGTGGGCCGCGGCAACGACAAGGCATCGGCCAGTCGATCGATGACGCCCCAGATCGCGACCGGTTCGCCGTTGCTGATGTTGTAGACGCGGCCGCTCAATCGCCATGAAGCGTCGATCGCCAACACGATCGCGTCGACGACGTTGTCGATATAGGTCAGGTCGACTTGGCAATCCTCGCGGCCGATCCGGCGCAGCCGGCCGCTGCGCAGCGCCTGCGCCAGGCGCGGCAGGATCGCGCTGTCGCCATGGCCGAAGATCGCCCGCGGCCGCAGCGCCAGGGCGGACACGCCGCCGGCCGCGCAGCGCTCGAATACGCGCCGCTCGGCGACCAGCTTGGTCGCGACGTAGTCGTTGACCGAACGCACCGGCAGGGGATGGTCTTCGCGGATGCCCAGATGCGGGCGGCCGTCGTGATAGATGCCGGGCGTGGAGATATGCACCAGCCGCCGCACCTGGCGCGCGATGCAGGCAGAGACGACGTGATCGGTGGCGTCGATGTTGGCGGCGACGAAATCGGCGCGCTGCCCCCACGGGCTCGACAAGGCCGCCGAGTGCACGACGATGTCGGCGCCGCGCAAGGCGCGATGCACCGCGGCCTCGTCGGTCAGGTCGACGGCGACGAATTCGATGCCCTGCGCCTGCAGCGCGCGGCCGCGTGCGGGGTCGCGGCCGAGGCCGACGACCTGGGTCCAGGGACGCGTCGCGGCCAGATGGCGCGCAAGTGCGCCACCGACGAAACCGGTCGCGCCGGTGACCACGATGCGTTGTGTCGTCATGCGTCCCTGCCCTTGCGGACCGTCCGCGAGCACGGCGCCTTCGTCATGGCATCCGAACGTGTCGTCGCCATGAACCGACACCGCGTCGACGGACCGACAGCGCAGCGCCCGGCGATGCTTGCGCGCCGATGGAGGCCGGGGCCCGGCCGGTGCCTGAGTTTCGCGAGGGCGGCGCTGCCCGCCGCAAGGGCCGCGATGTCCTTCGATTCGGTATCCATGGTTCGCGATCAGTATGGGCCCTGAGGCCGGTTTTGCCGATACGGCGGACCGGCCGCAGCACGGCGCCGACCCGGCCCTGGCCTCGACCACTGGCCAGGCCGGCCCGGTATCGACGATCCTGCACATCGCAGCCGCATGGACGGATGGCCGCCCTGCCCCGCCCCGCACCGCGACGCACCGACGACTCCAGCCGAGACTCCACACCGATGACTCCGTCCGCATGACCGCCGCCTCCACCGACACGACCGCCGCGACGTCGACCGAAGTGCCCCTGCCGCGGCGCATCGCCATGGTCCTGGCGACCATGACCATCGCGACCGTGTTCTATCTCGCGATCAACACCTATCCGTTGCGCGAGCCGCGGTTGTTGCCGCTGACCTTCGTCGACGACTGGGTCGGTTGGCAGGCGTGGACGATCTGGCCGTACTGGCTGTTGCTGTTCACCGGCCCGGCGCTGCTGCTGTCGATCCGCGAGCGCAGGCTGTTGCATGCGACCCTGCGCGCCTACGCCATCGCGATGTCGCTGAATGCCGCGATCTGGCTGACCTGGCCGACACGCATGCTGCGCGCGGGCCTGCCGGACGGCATGGACCCGCTCACCGCATTCGCCTGGCGCTGCCTGCACACGCTCGACGACGTCAACAACTGTTTCCCGTCCGGGCACATCACCATCCCGGCGGTGGTCGCGGTCGGCGCCGGCCTGCAATACCCGCGCGCGCAACCGTGGATCTGGCTGGCGCTGATCGCGCTCGCGCCGAGCGTGATCAGCACCGGCCAGCATTACGCCTGGGACATCGCCGGCGGCCTCGCCACCGCGACCATCGGTCTCTTGCTCGCCGGCGTGCCCTTGTGGCGTCCTGATGCGGCGCCGCAGCTGCAGCCGCTGTAAAACCCGGACCCGCTTCACTTCCGCACCACCGAGGACACGCCATGCCCGATCCCCACCCCAAACCCGGCCTGATCTCGCGCGGCGCGGTCGGATTCTGGTTCCTCGGCCTCGGCGTGCTCGGCCTGGTGCGCTCGCTGATGCGCGCCTACCGCGGCGGCGTGTTCGACGCCGATGCGATCACCTTGCTGTGGTTGATCGGCTCGATCCTGTTGACCGTGATGGGCGCGATGCGCGTCTGGCGGGCCTGGCGCGAAGGCAGCCTGCCTCGCGACTGAACCGACACCGCCGATCCGCCGCGACTGAGTGCGCATCGCCGCCGAGCCGGCACGAGCGACCCCAAGCGAAGCCAGCGCCCACGGGTCTAGCGGTTCCATGCAAGGCCGCCGGAGCGCCCCCCAGTATTCATCCGCGCGATCCTTCGAACCACTCCCGCGGCTTTGCGAAAACGCCCCGACAGGCGCAAGCTGTAAGGCCCCGACGCGTCATCATCACGCGAACTGCCTACGCTTCCTTTATGTCCGCACGCACCGTTTCCGAATTCACCCTCGACCCCGTCGACAGCGAACGCCTGGCGAACCTGAGCGGGCCCTTCAACGGCCATCTGCGCATGATCGAACTGCGCCTGGGCGTCGAGATCGCCAACCGCGGCAACGTGTTCCGCATCGACGGCCCGTCCGCCGCGGTCGGCCAGACCGAACGCCTGTTGCGCACTCTGTGGAAAGACTCCGCCGAGGAAACCCTGGACGAAGCCGCGATTCACCTGGCCCTGACCGAAACCGGCGCCGAGCAGACCATCGCCGGCGACATCGAGCCGCAGGAAGTCGCGATCCGGGTCAAGCGCGGCACCATCCGCGGCCGCGGCGCCAACCAGGCCAAGTACCTGCACGCGATCGCGACCCACGACATCAATTTCGGCATCGGTCCGGCCGGCACCGGCAAGACCTTCCTCGCCGTCGCCAGCGCGGTCGAAGCGCTCAACGAAACCCGTGTGCAGCGCCTGATCCTGGTGCGCCCGGCGGTCGAGGCCGGCGAAAAGCTCGGCTTCCTGCCCGGCGATCTCACCCAGAAGGTCGATCCGTATCTGCGCCCGCTGTACGACGCGCTGTACGAAATGCTCGGCGTCGAAAAAGTGGTCAAGTTGCTCGAACGCAACGTGATCGAGATCGCGCCGCTGGCCTATATGCGCGGCCGCACGCTCAACGACGCCTATGTGATCCTCGACGAAGCCCAGAACACCACCATCGAACAGATGAAGATGTTTCTGACCCGCATCGGCTACGGCAGCACCGCGGTGGTCACCGGCGACCTGACCCAGATCGATCTGCCCAAGCACCAGAAGTCGGGCCTGCGCGACGCGCTCGACGTGTTGCGCAACGTCAACGGCATCAGCTTCACCTTCTTCGAGGCCAAGGACGTGGTCCGGCACCCGCTGGTCGCGCGTATCGTCAGCGCTTACGACGCGCGCGACGCCAAGGACGTGGAGACCGGGCCGGGCGTCTGACCCAGCGCGGCCGCGGCCGGGCCCACGCGATCGGAGGATCGCGCTATCGCAGGACGGCGCTTCGGCCTGCGGTATCGACCAGCCACCACGAAGCGCAGGCCGCAAACCACGAACCGCCGAACAGTGAACCGCCGCGATGACCAAAGGTCCGATCCGTCTCGATGTCTCGATCAACTACGGCGTGCCGCGCAAGGGCCTGCCGGCGGCGAACAGCTTCCGCAAATGGGTCGCCGCGGCGCTGGAAGGGCGCATCCGCGAGGCCGACCTGGCGATCCGGGTCGTCGACAACAAGGAAGGCCGCTCGCTCAACCGCCATTACCGCGGCCGCGACTACGCCACGAATGTGCTCAGTTTCCCGGCCGACATGCCCGAGGGCCTGCCTGAAGGCGTGCGCCTGCCGCTGCTCGGCGACCTGGTGATCTGCGCGCCGGTGGTCGCACGCGAAGCCCGCGAACAGAAGAAGGCACTCAACGATCACTACGCCCACCTGACCGTGCACGGCACCTTGCACCTGCTGGGTTGGGACCACGAGGACGAACGCGAAGCCGAGTGCATGGAGCAGCTCGAACGCGAGATCCTCGCCAGCCTCGGCATCGCCGACCCGTACACCGAAGACTGACGCGGCCAGCGCGCAACGCAGACGCGGCCATCCAGGATCGGACTGGTACTTCACCAGTGTCGGCATAATCCCCGGACCGCTGTCGGTCGATTCCGACACTGCGCCGGCGACACTCGCATTGCTGCAAAGAAACGCCGTGAAACCGCACTGGTTTCCACCGATTCGCCCTGACGCGGGGCTGCCTGGCCCGATCCCGTCTTAACTTCCTCAGCGACGAATCCCCACTCCAGCGCGGGCGCATTTCCTATGCGCCGGCCTCGCGCCCCGGCCCAGACTGCGCCCATCGCAGGAAGGAGCCTGGTATGCCTCGGATGAAGGGAATCTCGTTGCTGGAAGTGGTGGCCGCCTTGGCCATCGTGTTCTTGTTGATCGGCGTGGCGATGCCGGCCTTGCTCAACGCGGTCGCGCGAGTGCGCATCGGCCACACCCGCATGGCCCTGGTCGACAGTTTCCTCATCGCCAATCGCCTCGCGGTGGCGGCCGGAAGCGCGACCGTGATGTGTCCCGCACCGGCGCAGGGCGGTTGCAGCGGCCGCCCCGATTGGAGCCGCGGCTGGCTGGTGTTCGCCGATGTCGATGGCGACCGCAAATTCACCGCCCGCGACACCCTGATCCAGCGTCGGCCGGCGCTCGGCGGCGATATCCGCCTGCACAGCAGCCTGGGCCGCACCCGCATCGTGTTCCAGCCCGACGGCGACATGGCCGGCACCAATCTGACTTTCACCCTGTGTTCGGAACATGCCGACCCGGCCGGTACGGTCGTGCTGTCGAATGCCGGCCGCTTCCACCTGGGCCAGGCGTCCACCGCCCAGATCCGCGGTTGCCGGGACGGCTGAACGCAGCGCCGGATCCACGCTGCGCCGGGTTTCGGCCTCGAACGGCGACCATCGTGGGTGGGTTCGCGGCGGCGATCGGGCCTGTTGCAGGATGGCTGCAAAGCGCGACCGGCAGCCCGCTCCCAGGGGCCGAACGGTGTCTTGACCGCCCCATGCCGACCTTCCGGGTTAGACTTGCGCCACAGCCCTCCCCCCGAGGGCCACAGTTCAAGAGTCGAATGTCCGAGGACGACAGTAGTAGCATCCACGCGCCGGAAATCCCCGAGAAACGGCGTTCCTGGCTCGACCGCATCAGTTCCGCGCTGTCGGGCGAACCCAGCTCCCGCGAAGATCTGGTCGAGTTGCTGCGCGATGCGCAATCCGACGGCCTGATCGCCGCCGACACCCTGCACATGATGGAAGGCGCCATCGCGGTCTCCGACCTCACCGTCGGCGACGTGATGATCCCGCGCTCGCAGATGATCGCGCTGCCGGCCGAGGCGAAGTTCCTCGACCTGATGAAGATGGTGGTCGAGTCCGGCCATTCGCGCTTCCCGGTGCACGGCGAAGACAAGGACGAGATCCTCGGCATCCTGCTGGCGAAAGACTTGTTGCGCGGCGTGGTCGCCGACAACGGCCCCGGCACCATCCACGAGCTGTTGCGTCCGGCGGTGTTGATTCCGGAATCCAAGCGCCTGGACGTGCTGCTGCGCGAGTTCCGCCAGTCGCGCAACCACATGGCCATCGTGATCGACGAGCACGGCGGCGTCGCCGGCCTGTTGACCATCGAGGACGTGCTGGAACAGATCGTCGGCGAGATCGACGACGAGCACGACGATGCCGAAGACCCGAACGCGCTGATCGCGGCCCAGGCCGACGGCCAGTACGTGGTCGACGCGCTGACCCCGATCGACGATTTCAACGAACGCTTCGGCGCCGATTTCGACGACGACGAATACGACACCATCGGCGGCCTGGTGACCGCGGCGATCGGGCACCTGCCCGAGGCCGGCGAAGAACTCACCCTCGACCGCTTCGTGTTCCGCGTGGCCAGCGCCGATGCACGGCGCGTGCACGCCTTCCACGTCGGCGTGCTCGGCAGCCTGTGATCGCCTGAGCGGCGCACGGCAAGCCCGTGCGGCGACGCCCATCCCGCGAAGAGGCGGCCTGTCCGGGCCGCCACGGCCTCTGAGCCGCCATGCCATCGGCACCGTTCCAGGCGCGGGCACGACCGGCGGGGCGTTCCAGCCATCCGCGGCCCGGCACCGATCAGCGCCCGCGGCCGCGACTTGGCCGCGGTGCGGCCCGCCCGTGAAAACTCGGCGAGAACCCCGCGGCCATGGCTGTTTACAATGGCGGCCATTCGCCTCGCCGGACCCTGTCGCCTGTGACCTCCACTCCCCGATTCGTCCGGTCGTTCGCTCTAGCCTGCCTGCTCCTGCTTCACAGCATCGCCTTCGCCGCTCCGAGCGGCACGCCGGTCGAAGCGGCGAAGCCCGCCGACGCGCCCGCGACCAGCACTGCGACGCCGCGGGTCGGCATGGTCACGATGCAGCCCGGCGAAGAGTTCTGGTCGCGTTTCGGCCACGACGCCCTGGTCGTGCTCGACCCCGCCAGCGGCCGCGCGATCTCATACAACTTCGGTTACTTCGATCCGAGCGAATCGGATTTCGTCCCGCGCTTCATCCGCAACGACATGCGCTATCGCCTGTTGGCCCTGCCGTTCGACGACGACATGGCGCAGTACGCGCAGGAAGGCCGCGGCGTGTCGGTGCAATGGCTGAACCTCACCCCGAAACAGGCGCGTGAGCTGGCCGAGGCGCTGCGCGTCAACGCCCTGCCCGAAAACGCCTACTACCGTTACCAGTACTTCGACGACAACTGCGCCACGCGCGTGCGCGACGCCATCGACAAGGTGCTCGGCGGCGAACTGCGCCGCCAGACCGAAGGCCGCTCGCACGGCAGCAGCTTCCGCAGCGAAGCGCTGCGCCTGTCGGCGCCGGAACCGTGGATGTGGCTGGTGCTCGACGTGATGATGGGCCCGGAAACCGACAAGCCGGTGCCGGTGTGGGCCGAGTCCTACGTCCCGAGCCGGCTCGCGGCGGCCTTGCGCGAGGTCAAGAACCTGCAGGGCGAACCCCTGGTCCAGGAAGAACGCCCGCTGCTGCCGCACAAGATCTCGCCCGAGCCCAAGGAGCGGCCGCTGCCGTGGTGGCCCTGGGCCCTGGCCGGCCTGGCGATCGCCGCGGCGCTGGCCTGGATCGGCGACCGCAGCCCGCGCGTGCTCGCGGTCGCGGCGCTGCCGCTGTGGGCGGTGCTCGGCCTGGTCGGCGCGGTCCTGCTCTACGCCTGGGTCGACACCGGCCACAACTACATCTGGGCCAACCGCAACCTGTTGCTGTTCAACCCGCTGTGCCTGCTGCTGTGGTTCGGCGGCTGGCGTGCGCTGCGCGGCCGCGAGACCGGCCCGGTGTTCGTCTGGTTGACCGGCCTGGTGGCGCTGTGCGCGCTGGCGGCCTTGTTCCTGTACTGGCTGCCGGTCTATCCGCAGCGCAATGCGCACTGGATCGCGCTGTGGCTGCCGATCCAGGTCGGGCTGTGGGCCGGATTCCGCAAAGCCGCCCGATTGCGCCTGGCGTGACGGCTTGCCGCAGCCGCCGCACGCGGGCAGGATTCGGGCCATGAGCGATTCCACCCTGCCCCAATGCGTCATCAACTGCGCGGCCTACAGCCGCGACGGCACCCGTCGCGACATCGGCCTGGATGCGATCAGCGACGTCCTGGCCGTCGACGACGGCAGCTTCGTCTGGGTCGGCCTGTACGAACCCGACGAAGGCATCCTCGACAAACTGCAGGAAGAGTTCTGCCTGCACGACCTCGCCGTCGAGGACGCCCACAACGCGCATCAACGGCCGAAGATCGAGTCCTACGGCAACTCGCTGTTCATCGCCATCCACACCGCGCAGAAGATCGACAACCGCATCCGCTTCGGCGAGACGCACATGTTCGTCGGCCCGCGTTATCTGGTGACGGTACGCCACGGCGCCTCGATCAGCTACAAGAGCGCACGCGCGCGCATCGAACGCGAGCCGGACTTGCTCGAACACGGGCCCGGCGCGGCGTTGTACGCGGTGTTCGACAGCGTGGTCGACAACTTCATGCCGATCGTCGAAGGCTTCACGCAGGAGCTCAACGAGCTCGAGAAGGACATTTTCGCCGAGGATTTCCGCAAGGAAACCGTGCAGGAGCTGTACGACCTCAAGCGCGAACTGACCCGCCTGCGCATGGCGGTGTCGCCCTTGCAGGACATCCTCGGCCAGCTCGCGCGCGCGCGCGGCGGCCTGGTCGACGAAGAAATCCAGTTGTACTTCCGCGACGTGCTCGACCACGCGGTACGCATCAACGAGACCACCGACACCTTGCGCGAAATGCTGACCGCCGCGGTCAGCGTCAACCTGTCGCTGGTGACCGTGCGTCAGGGCGAAGTGGTCAAGCGCCTCGGCGCCTGGGCCGCCCTGCTCGCCGCGCCGACCTTGATCGCGAGCTGGTACGGCATGAACTTCGTGCACATGCCCGAGTTGCCGGGGCAATGGAGCTATGCGGTCTTGATCGGCTCGGTGATCGCGATCTGCCTGGTGCTCTACATCGGCTTCAAGCGCGCTAAGTGGTTGTAGGGGCGTCCAGAGCAAATCCCCCCTGCCCCCCTTTGTCAAAGGGGGGAACAGCGATGACGAGGACAGCTGCGACAACGACGCTAATCGCGGAGTTGATCGCAGCGCTTAGAGAGCCCTGCATTGGTAGCGACGAGCGTATCGGCAGTTGTGCCTGTAGTCGCCTCGTCCGCGGCACCTGCATCTGCAACCTGCACCGCACCGCACCGCACCGCACCGCACCGCACCGACGATGCTGCGCTAACCAGATCACCGCGTCGCCCATCGACAACTCGCCCCCTTTGAAAAAGGGGGCTGGCGCCTGCGCCGCTCGGAAATCCGGTCGGATCGGCTGCGCCGGGGGATTTGCTCCACGCCGCACAGAGGATCGCCGAACTCGCGCCTCCACACCGGCGCTAAGCCAAACGCCCCGAACCGCTTCCCGGCACCCCGATCCTCGGCCCTAAGACCAAAGTATCAGCCGCTATTGCGGCACTGCGCATTGACCCGCGCGGACCCAGGGGCGACGCTGGCTGAGTTCAATCTGGGAGGGTCGTCATGAAAGGTGGTCTAGGCAAACTGGGCTGGGCGGCCCTCGCAGTCCTCGGGGCGTTCTGCCTCGGCACGATCGCGCTGCGGCGCGGCGAACATATCAACGCGTTGTGGATCGTGGTCGCGGCGGTATCGATCTATCTCGTCGCTTATCGCTACTACTCCCTGTTCATCGCCGAGAAGGTGATGCGGCTCGACCCGACCCGGGCCACGCCGGCGATCATCAACAACGACGGGCTCGACTACGTCCCGACCAACAAACACGTCCTGTTCGGCCACCACTTCGCCGCCATCGCCGGCGCCGGACCGCTGGTCGGCCCGGTGCTCGCCGCGCAGATGGGCTATTTGCCCGGGTTGCTGTGGCTGATCGTCGGCGTGGTGCTGGCCGGCGCGGTGCAGGACTTCATGGTCCTGTTCGTCTCCAGCCGCCGCAACGGCCGTTCGCTCGGCGACCTGGTACGCGAGGAGATGGGCCGCATCCCCGGCACCATCGCCCTGTTCGGCGCCTTCCTGATCATGATCATCATCCTCGCGGTGCTGGCGATGATCGTGGTCAAGGCGCTCGCGGAAAGCCCCTGGGGCATGTTCACGGTGATGGCGACCCTGCCGATCGCGGTGATGATGGGCGTATACATGCGCTACATCCGCCCCGGCAAGATCGGCGAAATCTCCGTCGTTGGCTTGATCCTGCTGCTTGCGGCGATCTGGTACGGCGGCAAGGTCGCCGCCGACCCGGTGTGGGGCCCGGCCTTCACCTTCAGCGGCACCCAGATCACCTGGATGCTGATCGGCTACGGCTTCGTCGCCGCGGTGCTGCCGGTGTGGCTGGTGCTGGCGCCGCGCGATTACCTGTCTACCTTCCTCAAGATCGGCACCATCATCGCGCTGGCGATCGGCATCGTCATCGTCATGCCCGACCTGCGCATGCCGGCGCTGACCCAATTCACCGACGGCACCGGCCCGGTCTGGAAAGGCGGCCTGTTCCCGTTCCTGTTCATCACCATCGCCTGCGGCGCGGTGTCGGGCTTCCACGCGCTGATCTCCTCGGGCACCACGCCCAAGCTGCTCGCCAACGAATCGCATATGCGCTACATCGGCTACGGCGGCATGCTGATGGAATCCTTCGTCGCGATCATGGCCCTGGTCGCCGCCTCGGTGATCGAGCCGGGCGTGTACTTCGCCATGAACAGCCCCGCGGCCCTGGTCGGCAGCGACGTGCACGCGGTGTCGGCGACGATCTCGAGCTGGGGCTTCGCCGTCACCCCGGAAATGCTGCAGGCCACCGCCAAGGACATCGGCGAGAACAGCATCCTCGCCCGCGCCGGCGGCGCGCCGACACTCGCGGTCGGCATCGCCCAGATCCTGCACAACGTGTTGCCGGGCGAGAACACGATGGCGTTCTGGTATCACTTCGCGATCCTGTTCGAGGCCTTGTTCATTCTCACCGCGGTCGATGCCGGCACCCGCGCCGGGCGCTTCATGCTGCAGGACCTGCTCGGCAGCTTCGTGCCGGCACTGCGCCGCACCGAAGCCTGGGGCCCTAACCTGCTCGCGACCGGCGGCTGCGTCGCCTTGTGGGGCTACTTCCTCTACCAGGGCGTGGTCGACCCGCTCGGCGGCATCAACACCTTGTGGCCGCTGTTCGGCATCGCCAACCAGATGCTCGCCGGCATCGCGCTGATGCTGTGCACGGTGGTCTTGTTCAAGATGAAACGCGACCGCTACGCCTGGGTGACGATCGTGCCGACGATCTGGCTGTTGATCTGCACCAGCGCGGCCGGTCTGATCAAGATCTTCGACGACAACCCCGCGGTCGGTTTCCTTGCGCAGGCGCACAAGTACCAGGCCGCGATCGCCAAGGGCGAAGTGGTCGCACCGGCGAAGAGCATCGAGCAGATGCAACAGATCATGCTCAACAGCTACGTCAACACGGTGCTGACCGGCTTGTTCCTGTTCGTGGTGTTCAGCGTGCTGGTGTACTCGGTGCGCGCGATCGCCAAGGCGCGTGCCAATCCCGAGCGCAGCGATCGCGAATCCCCGTACGTGGCCTTGAAGCCGCACGAAATGGCGAACGTGTGATGGGCACCGCGCTCGTTCCCGCCAGCCAGTACCAGCTTTACAAACGCACCTGGCATCGCCTGGTGCAGACCGCGCGGCTGTGCTGCGGGGTGCCGGACTACGACAACTATGTACGGCACCTGATGGAGAAACATCCCGAGCGGCCGATTCCGGACTACGCGACGTTCTTCCGCGAGCGCCAGCAGGCGCGCTACGGGGGCGGTCGGTTCGGGTGTTGTTGATCGGGTTCCATTACAACGAGAGGCCGCCTCCGGGCGGCCTTTTTGTTCGGGGTGTCCTCGTATCGCAAGCGGCGCTTTGCGGCCAGGAGTATGAGCAGCGTCGCGCAGGGATTTACTTGGGGTCGCAAGCTACGACCGCGAATCCTGCCAATGCAGATCTTTCGCTGTCTTCGCCAATTTCATGCGCTTCAGCTTCAGCTTTGGCCTTGGCTGTGTTGCTGTTGCTGTTGCTGTTGCTGTTGCTGTGATTTTGATCTGCTTTGTCGCTTTGCCGGTCAATTGAAGACCCGTAGGGCGGCCCGTATGGATGCGGGCCGTGCGCAAGCAGGCCATGGATGGCCTGTCTGGAGCATCCCTGCGTCGGCATCGATCGTGCGGGCCTGTGCCCTTGCAAGGAAGGCCTTTCTTTGGTTAGCTTTGACCGAAGGAACTCCCTGTGGGACTTTTGGGCCAGCAAAAGAAAGTAACCCGGCCGCGTCAGCGGGCGGAAGCTCTGCTCTTGCTTGAAGGATACGCCGGAGGCCGACAGGACGTGGTCGCGACTCGCGTCGCTCCTACCCTAAGAGCCGCGACCGCGTCGCATCAATCTCGCGTCGGCGCGAGCCGCAGCCCGCCAGGGTAGGAGCGACGCAAGTCGCGACCGCGCTGCCGCGGTCTTGCGGCGCATCCTTCGAGAAGGATCTAGATCAAACGCCAAAAGCTTCCGCCACTAAAGCGGCGGGTTACTTTCTTTTGTCTAAAGCAACAAAGTCCCACAGGGAGTTCCTTCGGTCAAAGGTAACCAAAGAAGTTGCTTTGTTTTGAATCACAGGCCCGCACGAGCGAAGCCGACGCAGGGCTCTACATACGGGACATCCCTGTCCCGATGAAAAACGGCCCGCATCCCTGCGGGCCGCCCTCCGGGTCTTCTTTCGCCTTCGCTAGTGCTCGGCTACGCACGGCCACAGCCACAGCCACAGCAAAATCTTCACGGCAACGGCAACGGCAACGGCAACGGTGAATGTTGCCGGCGTTGCAGCCGCCTCGCCTCAGACCGGCGCTGCGCCCGCCAGCGAACGCAGGGTGATGCCGACGATATAGGCCAGCCCCGTACCCGTCGCGTAGCCCAACGTGCCGAGTAAAGCGCCGACCGGCGCCAGCGAAGGATGGAAGGCCGAGGCGACGACCGGTGCCGAGGCCGGGCCGCCGATATTGCTTTGCGAGCCGATCGCGAAATAGAAGAACGGCACCCGCAGCAGGCGCCCTACCATCCACAACAAGGCGATGTGGATCGAGATCCAGATCAGGCCCAGTGCGAACAGCCAGGGCCGGTCGAGCAGCGCCAGGATGTCCATCTGCAGGCCGATGCAGGCGATCAGGAAATACAGCAGCAGGCTACCGATTTTCGAGGCGCCGGCACCTTCGAGCGTGCGCGCGCGGGTGAAGCTCAATGCCAGGCCGGCGAAGGTCGAAATCGCCACGACCCAGAAGAAAGGTTCGTGCAGGCTGACCGTCTTGGCCCAGGACACGTTGGCCGCGAACCAGCCCGACAGCGGCGTCGCGATGGCGTGCGCGAGACCGACCACGCCGAAGGCGATGCCGATGATCATCGCCAGGTCGCTCAGGCTGGTCACGCGTTGGTGCTGGGCCTGGAATTGTTCGATGCGTTGCTTGAGCTCCTCGATGCCGCGGGTGTCGGCGCCGCTGCGCGCATCGATGGCCTGGGCGCGGCTGGCAAGGAAGATCAACACCGCCATCCAGACATAGCCCACGCCGACATCGACCACCGCGAACTGGCCGAAGGTGGTCGCATCGACCTGGAAGATCTCCTTCATCGCCAGCATGTTGGCGCCGCCTCCGATCCAACTGCCGGCCAGCGCGGCCATGCCGCCCCAGGTATCGCCGGCCACGGTTTCCGGATGCACTGCGCCCATCAACATGAAGGCCGCGATCGCGCCGGCCATCACGCTGAGCGACGAGACCGCGTACATCACCAGCAGTTTCGGCCCGAGCTTCAATACGCCCTTGAGGTCGATGGTAAGAGTGAGCAGCACCAGCGCCGCCGGCAATAGCACGCGGCTGGCGACCGGGTTGTACAGCTTGGTGTTCGCACCATCGACCAGACCGATGGTGTTGTAGATGCCGGGGATGAAGTAGCACAGCAGCAAGGCCGGCACGTAGGTGTAGAACTTCTTCCACAACCCGGTCTCGCGCGAGGACGTCCAGAACACCAGCCCGAGCGTTGCCGCGATCAGGCCGAGGACGACGATGTCGTTGCTGATGAGCGCCGTACGGGCGGTTTCTGGCATGCCGGTGTTCCCCAGGAGATAAGCGAGCGCTGATGCGTCCACGTTTTTACTTCGGATGCACGGGGCGGACAAGGGCCGGTAGTGCGGAGCCCGGATTCAGATGGCTGCGTCTGTGGTCCGCTTGTTGCGGTGGGGATACGTAATGAAGCGCTTTTGCGGAGGGGCTACGCGTCGGGAACTGCTTGGCCTGTTGGAAAGGCAAATCCCCCCTGCCCCCCTTTTCCAAAGGGGGGAACAGCACGGGCGGAAGGCAGTTGTTCGTCGCTGGTTACCGAGCCGATACCGGCAGACCTCGGCTGATCGGCGCACAGAACAACGCCCCCTTTGAAAAAGGGGGCTGCGCGCTGCGTTGTTCGAAGTCTGCCGCTGGATTGGCGCGCGGGGGATTTGCTTTACCTGCGAGAAAGGTAACAGCGCCGCCTTCTTCAAAAAGGGGGAACCGATCCACAGGCACTCGGAGCGCGCGGCGATCTTCAAGACCGCCGCGCTGGCGGCTCTCACTCGCCGATGTGCTGCTTCAGCCAGCCGTTGACCGTGTCGTGCCACTGCACGCTGTTCTGCGGCTTGAGCACCCAATGGTTCTCGTTCGGGAAGTACAGGAACTTCGACTCGATGCCCTGGCGCTGCAGCGCGGTGAATACGCCGATGCCCTGCTCCACCGGAATGCGGTAGTCGAGCTGGCCGTGGATCACCAGCATCGGCACCTTCCAGCCCTTGACGTGGTTGACCGGGTTGAACTTCTCGTAGTTCTTCGGCACATCAAAGGGCGTACCGCCCTGCTCCCACTCGGTGAACCACAGCTCTTCGGTGGCGTAACCCATCATGCGCTGGTCGAACACGCCGTCGTGGCTGACCAGGCACTTCCACGGCTGCTGCCAGTTGCCGGCGATCCAGTTGACCATGAAGCCCCCGTACGAGGCGCCGAGCGCGCAAGCCTTGTCGCCGTTGAGGAAGCCGTACTTCTTCTGCGCCGCCGCCCAACCCTTCTGCAGGTCTTCGAGCGGGCGGTCGCCCCAATGCTCGCTGATCGCATCGGTGAAGGCCTGGCCATAACCGGTGGAGCCGTGGAAATCGATCATCACCACCGCATAGCCCTGGCCCGCATAGGTCTGCGGGTTCCAGCGATAGCTCCAGCCGTCGCCGAAGCTGCCCTGCGGGCCGCCGTGGATCAGGAACGCGACCGGGTATTTCTGGCCTTCCTGATAGTTCCACGGCTTGACCACGTAGCCATGCACGGTGTCGCCGTTCCAGCCCTTGAAGTCGAACTGTTCGTATTCACCGAAACGCACGCCCGGAAGGCGTTCGCTGGCGCTCGGGGTGATCGCGCGCTCAGGCGCACCGTCGAGGCCGCCGACGAAGATCTGGTCGCCGCTCTTGAGGCTGTTGCGGGTGAAGGCGAAGGTCTTGCCCGCGAGCTGCGGCGAACCGAGGCTGCCGTCGCCGATCAAACGGGTCGGCTTGCCGCTGGCGATGTCGACACCGAACAAGGGCATCTGGCCGAGGTCCTGGGCCAGGGTGTAGAGGGTCTTGCCGTCGGCCGATAGCACGATGTTCTCGGCCGAGCGGTCCCAGTCCGGCGCGATCTCGCGCGCCTTGCCGCTGGCCAGCTCGAGCGCGAACAGGCCGAAGCGGTCGGCTTCGAAGCCCGGGCGCTTCATCGCCCGGTAGTACAAGGTCTTGCCGTCGGCGGCGAACACCGCGCCGGTGTCCCAGGCTGGGTTGGACGCGGTCAGGTTCTTGGCCGCGCCGCTGCCGTCGGCGGCGACGAGATAAAGATCGAAATTGGTCGACCACGGTTCCTTGGCGTCGGCCTTGCGTGCGCTGAACACCAGCGACTGGCCGTCGGGCGACCAGGTGTATTCGCTGCTATCGCCGAACGGACGCGAAGGCACGTCGCCGATCACGTCGGCGCCGACCAGCTTGGCGGTGGCGACGGTCTTGCCGGCGGCCGGCAGTTCGGTCACGAACAGACGGTTGAGACGGCCGTCGTTCCAGGTGTCCCAGTGGCGGATGAACATGCGGTCGAAGACCATGCCGCTGGCCTTGTTCTTCTCGGCCGCGTCGAGCTTCTTCTTGGTGCAGGCCAGGTCGGCCGCGCACTCGGCATAGGTTTCGGCGTTGAAGGCCACGCGCTTGCCGTCGGGCGAGATCTGGTAACCGCCGACGTCGCCATCGAACGCGGTCACTTGCTTCGGCGCGCCGCGCCCGGCCCAGTCGATCGAATACAGCTGGTTGCTGCCGCTCTTGGCGCTGAGGAAATACACCAGCTTGCCGTCCGGCGAGAACGACGGCGAGTTGACGTTCCAGCCTTCCGGTGTGAGCCGCTTCGGCGGCGCCGCATCGCGCGCGAACAGGTCTTCGATCCACAACGAGGTCGAGGACTTGTTGGCGGCGAAATCGACGCTGCGCTGGGCGAACACCAACACACGTCCGTCGGCCGACAGGGTCGGCGAGGACACCCGGTCCATCGTCGCCAGGTCGCGGACTTCCAGGCCGCGCGGCAGCGGCGGCGTAAGCGAGAAAGCCGGCGCGGATGCGCAGGCCAGCAGCAGGGCCATCGGCAGAAGTGCGTAGCGTGGCGTCATGGCGGAACCTCTAGCGTGGTCGGAGCGGCCGTTCGAGCGCAGGCGCATCGATCGGCACGGGATGGGAGCGGGGATGGAGTGGAACGGCCCGGCGCGACGCCGGGCCGTGGTGCGGATCAGGCTTGCGGTACCGGCGCGTTGCGGCTGCTGCGATAGAACAGCCACACCACCACCGCCAGCACCAGCAGGCCGATGCCGGCGCCGAAATGGAAACTCTCCGGCAAGGCCAGCACGTCGGCGCGCTTGCTGATCACGATCGGGAACGCGATCGCGATACCCATCAGCGCTTCGCCGGTGATCAGGCCGGCGGCGAACAAGGTGCCGGGACGGTGCACGCGATCGACCTCGGCTTCGTCGCTGTTCGCGGTCAAACCGCGGCGACGGCCGACGATGTGCGAGAGCAGACCGCCCAGGAAGATCGGCACCATCAGCTCCAGCGGCAGGTAGATGCCGATCGCGGCAGCGAGCACCGGCACGCGGAACTTGAACTTGCGCGACTTCAGCCATTCGTCGAAAGCGATGATGACCGCGCCGATGCCCATGCCGATGAAGATCATCGTCCACGGCAGTTCGCCGCCGAACATGCCCTTGGCGACCGAAGCCATCAAGGTCGCCTGCGGCGCCGCCAGCGAGTTGGGATGCTCCGCGGTCGGCGCACCGATACCGTAGGCGGCGGCGAGCAGGTTCAGTACCGGCGCCATGATCAACGCGCACGAAAACGTACCGATACCGAGCATCAACTGCTGCTTCCACGGCGTCGCGCCGACGATGTAGCCGGCCTTGAGGTCCTGCAGGTTGTCGCCGCCGACCGCCGCGGCGCAGCACACCACCGCGCCGATCATGATTGCGGCGACGGCGCCGATCGGCGAATCGCGGCCGAGCATGAGCACCAGCACCGCCGAGGCGAACAGGATGGTCGAGATGGTGATGCCCGAGACCGGGTTGTTGGACGAGCCGATCAAGCCGGCCAGGTAGGCCGACACCGACACGAACAAAAATCCGGCGACGATCATGATGATGGTCATCGGCACGCTGACGAACCAGTTGCCGACGATGGCCTGGTACAGCAGCAGCAGCGGCATCACGAACGCGACCAGGGCGATCAGCATCCACTTCATCGGCAGGTCGCGGTCGGTCTCGGCGACCACGCCGCCGCTGCCCTTGCGTGCCGCGGCCAGGCCGCTCTTGATGCCCGAGAGCAGCGACTTGCGCAGCGAGAACAAGGTCCACACGCCGCCGATCAGCATGGTGCCGACGCCGAGGTAGCGCACCTTGGCCGACCAGATGGCGCGGCCGATCTGCTCGGCGCTGCCGTCGGCGATGCGCGCGGCCAGTTCCGGGTCGGAGCCCAGGAAGAACATGTGGTAGATCGGAATCGCGAACTGCCACGACAGGATGCTGCCGGAGACCACCACGATGCCGACGTTGAGGCCGACGATATAGCCCACGCCGAGCAGCGCCGGCGACAGGTTGGTGCCCATGAAGCCCAGGTACTTGCCCATCCAGCCGGAGACGATGGCGTTGTCCGGGATCAGGCGCATGCCGCTTTCGGCGGCGACCTTGACCAGCGCGCCGACGCCGCCGGCCAGGGCCAGGATCTTCAGGCCCGGGCCCGGGTTCTCGCCGGCCTTGAGCACTTCGGCCGCGGCCTTGCCTTCCGGGAACGGCAGCGGGTCTTCGACGATCATCGAACGGCGCAGCGGCACCGAGAACAGCACGCCGAGCAGGCCGCCGAGGCCGGCGATCGCCAGCACCCAGGAGTAACGGAAGTCCTGCCAGTAACCCAGGATCACCAGCGCGGGGATCGTGAAGATCACGCCCGCGGCGATCGAGGAACCGGCCGAGGCGCCGGTCTGGACGATGTTGTTTTCCAGGATCGTGCCGCCGCCGAGCAGGCGCAGCACGCCCATCGAGATGACCGCGGCCGGGATCGCGGTGGCGATGGTGAGGCCAGCGAACAGGCCCAGGTAGGCATTGGCTGCAGCCAGGATCACCGCCAGGAAGACGGATAGCAGGACGGCTCGGAAGGTCAATTGGGGCGTAGCGGACGAGGCCATCGGCGTCTCCATCGCGGGTGATCGTTCAAGTGCGGCAGCGTATGTGCGGAGCCGGCCGGCAAGGACCGGGCGCCACGCAATCCGCCGATGATCGCATCCGCCGCCGGCCGCTGTAAAAGTGCAGTGCGGCAAAAAGCGGGATTGGGCAAAAGCGGTGGCTGGCGCGCTGGCGGCGGGATTTTCCCGGGTTCCGCGGGGAAAGCTTCGTACGGGGCCGGGACGACGGAGGTCTGTCGCGGACCGTGGGCCCCTCACCCCAGCCCTCTCCCGCAAGCGGGAGAGGGAGTACAGAGGGAGAGTTCCGGCCGGACGACGAATCGCAACGTCAGTATCCGCCCTCCACATGTTGCGAGGGCAAACCCCTTCTCCCGTTCACGGGAGAAGGTGGCCCGCAGGGCCGGATGAGGGCAGCGGCCCGTATCCAGTCTCTTACCCTCGCCGCCTCCCCCTTCACATGCCCAGCCCCGGGGCCTCGGCGGGCCGCCCCGTCCTATACTCCCGCCTCCCGGCCCGCTCCTGGACCGTAGGGAATCCGCTCGTGTCCGCAAGCAGCATTTCGAACCCGGCGCCGGTCGCACCGCGCAACGACGACTTCCTCGGCCATCCCAAGGGCCTGTACGTCTGCTTCTTCACCGAAATGTGGGAGCGCTTCTCGTTCTACGGAATGAAGGCGCTGCTGTTGCTGTATCTGCTGAAGTACCACTTGTTCAGCGACGACGCCGGCTACGACCTGATCGGCGCCTACGGCGGCCTGGTGTACGCGGTGCCGGTGATCGGCGGCCTGCTCGCCGATCGCTACCTCGGCATGCGCAAGGCGGTGGTGCTCGGCGGCGTATTGCTGGTGCTCGGCCACCTCGGCATGGCCTACGAAGGCCACGCCGCCAGGATGGTGAACGGCGTGGCGGTGCGCGACGAAACCGCCTTGCAGGTGTTCTATCTGTCGTTGGCCCTGATCATCAGCGGCGTCGGTTTTCTCAAGCCGAACATCTCGACCATCGTCGGCAAACTCTACGAACAGAACGACCCGCGCCGCGATTCCGGCTTCACCCTGTTCTATGCCGGCATCAACGTCGGCGCGCTGTTTTCGGCGCTGATCTGCGCCTTTCTCGGCGAGACCTACGGCTGGAAATACGGCTTCGGCGCCGCCGGCGTCGGCATGGTCGCCGGCTTGTTGATGTTCCTGTGGGGCCAGCGCTATCTGCGCGGTCATGCCGAACCCAGCGACCCCTCGCGCCTGCGCGAACGGGTCGGGATGTTCTCGCGCGAAGTGTGGATCTACCTCGGCACCGCACTCGGCGTGCTGGTGATGTGGGGCACGATCCAGGTCGCCTCCAAGATTACCGTGACCCTCGGCAGCCTCAGCTTCACCGCCGCGCTGGCGATCATGCTGGCGACCTTGCTGGTGTTCCTGATCTGGTTCTTCGGCTTCATCGCCCGCCAGTGCAGCGCGGTCGAACGCCAGCAGATGCTGGCCTTGGTGGTGCTGATCTTCGCGGTGCTGATCTTCTTCACCCTGTACGAGCAGACCTACGGCTCCTGGGTGACCTTCAACGACCGCCTGATGACCAAGGACATGTTCGGCCTCGCCGTCGGCGGCTATGCGCCGACTTTGCCGTGGTCGGCGTTCTCGATGGCGCTGAGCCCGCCGCTGATGGTCGCCGCGCTGGTCGCCAGCGACCGCGGCCGCGACGGACTGGCCAAGCTCCTGGTCGCGCTGCTCGCGCTCGGCCTGGCGCTGGCGACCGCGCACGACGTGGTGCTGGTGCCGCAGACCGCCGGCTCGCTGACTTATCTGGGCGCCTTCTTCATCGTGGTGCTGGCGCCGCTGTTCTCCTGGCTGTGGCCGTGGCTGGCGCGGCGCGGACGCCACCCGAGCAAGCCGGTGACGATGGCGCTCGGCCTGGTCTTCGCCGGCCTCTCGTTCCTGCCGCTGATGGCCGCGGCCAAGGTGTCGGGCAGCGGTCAAATGGCCAGCGTGTGGTATCTGGTCGCGGCGTATTTCATCCTCGAAGTCGGCGAGATGTGTCTGTCGCCGATCGGTCTGTCGGCGGTGACCCAGCTCTCGGTCGCGCGCGTGGTCGGGCTGATGATGGGCGCGTTCTGGCTCGCCACCGCGTTCTCGGAAGTGCTGGCCGCGCAGTTCGCCAAGATCGCTTCGGTCGAGATCCCCGAAGGCGGCACGATCGACATGGCCTCGGCCTCGGCCAACTACGCCGAACTGTTCTCGATGCTGATGTGGCTGGGCATCGGCTCGGGCGTGCTGTTCCTGTTGCTGTCGCCGCTGCTGCGACGCTGGATGAATGGGGTGAAGTGAGGCGGGCGTGGTGAGCAACGAGAAGCGAGGAGTGAGTAGTGAGTAGTGAGCGTCTGCGCATGCCACTCCACTCACTACTCACTCCTCTACACTCATTCCTCGCTCCTACTTGGCCGCGGCAGGCACCGCCGCCTTCGGCGCCGCGGCGACGCGCCCGCCGAGCGACTTCGACAGGAACGCCAGCAGCCGCGTGTAGTACTCGCGTTGGTGTTCTTCGCGATAGAAGCCGTGGCCTTCGGTCTTGTAGTACAGCGTCTCGACCGGCACGCCGGCCTGGCGCAACGCCTTCTCCATTTTTTCGCTGTGCACGATCGGCGCGCGCTGGTCTTCGCCGCCGGCGGCCAGGAACACCGGCACCTTGATGCGGTGGGCCAAACGCGTCGGCGACACCTTGTCGAGTGCTTCCGGGGAGCCCAGCCAGCTGCGCAGATAGGCCTCGCCGGAACCGCGGCGCTGGATGTCGCCGGTGGTATGCATCATCGGCAAGTCGTACACGCCGACGTAGCCGGCGGCGCAGCGATACAGAGCCGGCTCCTTGGCCACGCCCATCAACGAGGCGTAGGCGCCGTAACTCGCGCCGTACAGGCAGATGCGCGAGGGATCGGCGATGCCCTGCTCGATCGCCCAACGCGTCGCGTCGGTGACGTCGTCCTGCATCTTGCCGCCCCACTCGCGCATGCCGGCCTCGAGGAAGGCGCGGCCGTAACCGCCGGAGCCGCGATAGTTCAGCTGCAGCACCGCGTAGCCGGCGTCGGCGAGCAACTGCGCGTCGTCGTCGAAACGCCAGGTGTCCTGGATGCCGAACGGGCCGCCGTGCGGCATGACCACCAACGGCAAGGACTTGCCGCTGCTGTCCTTCGGCGTGGTCAACAGGCCCGACAAGGGCAGGCCGTCGCGCGCGCGCAGGTCGACCGCGCGCATCGGCGCACGCTTGGCCGGGTCGAACCAGGAACGGCGACTCAGCACGTGCGCGGCGTGCTTGTTGGCCTTGTCGAACAAAAACAGGTCGCCGGGACTGCGTTCGTTCCAGACCTGCACCAGAGCCAGTTGGCCGTCGGCGCTCTGCGAAGTGATGCGCACCGCATCGCCCGGGAACGCCGCCTCCAGGCTGCGGTACTGGCGCGCTTCCGGCGAGGCGTTGTCGAAGAATACCGTGCGCGGCTTGCCGTCGGCGAAGAACACGCCGACCGGGATGCGGGTGTTGTTGCGATAGATGATGCGATCCGGATCGGCGGTCTTGTCGCGCAAGACCTCCTTGCGGGTCCGGGTGGCGAGGTCGAAGGCGACGATCGCATCCGGCCCCTGCGTTTGTTCGCTCTGGAAATAGGCCACGGCGTCGTCGGCGGAGAAGCCGATGGGACGGTCCATGACCTCGTCTTGCGCATCCGAACCGAGCAAGGTCCATTCGCCCTTTTCGTCGGCCCGGTAGAACAGCTTGCGCCGCAGGTCGGTGCCGTAGCCGAGCGCGAAGCGGACCACGCCGGCGTTGTCGGTCATGTAGCGGGCGTTGCGCACCGGCGCGATCGCGAGCCGGCTGCGCTGGCCGGTGATCGTGTCCAGCCGTTCGGCGCGGGTATAGGCATCGGCGCTGAACTGCTGCACCGAAATCACCACGCTCTTGTCGTCGGCCGGCAGATCGTCGACCAGGAAGCCGGCGACGTCCTCGACTTTCTTCGGCTGGATGCGCGTGCCGGCGCCGCGGCTTTGCACGCGGTAGCCGATCAGCACATCGGCGCCGGTGCCGTTGGCGTTGATCGCGAACAGCTCGCCGGTCGAGATCGGTTCGTCGCGCGAGCCGAGCTTCTGGGCCATGCCGATCAGCACGCGGGTCGGGCTGACCCACCAGAAATCGTCGACGTGATTGTTCTTGCCGACCCGGAATACGCCGGTGCGTTTCATGTCGGCGCGGCTGAAGATCACCAGCGCGGTCTCGTCTTCCATCGGCACCGAGGCGGCATAGAACTCGCCGGTCGGCGACAGCTTGACGTCGGTGAAAGTGTCCGGTTTGACGAAGGCCTCGACGTCCACCGCCTGCGCCGCGGCGTTTGCGCTCACCACATTTTCCGCGGCGCCCGCGATCGGCGCAGCCGCCAGCCCCGCCAGCAACAGCGCGCTTGTCCAATGCTTCATTGCGATCCCCTGTAGTCCATGAATGGTTCCGTCAAGAACCGACAACATCCGCCGCCGGTCGGCGCGGACTGCCGTCATGGAGGAACGCTCGCAAGCTGCGCACTCCCTACGTCTTCAAAGCCGGCTTCGGCCGGCCTGCCGGTTCGCCCTCGCCCATCCCCGCGGCGCTGCGACGACCCGTCGCGTCCGCGACGCGCCGATCATAGAAGGCCGACGACGCTCACACAATTGGGTCGCCGTAGTGTGCTGCGCGGCCCATGGAGGCGGGCGATACCGCGGATGTGCGGGCTCAGGCGGTGGCGTCGAGCGTGGTCTTGAGCGCGTCGCGCCAGTGCGGAATCGACAGGCCGTACTCGGCCTGCAGACGCCGGGTGTCGAGCACCGAATAGTTCGGCCGCCGCGCCGGCGTCGGGTAGTCGGCGGTGGTGATCGGCAGCACCTGCGGGCGGCGTTCGATCAGGCCGCGGGCTTGGGCTTGCTCGAAGATCGCCTCGGCGAAACCGTGCCAGCTGGTCTGTCCGCCGGCCACGATGTGGCGCACGCCGGACTCGACGATGCCCTGGCGCAACACCGCGGCCGCAGCATCGGCGAGCAACCAGGCCGGGGTCGGCGAACCGTGCTGGTCGGCGACCACGCGCAGTTCGTCGCGCTCGGCGCCGAGGCGCAGCATGGTGCGCAGGAAGTTGTGCCCGTGGGTCGCATAGACCCAGGCCGTGCGCAGGATCAGATGCGTGGCGCCGCTGGCGCGGATCGCTTCTTCGCCGGCCAGCTTGCTCTCACCGTAGACGCTGAGCGGACCGGTCGGGTCGCTCTCGAGATAAGGACGCGTGCCGTTACCGTCGAAGACGTAGTCGGTCGAGTAATGGATCAGGCCGATGCCGTCGGCCGCGCAGAGCTCGGCCAGCCGCGCCGGCGCCTGCGCATTGATCGCGAACGCCAGCTCGCGCTCGCTTTCGGCGCGGTCCACCGCGGTGTAGGCGGTGGCGTTGACGACCCGGTCGGGGCGCACACGACGCAGCAAGGGCTCGATCGCATCGGCCTGGGCCAGGTCGAGCGTTTCGCAGGCGCTGCCGTCGGCGGCGAGCCGGCCGCTGCGCGTCGTGACGATCACCTCGCCGAGCGGGGCGAGACTGCGGCGCAGCTCATGGCCGACCTGACCGTCGCCGCCGAGCAACAACAGCCTCATGGCGTATAGACCGGCAGGCGGTCTTCGGCGACGTCCTTCAGCAAGGGCGCAACGGCGTCCTTGGCAGACAGGGAGGGGTCGCTGACCGGCCAATCGATCGCCAAGTCCGGGTCGTCCCAACGCACGCCGGCATCGGCCTTGGCGTCGTAGGTGTTGGTGCACAGATAACTGAACACCGCGCGTTCGCTGAGCACGGCGAAGCCGTGCGCGAACCCTTCCGGAATCCAGAAATGGCGCTTGTTTTCGGCGTTCAGCACGACTGCGGTCCAGCGCCCGAAATGCGGCGAGCCGCGACGGATGTCCACCGCCACGTCCCAGACCTCGCCTTCGATCACCGAGACGTACTTGCCTTGCGGGTTCGGCCATTGGTAATGCAGACCGCGCAGCACACCGCGTGCGGACGACGACACGTTGCCCTGGACGAAGCGCGGGTTGAGACCGGCCTCCGCGAGCTTGTCCTGGTTGAACGACTCGTAGAAAAACCCGCGGGCATCGCCGAACACTTGCGGTTCGATGACGACGCAGCCGGGCAGATCGGTTTCGATAATCTTCAAGAGCGATTCCTTTACGGCACGAAGCCGCGCTCGGCCAGACCGAGCAGATATTGACCATAGCCGTTCTTCGCCAGGGGACGAGCGAGCTCGGCCAGCTGATCGTTGTCGATCCAGCCGTTGTTCCAGGCGATTTCCTCAGGGCAGCAGATGCGCAGCCCCTGGCGGGCTTCGATGGTTTCGATGAAATTGGAGGCTTCGAGCAGCGACTGGTGGGTGCCCGTGTCGAGCCAGGCATAACCTCGGCCCAGCTGTTCCAGGTGCAAGGCCCCTTCTTCGAGGTAAAGCCGATTGAGATCGGTGATCTCGAGTTCGCCGCGCGCCGAAGGCTTCAGGCTCGCGGCGAGATCGCTGGCTCGGCCGTCGTAGAAATACAGACCCGTCACCGCATAGTGCGAGCGCGGCTTGAGCGGCTTTTCTTCCAGGCCGATCACCTTGCCTTCGCCATTGAATTCGGCGACGCCGTAACGTTCCGGGTCGCTGACCCAATAACCGAACACGGTCGCGCCTTCCTGGCGCTGATCGGCGCGCTTGAGAATCGAGGTCAGGCCCGGACCGTGGAAGATGTTGTCGCCGAGCACCAGGCAGCTCGGCTGACCGTCGACGAAGTCGCGACCGATCAGATAGGCCTGCGCCAGTCCGTCCGGACTCGGCTGTTGCGCATACTCGATACGCATGCCCCATCGCGAACCGTCGCCGAGCAGGGTCTTGAACAGAGCCTGCTCGTGCGGCGTGTTGATGATCAGCACTTCGCGAATCCCCGCCAGCATCAGCACGCTGAGCGGGTAGTAGATCATCGGCTTGTCGTACACCGGCAACAGCTGCTTGCTGATGCCCTGAGTGATCGGATACAACCGCGTGCCGGAGCCGCCGGCGAGGATGATGCCCTTACGGTTCATGCGTGCTTCCTCTTGAGCGGCCGCTCAGGCCTGGCCGATGCGTTCGAGTCGATAGCTGCCGTCGAGCACACGCTGCACCCAGGCCTGGTTGTCCAGATACCAGTCGACCGTACGGGCGATGCCTTCTTCGAAGGTGACCGTGGGCGCCCAGCCGAGCTCGCCCTTGAGCTTGTCGGCGTCGATCGCGTAGCGGCGATCGTGACCCGGACGGTCCGCGACATAGGCGATCAAGGATTCGCGGGCGCGGCCGTCGGCGAGCGGACGACGCTCGTCGAGTAGTGCGCAGATCGTCTTGACCACGACGATGTTCGCGCGCTCGGCATCGCCGCCGACGTTGTAGGTCTCGCCGATGCGCCCTGCTTCCAGCACACGCGAAATCGCCGAGCAGTGATCGCCGACGAACAGCCAGTCGCGGACGTTGAGGCCGTCGCCGTAGACCGGCAGCGGCTCGCCGGCCAGCGCCTTGGCGATGATCAGCGGGATGAGCTTCTCGGGGAACTGGAACGGCCCGTAGTTGTTCGAGCAGTTCGTGGTCAGCACCGGCAGACCGTAGGTGTGATGGAACGCTCGCACCAGGTGGTCGGAAGCGGCCTTGGAGGCCGAGTACGGCGAGTTCGGCGCGTATGGGGTGGTCTCGGTGAACTTGCCGGTCTCGCCGAGGCTGCCGTAGACCTCGTCGGTCGACACGTGCAGGAAACGAAACGCGTCGCGCGCCGGCGCATCGAGCTGCTTCCAATAGTCGCGCACCTGTTCGAGCAGGCTCAGCGTGCCGACGACATTGGTCTGCACGAACGCCGCCGGGCCTTCGATCGAGCGGTCCACATGGCTTTCGGCGGCGAAATTGATCACCGCTTCCGGACGGTGCTCGGCGAGCAGATGCTTGAGCAGTGCGGCATCGCCGATGTCGCCCTGGACGAACACGTGGTTCGGGTTGCCGTCCAGACTGCTGAGGGTGTCCAGATTGCCCGCATAGGTCAGCACGTCGAGATTGACGATCTTGACCCCTTTGCGAACCGCATCGAGAACGAAGTTACCGCCAATGAATCCGGCGCCGCCGGTCACAAGCCAAGTAGGCACTCAGGACACTCCTTTATTGATCGACTGAGATCGAACCGGCAGAGGCCGCTTGTGCCCCGCAACATCGCAACAGCGGCCTCGGCGCACCGTTCGACGAGCGTACGCGGCCGGCTCGACAAGAGCGCGATTGTAATGCCTATCCGGTTTAGGCCAGCAATCGACGCGATCGGCGCTTAAGACAGCTGACAGCTTCCCACCACGTCCGACAGGCCCGCTGAACGACTGGCCAGGCCTCGGATCGCCAACACCGGCAAGGTCCGTCTGTGATCGAAGGCGAATCACAGTGCCTGGCGCGCGGGCGGCTGCAGGACCCGCAGTTCCATGGCATCGCCGAATCGCTTGCCGGCCACTGCCCTTACCGCACCAAAGCAGGCAGGCAGATACCGCCTCCGCCCTGCAATCGATCGATCGATCGGCTACCGGTGCCGGAGGCCATCCTTCTCACCCATCGCCCGAGGCCCAATGCCCGCTCCGCCCGGGCCGGACATCACCCAAGTCGGGGCATGCCTACAAGGGCAGCCTCCAATCCATGTTCTTTTCCTACATGGAATTTTTTATCCACTGACAAATATGAAACATATCCACTGACTATCTTTAATTACAAGAGAAACCAATACCCGGACGAAATTCCACCGAAAAAAATAAATTCCTTATTATTCATATAGATAATTCATCATCACGACCAAAATAAGACCTGATTACCATTACAGAACTCGTAAGTGTTAATCAAAACATATATCAAAATATTCTAATAAATTTCGAAGAAATTTAGCTACATTCCACCTCAACGACACGAATGTTCGTACACGCAGTCGCATCGCTGCATCGACATCAGCGATGAACGATTCGAGATCAGGGAGATCGCCGCGCGGACTAGGTCGCATCACGAGGGGCATGGGGATGCAGGCTTTCCTGGACCACACCGAAACACCGCGATGCCTGCGCTTTGCGCAGCCACCGGGTTGCGACCCGATCGCGGTTCGCTCTGTCAGGGCTGAGGCACTGACCGCCGCGCTGGCCGCACCCATCGCGCGCCCGACCAGCACGGTCTCCGCCCGCCCCGGTGGCGGCCACGCCCCCCAGACTTCCAGCCAAACCCACTCCTGTTTTCGCGGGCTCGATTGGCATCGCTTCTCTCTCCGGATGCCAATCGATAGCCCGCGCTTCGACACCCGCCACACCCGCTTGCGCTATAGCGATGCGGCCGCGTCTAGCGACGGCCGAGCGAGGCGCATCGCGGCGGCGAGCATCTCGCCGCAGCACGCAGCGCATTTCCCGCACAACCAGCGGCGAATCCGCCCGACACGGCGCTGCCTGCTCCCGACGTTCTACGAAACCGAAACCGCCGGCACGCGAAAACGCTAGGCGCCGGACGACCGCCCTCCCCCACGGCGGTCCGCGGTGCAGTCCTTGTTCGACCCGCCTCGGCGCCGCGCACACCTCGCCGGCCACCCGAGCGCAAGAGCAAGTGTTCGATGGACTCGCTCAAGCAGTACGCGTCGCGAGTCTTCCACCAGGTGAAAGGGGCAGCCATGACCGACCGCGCGACCTGAGCTCCACGACGCCTCATCCATCGCACTTCGCGCGGGCGCGCGGCCAGTGCGCTCCACCGCCGCCCGGAACCGCCGCGACGGATTCCATACGAACAAGAGAGAAACCCGATGCCTGCAAGAACATCCCATACGCGACTGATGCGCTCCGTACTCAGTCTTGCCCTTAGCGCCAGCCTGTTCTCCGGCGCCGTCATGGCCCAGAGCGCGATCGGCTCGATCTTCGGCCGCGCCGCTCCCGATGCCGCCATCAGCATCGAGAACATGGGCACCGGCGCCAAACGCACGGCCAAGGCCGGCGGCGACGGCCGTTTCACCTTCAATCAGCTGCCGCCCGGCGACTATCGCGTCACCGCCGGCGCCGACAAGCGCGACGTGCATGTGCCGGTAGGCACCGGCGTCAACGTAAGCTTCACCGCCAAATCGACGACAAGTCCCGGCCAGGCGACCGATCTCGCCGAGGTCGTAGTCCACGGCTCGAAGCTCAATCCGATCGACGTCTCGTCGGTCGAATCGACCACGGTCATCAGCGCCAAGGAACTGCTGAGGCTGCCGGTCGCGCGCGAACTGAGCTCGGTCGCGTTGCTGGCGCCGAGCGTGGTCAAGGGCGATGCCGGCTACGGCAACCTGGTCTCGATCGGCGGCTCCTCGGTGGCCGAGAACGGCTACTACATCAACGGCTTCGACATCACCAACATGCGCGACATGTTGTCGTACTTCGACATGCCCTTCGAGGCAGTGAGCGAAGTGCAGGTCAAGACCGGCGGCTACGGCGCCGAGTTCGGCCGCTCGCTCGGCGGCGTGCTCAGCGTGGTGACCAAGCGCGGCACCAACGAGTGGAAAGGCGGCGCCAGCGTGTACTGGGAGCCGAATTGGCTGCGCGAACGCAGCCCCAACGTTCGCCAGCGCGATCCGCACTTGGCCGCGGCCGGCGACGGCAACCAGGAAACCATCCCCTGGTTCCGCTACACCAGCCCGGACAACGCCTTCGACAGTGCGAAGTTCAACCTTTATCAGGGCGGACCGATCGTCCGCGACAAGCTGTTCTTCTTCGCCCTGCTTCAAGGCCGCTACGACGAGAGCCAAGACTACTACTACCGGAGCGCATTCAAGACGCGCAACAGCAGTCCGCAAGGCGTGATCAAGCTGGACTGGAACATCACCGACGACCACAGCCTGGAGTTCACCGGCGTCTACGCGCCGAGGGACGTCTCCACGCGGGAGTACCGCGGTGTCGATGCCAATGAGGACGGCTATCCGGACCGGCCCTACGGCAACGGCGACGCCCTGGACTTCTTTCAGGCGCGAGACACCGGCGGCGGCGGTCACCTCGGACTACTGAAGTACACCGGCCGCTTCGGCGACGACTTCATACTGTCGGCGCAAGGCGGGCGCATGGAATCGGTTCGCGACTACGACAAGCAGTTGCCCCGCGGCGTCGACTGTCCCGCCGTGTACGACTCCCGCGGCGCCGTCCAGGGTATAGCCAGACACATGGGCTGCTGGAACATCGACCGACTGCAATACGTCGACACCACGATCAAGCAAAAGGACATCCGCGACGGCTACCGCATCGACGGCGAGTGGCGCACCGACGCTCACACGATCCGCTTCGGCGTCGATTACGAAAAGAACCGTTCCAACACCCTGAGCGAGAAGCAGAGCGGCGACAACGAGTACTTCCGCTACTTCAACGCCGACCCGAACGGCAAGATCCTCGGCGTTTCCGGCTTCACTCCCGGCGCCGAATACGTGCGCCTGCGCAGGCTGTTCACCGGCAGCGGCGTGTTCTCGGCGATCAATACCGCGGTCTACCTGGAGGACAACTGGCAGGCGACGGACAACCTGCTCCTGTACGGCGGACTGCGTCGGGAAACCTTCGACAACAAGAACATGCTGGGCAAGACGTTCATCAAGATCGACAACCAATGGTCGCCGCGCCTCGGTTTCACCTGGGATGTCAACGGCGACTCGAGTTTCAAGATCTACGGAACCGCGGGGCGCTACTTCATCCCGGTACCCAACATGCTCGCGATCACCCTGTCGAACTACTACGACTATGTTCTGAGCTATCACACCTTCCAAGGCATGGACCCGGCCACGTCGGCGCCGTCGAATCTATCCCAGCCGCTGACCGTCAACACCAATGGCGTGGTCGCCAACGAATTTCACAGCCACAACGGCCCCCGCCCGCCCGACCCGCGCACCATCGCCAGCACCGGCCTGGAGCCGATGAGCCAGGACGAGTTCATTCTCGGCGCGCAATGGAGCATGTTCGACGACTGGACCTTCGGCGCTCGCGGCATCCGGCGCAACGTAAACAACGGCTTCGATAACTATTGCACCTACACGCCGTACGTCGCTTGGGCGGAGGAGAACGGCTCGGCGTTGACGCGAAACGACTTCCGCCGCCTGCAGTCCAGTTGCATCTTCATCAATCCGAATCAGGACGCCACCATCGGCATGCACCTGGACGGAGACATCAACGGCCCGTTGACCAACGTCACCCTGCCCGCGCGCTATTTCAATCTTCCCAGCTACAAGCGCAAATACAACGCAATCGAGCTGACGGCCGAGAAGAAGACGCCGACCTGGTCGCTGCGCGGCTCCTACACCTGGGCTCATAGCTACGGCAATGTCGAAGGCTACGCCAACTCGACCGAAGTCGACGGCGCAATCGCCCACAGCATCGACTTCAACAACCGCACGCTGCAAGAGGGCTCCTACGGCGATCTCGCCAACGATCGCAAGCATACGTTGAAGGTCTTCGGCAGCTATAACCTGACCGAAGAGTGGCGCTTCGGCGGCAACCTGACCGTACAGTCGGGCCTGCCCCGCAGCTGTCGCGGCCGTCTACCGACCTGGGATCAGGACAAGCACAATGGCGAGATCCCTGCCTACTACTCGGCCGAAGACGTTATCGCCTCCCAGGATGGCGGCTGGACCGGGCCCAATACCAACTGGTGCCACGACAGGCCATTCCAGGACAGTTGGACCGATACCTCGGGCAATGTCCATCAGTACACCAACTACGGCGTACGACTGAGCCAGCGCGGCGAAATGGGGCGTACCCCGTGGTGGTGGAACTTCGACTTCCAGGTCGCCTACACCCCGAACTGGGCGGACAAGAAACTTACTTTGCAGATGGACGTGTTCAATCTGTTCAACCGCCATAAGGCGCTGAAGCAGAACGAAGCCTACGATCGCCGCATCAACGTCGAGGACGATCCGAACATTCCCGGTCCGTCCGCAGCGCCCGGCGAATACTTCGAACTGTGGGGGCCGAATCCGAACTGGGGCCAGACGACCACGTTCCAGACGCCTCGCTACGTTCAGTTGTCGGCACGCTACGAATGGTGATTTGAACCGAACCGCTGCGGGCTGCCGGCAATGCCGGTGGCTCGCGGCATTTCATGTGGCCTACGCGACGCGGCAAGCATGAACCATCCCTTCGGACGCGATGACCGGACGGACAATCCCACAGCAACGGAGAATGATGCGATGAAAAAGCAATCCATCGGCCTGTTGGCGATGCTGCTCTGTATGAACGCGGCCGCGACCGACCTCAGCCCGAATACGATCGGCGGCGGCGATATCCCCGGCAACTACGCCGCGATCGACTTCTACATGAAGAATCGCGACTGGGCGCCGACGCTGACCCTGTCCAACGACGCGGCCGATCAATCGATCGTCGCCATCCACACCACCGCCTCGATGAAGAGCAACCTGATCGCCGGCAATACCGACTACCCCTTGAGTTCGTTGACCTTGAATACCGGCGACGAAGTGTCCTTCGTCTACCAAGCCTCCAAGCAACAGTGGAGCATGAACGCCCCCAGCCTCAGCCCGAACAGCAACGGCGGCAGCGGCGACATTCCCGCCTATACCACCGGCAAACTGCTCCGCTTCGACCTCGCCGACCGCGACTGGGCGCAAACGGTCACTCTGCCGGCAAGCGCTCCCGACGGGAGCGTCGTCGCGATCGCGTCGACCGCCACCTGGACCTCTCGCATCAGCGCCCAGAACGTGATGTTCGCCGGCACCTTCAATCTACGAACAGGCGACCGGTACGCGTTCGTCTATCGCGCCAGCCTGCAACGCTGGGTCAGCGTCAAGACCCCGGAGCAGGCCTTGAACGCCGCCGCCGTCGGAGCGCAAATGGCCGCACCGGTGGTTCCGTACACGAAGGTCAGCTTCAGCAACGGCAACTGGCTGCCGGAGATCAGTCTGCCCGCCACCGCGGGCGATCGCGACCGCATCAGTCTGAGCTCCGATGCGACCTGGACGGCGAACATCTCGAATCAGAATCTGGAAGCCGCCGGTTCGTTGAAGCTGTATACGGGTGCGCGCTACGACTTCATCTTCATCAAGGAGAAGAACCGCTGGGTGCTGCAGTCGAGTCCGGAAACGGCCTATACCGCCAATAGCCTCGGCGGCTCGCAACTGCCCGACATGAAGTCGCCGACGGCGCGTTACACCGCATCGGACGGTAATTGGACGGCGTCGCTGCGCCTGCCCGTAACCGCCTCGCCCGGCGACCGCCTGGTGGTCAAGAGCGACGCCAGCTGGGACTTCAACGTCAGCGGCCAGAACACCACCTTCGGCACCGTGCCGGTGCGCAAAGGCGAGACCCTGCGCTTCGTCCGCAATGCTGCCGGGGCGTGGGCCCTCGATACCCGCATCATCACCATGCTGCTGATCTATAGCGAAGAAGCCGCTGCGCAGCTCGGCGAGATCGCGGCGCAGATGCGCTTGCTGGAAGGCTTGCGGCTGACCAACGATGCGCTGGAAAACTCCAAGGTCAACTTCTACGTCAAGACAGTCGGTCTGCTCAAGCGTCAGTTCCAGGCCGAGACCCTGGGCGACATCCTCAATGTCGTGCTCAAAGACTCGGTAGTGGCGTCGACCCGCACCCAACTGGCGGCGGACGCGGTCTATTACGAGGGCACCGAAGAGGGCTGCGGTCTGGCCGGGGTAAACGCGCCCAAGGAATACATGCTGGGCTCGGGATCCTTGAACTGCGGCATCACCGTGATGCGCCATGAGTTCGGCCACAACATGGGACTCAACCACGGCGACGATTCGACCGGAGGCTCGGCGCCCTACGCCAAGGGCTACAGCCTGATCGAGGACATCATGGGCGGCAACGCCATCGCGTACTACTCGAACCCGAACCTGTGCACCTCCGATGACAACGTCGCGATGGGGCTGCCGATGGGCATCGCCAACGTGACCGACTCGGCACGCGCCTTGAACGAACGTTCGCTGGCGGTCTCGCAGTACTACTGATGGCCGGCACGATCCGCCTGGCGGTTCACCGCCAGGCGGGAGGATCTGGCTTGGCTGCGAAACGTCCGCATGCCCCATTGGATGCAATCGCTTGCCGGGCAAGGGTCCAGTCGCATACCCAATGCGCCCGGAACTCGCACGCAGCGGTCGTCGAAAGAACGGACACATGCACGGCAGGGACGTCGGATGCACCAGAACCAGGAACACACGCAGCACGGCTCAACGCCAGCTCAGGCCCTGGAATTCCCGCAGTGGAGAATCATGAAATGAAGAGATTGTGTATCGGCTTGCTCGCGACGCTGTTCGCCATCAACGCCGCCGCCACCGACCTCAGCCCCAGCGCCGTCGGCGGCGGGGACATCCCGGGCGACTATCCCTCCATCGATTTCTATATCTCGAAGGACGATTGGGCATCCACGCTGACGCTGTCGAACAGCGCCGCCGATCAATCCACCGTCACCATTCATTCGAGCACCACCAAGACCAGCAACCTGGTCGCCGGCAATACCGATTACCCGCTCGACTCGATGACGATCTACAAGAACGACCAGGTCACCTTCGTCTATCAGGCCGCCAAGCAACGCTGGATCGTAACCGCGCCGAACTACACCCCCAACTCCAACGGCGGCAGCGGCAGCATGCCCTCGCCCGCTGTCGGCAAGTACACGCGCTTCGATATCGCCGACGGCGATTGGGCACAGACCGTCACCCTGCCCGCCAGCGCACCGGACAACAGCATGCTGGCGGTAAACTCCACCGCCACCTGGGACAGCAAGATCAACCCGCAGAACCTGCAGTTCGCGAGCACGTTCAACCTGCGCGCAGGCGACCAATACGTATTCGTCTACCAGACCAAGTTCCAGCGCTGGTTCAGCGTCAAGACGCCGGTCACGAGCTTGAACGCCGGCAGCATCGGCGCACAAATGCCTGTTCCGGTCGTGCCCAACACCCAGGTCACGTTCGCCAACGGCAACTGGTCGCCGAACCTCATCCTGCCGGCAACTGCTGGCGATCGCGACCGCATCGGCGTCACCTCCGATGCCACCTGGTCGACCACCATCAGCAACCAGAATCTGGGTACGACCGGCACCTTGAAGCTGTTTCCGGGTGCGCGCTACGACTTCGTTTTCATCAAGGAAAAGAACCACTGGGCGCTGCAATCGAGCCCGAATGTCGTACATACGCCCAATAGCCTGGGCAGCGACCAATTGCCGGACATGCGCACTCCGAGCGTGCGTTTCAACGCGCTCAATGGCAACTGGTCGAAGAAGCTCTTGCTGCCGGTCAATGCGCAACCGGGCGATGAAGTGATCGTCAAGAGCGACGCGACGTTCGGCTTCGAAGTCACCGGGCAAAGCACCGCCTTCGGCACGCTGCCGATCAGCACCGGCGACATCGTGCGATTCGTCCGCGACGGCGCCGGGCGTTGGACGCAGGACACGCGCATCATCACCATGCTGATGGCCTACACCGACCGGGCCGTGGCCCGGGTCGGCGAGTCGGGAGAAAAGATGCGTCTGCTCGAAGGTCTGCGACTGACCAACGAGGCGCTGGAGAACTCCAAGGTCAACTTCTACGTCAAGTCGGTCGGCTACCTTAAACACCAACTGGCGGAAACCAGCTTGGCGGACGCTCTCAACGCCGCACAAACGGACCAGACGGTTCTGGCGACCCGCCAACAACTTTCCGCGGACGCCTTCTACTACGAGGACTACTACAACGCCACCGCGGCTTCGTGCGGCCTCGGCACCCTCCCGGCTGGGAACCGTGAAGCCATGGTCGGCATCGGCGCCCTGGAATGCGGCACCACGATCCTGCGCCATGAGCTGGCCCACAACATGGGCGTCGCCCATGCGAACGAGAACAACGGCGCCACGCCGTATGCCAAGGGCTATCACATGACCAAGGAAATCATGAACGACAACGTGATTCCGTATTACTCGAACCCGCGCATCTACACACCCGACCACGCTGTCGCGATGGGTATCGAGAATGAAATCGATGCGGTGCGCGCCATGAATGAGCGTTCCAAGTTCGTTTCGGAATTCTACTGACCGTTCCGTTCATTACCTCTCCGGCAGGCCGACGAGGCCTGCCGGACAGATCCGCCAGTCAATCGCGAGGGCAACCATGCGCGTTCAACGAAACCAGGCCCTGATCATGGGGCTCGTCCTGACCGGTGCGGCGACGGTCGGTTTGCTGCTGCACTTTCGGATGGACCCGTCGAGCGCGAACGGCAGCCTGCAGGATGCGAGTTATGCCCCGTCAGGCGCTGCATCCGAACAGAGCGGCGCGTCCGCCTCGCATCGCGATGACGATATCCAACGACTCGTTTCCAGGCGCAGTACCTTCTCCCTGGACAGGACGCAATTGCAGGCCGCACTCAGCAAGAAGGCCATCCTGCAACTGGCCGATCCGGACAAAGTGATCGCAGGCAGCCTTCGCCCGTCAGCCAAACAGATCTCCGATGGCCGCCAGTTCATCGCCTACGACCCCTATGCCATCGAATCCAAGAGCGTCGGCGACGACATCGAGGTCTATCTGCCGAACATCGGCCTGACCGCACATGGCGTCATCGACAACGTCGAGGTCAACGGCGACATCATCCGTTGGTCGGGCCGCTTCGAGGACTTCAATTCGACCCAAAGCAGCTTTTCCATCAGCCAGACCATGATCGACGAGTACGCGCTCGGCGTGTTCGAGACGCCGATGGGCACCTTCAACCTTGAAGCCAAGAACGGCCTGGGCTGGATCGTCGATCAAGGCACGGATTTCCATCTGCCGGCCGACGGCAAGGACTACGTCGATTCGAAGGGCAAGCGCTGAGTCCGCCCTACCCTGCGGCAAGACTCAAAACAAAGGCAGGAAGCGCGCTTCCTGCCTTTGCTCTTTGCAATGCGCGCGAACCGCGCCGATCGCGCCGCAGCTAGTCCAGGTAAGCCGGAAACATAGGCAATGCCTTGAAGTCTTCCATCGAATGCTGGATCACCACGCGGGCGCGCTGGTTCTTCACGATCCGCTCGATCCGGTCCATCGACGCCAGGGTCTCGCTGCGGCTGACGTTGAACACCGGCATGCGCTTCTCGGTGCGGTTCTCGTGCGAGTGATACAGGTCGCCCGACAGCAGGACCTGCCCTGACCGCGGCAAGCGGAGCAGCAATACCTGGTGCCCCGGCGTGTGGCCCGGCGCCTTCAGCAAGCGCACGCTGCCGTCGCCGAACACGTCATGGTCGCCGTCTATGAGCATCGTGGTCGCCTGTGCCTGGGTTTCGATCAACTTGAGGTTGGTGCGCGGCGGTGCCGGAACGGACTGGATCCACTCCAGCTCTTTGCGGTTCACGATCCAGGTCGCCTTCTTCAATGCATTCGCATTGCCGAGATGGTCGCCGTGGCCGTGCGAGAAAGCGAAGTAGTCGACGTCGCCGAAACTCAGCCCCAGCCGTCCGAGCTGGGAGGCGACGGTCGTATCGGCGATGGCGCGGTAGAGGGGCAGCTGGGTACCGCCCGCAGGCTCGGCATAGCGGTCGCCCAAACCCGCTTCCCACAGCAGATCGCCTTTCGGGTGACGGATCAGGAAGCACGGCGTCATCAAGGTGCCGGGGTGGCCGTCGTACTCGCCGGTGTCGGCGAACGGCGCGAGATCCTCGAACTGGGCGCGGCCGCAATCCATGGCGTAAAGCCTGATGCCCGGCTCGGCCGCCGGGGCCTGCGAGAACAAGCCGGACAATACGACCGGCAACACGAAGTGCTTCAACAACGATCTCATGACGTTGATCCGAATGCGGAGACGAGTTGGGGTATGCGGCGAAACGGGTGTTGGCGCGTCAGCCGCGTTGGCGCCGTTTGGCCAGCCGTTGTCGTATGAGCAGGTCGGCGATCTCTTTCGCGGATGCGGCCGCCGCCGCGGAACCGGTGCGCAACGCCGTGACGATCGCACCGTCGACCAGCATCATCAGTTGATCTGCCAGATCCGCGGCCGGGCGCACTTGCGCCTCGACCAACAGGCGTTCGAGATAGGCGGTGACCTGCTGCTTGTGATCGTTGGCGACCGCATGCCCGGCGTGGTCGCGATCGGCCAACTCGACGATAGAATTGATGAAGATGCAGCCGCGAAAACCGCTGCTGTTCAAGCGCTCGCCCAGCGCATCGAACACCGCCAAGTGGCGGATATTCGGGTCGTCGGACAAACGATCGACCGCATCGGCTAACCATTGCCGCCAGGCGACGCCGAGCTGGGTCAGGACTTCGGCGACCAGATCGTTCTTGGACGGGAAGTGTTTGTAGAAACTGGCCTTGGCGACGCCGGACTGATCGATGATCGTGTCGATCCCCACCGCACGGATGCCGTGCGTATAGAACAGCTGCGAGGCGATCGCCAGGATGCGTTCGCGCGGGGGAGCCGATGTCGGTGCGCTCGAGGCCATAGGCGCAGCATACAGACAGGTCTGTCTATGTCAATCCCAGGAGCGCGCCCACGCGCGGCAAGCTTCGAACGCCCCTCCCGGCGCGGTTCCGTTACCGGCCCGCGCTCAGGGATAGGCAGACACGAAGTCGTTGCTCAGCTCACCCACCGCTATCGAGAAGGCGCCACTGAGTTCAGGCGACTGGCTCGTGGCCTGGATATCGTATTGAGCGGGGAGTCTTGAAGGACAAGCGTCGAACTGATCGACGTACTCGAAAGCATCCTCTTCAAGCAGAACCTTCAAATCGTCCGCCGACAAACTGCGCCTGACGAGTTCCGTCCCGTCCGCCGCATAGGCGAACACGACCACCGAGTCCAGGCCGGAAGAACTGCGAAGCGCCCGGTCGCTGCCGATGCGCACCTGAAACGCTCGCTTGCATATCAGTCCGTCTTCCCATTCGCTGTCGGGCAGGTCGTAATGAGACTCGTCGGGTTCGGTCGGCGTCGACGCCTCCCGCCGGATGCCCCGGTGCCGGAAACTCAGGCCCGCGTAGCGTTCGAACTGTCGGATCGAGCGATCTTGTCCGAGGCCGTATCGTCCAAAATCGACCGCCTCATGCTCCGATGAAACACCGAGCAGCAGCAGAGAGCGTTGCAACGCCAGGATCGATCGATCCATCGCGCTGCCTTCAATTTCACCGCTCGACTTTCGCTCGTCGGTGTGGTCCTCCCACACCTTCCTGGCTTCCGAGTTGTACTGATGCCAGAGCAGGACGCGATGCGGATGGAAGAAATCGTAGCCGTGGCTGAAAGCCCTGACGGCCATGACGATTTCCTCGGTCGAGAAGAAATGATCCGCATCGTTCATGACTTCCTCGACGAACGCCCCGTCGGAAAACACGAACCCGCCGCTCATGAAGCGAGCCCTCATCGGCTCGGTGCGCTCTTCCCAGCCAGGCATCCTGGCCGCCCGATAGCTCACGACCCCCACCGTGGTGAACTTCCGGACCAGCATCTGCCCGACATGATTCTGGCGGTCTTGCGGGAACAGCGCCGGGTTGAACGAAGGGGGATAGCCGGTCAGCAAGGGTTTCCGGTATTTGCCGCGCAAGGATTCGAGCATGTCGATCATGGCCGCATCCCAGTTCTCGATGAACCGGTGATGCGCATCGATCTGCAAGTTATACCTTTCGCCGTCGTAGTGCCCCTGGATGGCATTGCGCGCCCAACCGCAACCCTTGGTGTCGAGGAAGTGAATATCGATCACTTCGACAATGGCGCCGTCCTTGCCCAGCACATGCACGGCATGCCCATTCCTGCGGGTGCTGCCGGAATGCAAAAATCCGGCATCGACGAAGTCGCCCAGGGCTTCGTCGGTGTCGTGCTGCCAGCAGACCACGACCCTGAGCTCGCCCGGGTTCGACGCATTCGCCACGAGATCGGTCAAGGTGGGAATGAGCTGCCTGTCGCGATAGCTCGGCACTTGCACGAATATTTTTCTTTGGATTTCCATCGTCATCTCTGCATATTCGAATCGGCGGCCCACCGAGAGGCAGGCACCGGACAGGCGCCCTGCCACCCGGATCGGCTGTTGCTGGTCGTCCGATGCCGCGTTATCGCCTAGGCCACGGCCGGAACGCGCATGGCGTCGGTCCGCGGCACCGCTTCCCCTTCAGAACGCGGCCCGATAGCGAGCGCCCCGGCCCTGGCGTCGAGGCGAAGCTCCCAGGCGAGCGCACTGCCGATGATCGTATCGATATCGTCGTACCTCGGAACCCAGCCGAGCACCCGACGGATCTTCGTCGCATCCGCGATCAGCAGCGGCACATCCCCTGCCCGCCGCAGCGCGTCGACCACCGGGATCGGGCCGCCATTGGCTCGCTCGACGGCGCGCACCACCTCGCGAACCGAATAGCCGCGCCCGTAGCCGCAATTCAGCACGACCGACTCGCCCCCGGCCCTCAGATATGTCAGCGCATCGAAATGCGCACGTGCGAGATCGTCGACGTGAACGTAGTCCCTCACACCGGTGCCGTCGGGCGTAGCGAAATCGGTCCCGTAGATCGCCAAGTGCCGACGCTTTCCGGCGGCGACTTCACAGGCGACTTTAGTCAGCAACGTGGCATTGCGGGTGGCGGGGCCGATACGCCCCCGCACATCGCTTCCGGCGACATTGAAATAACGCAGCACCGCAAACCGCAGTCCACTGGCGGCCGCAAGGTCGCGCAGCATCCATTCGCCCATCAACTTCGATGCGCCATAGGGGTTGAGCGGTACCGTCGGCGCCTGTTCGTCGGCGACGCCGGAGGCCGGCACTCCATACACCGCCGCGGAAGAAGAGAACACGAAATTCGCCACCCCGGCTTGCGCGCAACACCACAACAGGCTGCGCGTGGCGCAGGTATTGTCGGCGTAATAGCGCAAAGGGTCGCTGACCGATTCCGACACGACGGTCCGGGCGGCCAGATGGAGAACGGTATCGACCTGGCGCTCGCGCAACAGGCGCAGGACGCTGCCCGTATCGCCGACATCGCCGACCACCAGTTCGGCCCCGATGACGGACTCGGCGAAGCCGGTGCTCAGGTCGTCCAGAACGACGACTCGCTCGCCTCTTTCCACGAGCTGGAGAACTACGTGGCTTCCGATGTACCCGGCGCCGCCGGTCACGAGTATGCAGCTCTTCATGAGCAAGAACGAATTCCCTGTTGACGCCCGCGCCGATGGGCACGTAGCGCCCGCGCCTATCATGTGTGCGAAGCAAACGCAGTTCAACCAAATTCTTCTTTCGTTTAAGGCGGAAATTCAGAAGCGAAGTTTCGTTTCCATCCGCATAAGCAGAAACGCATATTTGAATTGACGCTCCAAATCGCCCCTTGCTAGTGTTCCGCGGCTGGCAAGAAGCCAGCCCATCAAACCAGTATCAAGGAGCGCACAGTGAAGTCGAAGATGATCGTCGGTCCTATGTTAGTAGGCGGACTTATTGCCGCGGCCGCAACGGCCGCAATCGCGGGGGATTCGGTAATCCTCAATGGACGTAAGTACACCTGCACGAACACCTGCAGCGTGACCACGACTTCCACTGGCTTTCGCGTCACCGATTGTTGCGGTGGCCGGGTATCGATGACCATCGAACCCACCTACCCGCCGGAGTGAGCCGTAACTTCACTGGGGTGTTCGACACCCTGACGTGAAGCATCCCGCCGGGCTCCCTTCGGAGTCCGGCACTCATCCAGAGGTCGACCGTGAAACTTCATCCGGCATTCGTCGTCTTGGCGGCAACTTTCCTGGTCGGCTGCTCCGACAAGGAAGGCCAGTCCCCAGCCCCCTCCACTCAAGTCCCGGCAGCGCAGGTCGCGCCCGACTCGAACGGCCCGACCCAGGCGACCAGCGCGCCGGTCTTGACCGATAACACCGGCGGCGCGAACAGCGCGGTCGCAAGCCCATCGCCATCGGCTGCGCCGCCTTCGGCCTACCTACCTGCCGAAAGCAAGCTGTTGGCCGAGGGTGGGCTGGCCACCGAAAGAGCCGTCGCGCTGCTTCAGTCCGACAAGCAATTTCAACAAGCGGCCCGCGCTTTCGATCAAGGCGCCGCGAACAGCCTCGAGGCCCAGGATCTGGCGGCGCACTACAAGGCCGCCGTCGCGCGGGGCCTCAGCAACAAGGAAGTGCTGCGGGATTTCTCCTGCGGCCTGAGCTTGTGCATCGGCTCGATCCGTACGAAATCCGCCGACGACTACACCGCATGGTCCGAACGCTTCGCCAAGGACACCGGTGCGCCGACCTACAGCTTCATGGAAACCACCAAGAAGCTGAGCGAGGGCGAGTACGAAAGCCGGTTCGTGTTCTCGACCGACCCTGGCGCCAACTCCATGACCGCCCCCGGCAAGTCGCGCTAAGCCCCGGCAGCGACGCCGCGCTGACGCAACAGCCCGACGCGAACTGCTTCAGGGCGGCGACGCTTCCGGGATCGGACAAAAAAAACGCGCCGGCAATGCCGGCGCGTTTTTTTCGGCGCTTGTTTCGTCAGAACTTGTAGCCGACCGTGACGCTGTAGCTGCGGCCGAGGATGCTGGCGTAGTCGCTGGAATCGCCAAGGAAGCTGTTCGGGTCGTAGAACGGCTGACGATCGAACAAGTTCTTGACCGTGAAGCCGACGTTGAGCTTGTCGGTCGGACGCCAGGCCAGGCTCAGGTTGGCCGTCCACCACGACGGCACGCCGTCGCACTGCGCTTCCGGCACCGCCAGGAACCCGGCAGTGCAGGTTTCCGGGTTGTTGTCCTCCGCATCGACGCGGTCCCAAGCCCACTTGGTGTGGCCGACGTAATTGACGAAGAAGCTGGTGGTGAACTGGCGGTAGGTCCAGTCGGCGTTGATCGTGGCACGCAGGCGTGGATTGCTGTGATAGCCCACGGTGTTGCCGTAGTACCAGCCGCTCTCATCGTCGAGGTAGGCTTCCTTGCGGCGCGCGATGGTGGCGGCCACGCCGACGTTCAAACTGCCCCACTCGCCCAGCGAGAAGCGGGTGCGGGCGTCGATGTCGAAGCCGTCGACCAGGGTACGGCCGCGGTTCTTGTACTGGCCGACCACGCTGGCCACGTTGCCGACGCTGTAGCCCGGCAAGGTGCCCGGGCAGGCCACGCCGCTGGCCGGGTCGGCGCACATCGCCGCCAACGCCGCCTGCGCGGCGCGGTCGGAGTCGGTGATCGGCGAACGGGCCATCGACACGATGTCCTGCTCCTTGCTGAAGTCCGGTGCGGCGATTTCGTTGCGGCGATAGATGAACCAGTAGTCGGCCGACACCGACAGCCAGTCGAGCGGCTCGAACACGAAGCCCAGGGTGGCGATTTTGGCCTTCTCCGGCTCCAGGTCCTGGTTGGGCTGGGTCATGCGCGCCACGGTGCGGCTGCAATCGGTATTGAGCAGCGAGTTGCCGAGGTCGACGTCGCCGCCGCGGCGGGATTGACGCAACAGGTTGGCGATGGCGTTGGTCTCGGCGCAGCGCAGCTCATCGCGGAAGCCACCGAGTTGGGCGAACACGCCGCCGGTGCCGGACTCGGCCAGACTGGGGGCGCGGAAGCCTTCCGAATAGGTGCCGCGCAACAGCAACTGCGGCAACACCTGGTACTTCAGGCCGATCTTCGGCGCTAGGTTGGCGCTGAAGTTCGGGTACTTGTCCACGCGCAGCGCGGCGTCGAGTTCGAGCTTGTCGGTGAGCGGCGCGACCGCCTCGGCGAACAACGCGTAGGTGTTGCGCTTGCCGTCGAACCACGAACCGCCCTGCTGGGTGATCAGGCCGTTGGCGGCGTCTTCGTTGCCCGGGGTGTAGAAGGTCTCGCGGCTGACGTTGAAGCCGAACGCCGCTCGCACTTCACCGGCCGGCAGGTTGAACAGCGGGCCCTCGATCTTGCCGTCCAGGGTATGCAGGCGGGTCCAGGACTGGATGTCGAAGGTCGGATAAGCCTCGCGCAACAAAGCCGCATTGGCTTCGCTGATCTCGCCGAACTTGTACGCCGGATGATCGGAGATGATCACGCGGCCGGTGCCCGGGTCGACGGTGAACGGGCCGAACGCCTTACGGAAGCCGTCCAGGTTGACGTTGATGGTCTGATACGTGACCGAGTGCGTGCCGGCGGTGGCGAACGCGGTTTCCCAGTTCCAGTCGCCGATGCTGCCGCGCAGGCCGAACAGCCCGCGGTAGCTCTTGTCGGTATTGCGCTGGCCGAAGTAGTTGTCGCCGACATCCTGCAACAGGTACTGCAGGCCCACCACCCCGCCATTGATCGCCCTGAGCTCGGGGCTCGCGTGGTTGTACTCGTTGTTCGGGCCCAGGAAGGGATAGCGGAACTGGTTGACCGCATTACCGGTGTTGCGCGAGAACCAACTGGTCGGGTTGCCGGTGGTGCTGCCGAACGAACGCGGCGTGCCGCCGTTGGCGCGCAAGTCGATGTCGGTATAGGTCAACTCGGCGAAGGCCTCGGTGTTCTCGCCCACCAGGAAATGCCCGTTGACGTAGCCGGTGAAACGTTCGGTCTCGGCGCCGGCATCGATCTCGTTGTTCATCCAGGACTGCCAGATGCAACGCGGGCCGGCGGCTTCGCCGGTGAGCACGTTGTTGCAGCCCGGCGCGGCTTCCTGCACGCGCGCGCCGGTCCTTGGATTGATGGCGAAGTAGGTGCCGGGGTTGAACACGCCCGGCTTACTGCCGGTGCCCAGGCGCAGGTTCTTGAGGTAGTTGGGGTTGTTGACGTAGTACTGGTCGGGACGCTTGTCGTAGAAGTCGCTCAGCGGGATCGCATCGCGGCGGTACATGTTGACCGAGGCGTAGACGTTGTAGCGGTCCTCGTCGAGGTCGCCGAAGCCGGCGGTGATGCTGGCCTGGTGCTCGCCATAGGAATCGATGCGCGAGGACTTGTCGGTGCTCACGCTGACTTCCGCGCCCTGGTAGTTGCGCTTGGTGATCACGTTGATCACGCCGGCCACTGCGTCGGTGCCGTACACCGCCGAGGCGCCGTCGGTCAGCACTTCCATGCGCTCGATCGCCGCGGCGGGAATCGCGTCGATGTTGACGAACTGGGTCTGGAAGCCGGCCGGCGCGCCGTAGTACGACAGGCGGCGACCGTTCAACAACACCAGGGTGCCCTGCGCGCCGAGGCCGCGCAGATTGGCCTGCGAAGCGCCGTCCGAGCCGGTGAACAGCGAACGTGAATCCTGCTGCGCCGGACGCGCGGCCGGCAGGTTGTCGAGCACCTGCAACAGGGTGCGAGCACCCATATTCTCGATGTCCTGCTTGCTGATCACCTGCACCGGCGAGGCGGTCTCCACATCCAGACGGCGGATGTTGGAACCGGTCACTTCGATGCGCGACAGTTCGGTGGTCTTCTCGGCGCCGTCCGTGCTGGTCGTGCTGCTCGGGCCATCCTGTGCGGCAGCGAAAGAAACGTGACCCAGCAGCGCGGCGGCGAGGGCCAACGACAACGGGGTGGCGGTGATGCGGGATGGGCGATTGGCGCGTTGACGGCGCGGGCGGCGGCTTGCGGGCAACATCGGAACTCTCCTGGCGGATCTGCGGCGCGGATGGCGGACGAAAGGCAACAGCGATCCCGGGCCGCGGCCGTACGGCCGCAGTCGGTTTGAGCGGGGGGAGGAGCGGTGTTACGTGTTCGGTGTTCGGTGTTCGGTGTTAGGTGTTAGGTGTTAGGTGTCGCGTGTTCGGCGTTAGCGGTTCGCTGTCGTGTATTCGATGGCGTGTGTCGGGTCTTGGCGGTTCGGTGTCACGAGTTGGATCGGTTCATGGCGGGAGGATGCTGACGCTGTCGCCCTCCTCGCCGACCAGCGCGGCATTGGCCCAGTTCGCACAGACCTGGGTGGGTTGGCTGCCCTGCGCGCCGAGCGTGCGCAGGCTCAGGGAAGACAGACCACGGATGTCGAGCTCCGGTTTGACCACGCCGGGCGCTTTCACCAAACCGCTGTCGTAGAGCAGGCGGTCGTCGCCCCAGACCTGGAATTGCAGGCCACCGGCGGCGCGGCAGGCGTCGTCGATGCCGAGGTCGGCGCGCAGCAACCGCCACTGGCCCTGCAGGCGCAGGTCGATCCGGCTGCTCGGGCCGACGCCCAGGCCACGGCGGAACAACAGGCCGTTCATGCGCAGCGCAGCGTCGCCACGGAAGGCATGGTCGGCGCGCACTTGCCCGGCCAGCGCGGCCGGCAACGGCAGCTCGGAGAGATAGCGCTGCTGTGCCGGCCGCTCCGGTTGCTGGTGTTCGAGGATGTGGAAACTCGACAGCGCGATCGGGCCGACATCGCGCGGTTGCAAGGCATCGACCGCGCGCGCCGCACCGTTCTGGGCGGCCGTGACCATCGGGTCGGTGCTGGATGCGCCATCGCCCTCGGGGTTCTGCACGCTGAGCACGCGGAAGCGCAGCAGTCGGCCGGCGCGAGCCGGGAAGTCGATGCGCTGCAGTTCCTGCTTGAGCTGCAGGCGGCCGCGCGCGATGGGTTCGCCCCATTCGCCGTTGCTGTCGCCCAGGTACACCTCGTAGTCGCGTACTTGGCCGTGCTTCCAGTTTTTGTCGTTGCGCGGTGCGAGCTCGATGCCGTCGATCAACTTGCGCTCGCCGAAACCGATGGTCCACTCGTGCGCGCCGGTGCGGACGGCTTGATTACGCACACTGCGGAACCAGGTCTTGGCATCGTCGTCGAAAGCGTTCTCGAGCGCATGGCCGGGTTCTTCGGCGGGACGATTGACCACCAGCAGGCTGTCGGCCGGCAAAGCGCGGCCCTGGGCCGGCGCCGCCGGGAACGCGTCGTCGGCCGCAGCCGCGGCGACGGCGATATCCAGCGCCAACTCCAACGGCTTGCGGATGTCGGTGGCGGCGGTACGCACGTGCACGCTGCCCTTGCGCTCGGCGGCATCGAAATACCAACCTTCGCTTGCCGCCTGCAGCGCAGCGGCATCGGCGAGTTTCGGCAAGGCGCGGCCGTCCAGCGAAACCGCACGTGGCGCTTGCCGGCTGAGCACGCGCAAGGCATAGCGGCGCTGCGGCAATTGAGCTTGATACTGCCCCTGCACGGCGTCGATCCGCACCGTCACCGGGCCGCTGCCCTGCGCCGGCGCGCTCATGCGCACTTGTTGAGTGCTCGACTCGCCTTGCTCATGCCGACGGGTATTGCCGTCGTCCTCGTACAGCGCGTACTGCGAATCGCCCTGCGGGTACAGGTCGAAGGTGATTTCGTCGAGCGGCTTTTCGCCATCGAACAGCATGGCCGGGTACATCGGCAGGATCGCGCCGGAACGCACGAACAGCGGCAGCGTTGCGAGATCGACCTGACGATCGAGCTCGCGGCCGGCGGCGCCGGCCTGCACGCTGCGCCCGTCCCAATAGTCGATCCATCTGCCGGCCGGCAGATGGATGCCGCGCCGCCAGCCGCGGCTCGCGGCCTGGCTGCGATAGACCGGAGCGACCAACAAGTCGCGGCCGAGCAGGAACTGATACTTGTAAGCCTCGTCCTGCGCGTGCGGGTCTTGCGGGTAGTCCCACATCAGCCCGCGCACCGGCGGCGCGCCGGTCTGCGCGGCCTGCTGCGCCAGCCCGTACATGTACGGCGTCAGGCGCATCTTCAGTTTCAGATAATCGCGATTGATGCTGCGGTAAGGCTCGTCGAACCACCACGGATGCTTGCGCGCATTCGACGACCAGCCCGACATCCCCATCAGCACCGGAGTGAAGGCCTTCCACTGCAGGTCGCGGGTATAGGTCTCGGCGCTGCCGCCGAAGATCGCGTCGACGTCGCCGGTGGCGTAGGCCATGCCCGACAGCCCCGAGCCGATCAGGGTCGGAACGTGCCAGCGGATGTAGTCCCAACTCGCGCTCTGGTCGCCGGTCCAGGCCACCGCATAACGCTGGATGCCGGCCCAGCCCATCACCGTCCACAGGAACGGGCGCGAATCGGAGTTGTGCAGGATGCCGTTGAACGCCGATTGGTTGGCGTCCATCGCGAACTGATAGCCCTTGCCGGTCCAGGCCACATCGAGCTTCTGCACCCGGCTGCCGGCGGTGCCGACCTCCCAGGCGATCTTGTCGACGCCGTTCTCGGTCCACAGGCCGGTGCGGAAACCGTACTTGGCCAGGCCCTTCACCGTTTCGGGCAGTTGCTTGTAGCCGCAGCCGTAACCGTCGTTCGGCAGGATCCAACCGCCCGGCATGTCGTGTTCGCGGTACTGGCGTGCCACGCTCTCGACCACGTCCGGCGTGGTGCCGGTGGGGCCGTCGTGCCAGCCTTCCGGCACGGTGCCGGGCTTCTTGCCGTTGTCGCCGTCGTTGTAGCAATCGGCATCGCCATACGACAACGCCCAACGCGCGAGCAGGCCGGGACGGCCGGTCAAACGGGTATAGCGTTCGAGCAGGCGCGGCAGCTCGCCGACGAAGTAATACGCGTCGAAGCGATCCTCGCGGTGCAGCAAGGTGGCCTGGTCGGACTGGCGCAAGTCGTAGCTGCCATCGCTCCAGGTGTTGCGCAACATGCCCCAGCCGCGGGAGCTCAGCAGCATCGGCGCCGGGCTCGGGCGGTCGCCCTCTTCCCAACCGCCGGAATAGGACACTTCCAGTTCGCGGCCCTTGAACTGGTAACGGCCATTCTGCTGACCGCCGCCGTAGAAGGCCTCGTCGGCTTGCGAAGACAGCACTTGCACGCTCTGCGCCGCATCGAGGTCCAGCGGCTGCAGTTCCTGCCACAGCGGCGTGCGGCGCTCGCCGTCGATCCGTTCCAACCGCAGCTTCAGCGGTTGCCGTTGTATATGCAGCACCAGCGCACCGGTGCGCACGCGCACTTCGGCATCGTCCTCTTCCAGGGTGGCGGCGACCTGGGTGGCCGGCTGCGGCAACACGATCGGCGCGGCCTTGTCGCCGGCCGGCGCCAGCTTGCCGCGGCGCCCCGCCTGCACGCGCACGATGTCGTCGGCCAGAACCTCGATGCGCAGCAGGCTGCCGCTGTCGGTGCTCAACTCCCAGCTCGGCGTCGCGCCGGCAGCGGCGCGGATCGCGCGCAGGTTGCCGACCGGTTCGGCGGCGGCCGGCAACGCCGAGGCCATCAGCGCAGCCAGGATCGCAATCGACAGTCGCGGACGACACACGCGGAATTCCACCTTACCCCCAGGCCCGCTCGGCGGGCTTCGAAATGTGCTGCGGCCGACTCTAGGGCAGGCTTTCGAAAGCTGTCAATGAATTGAAAGAAAAAAGGAAGAATTTATTCGGTAAAACGAAAGTTTGTGCAATGCAATACTTTCCAAACAAGTCAAAAACCCCTGTTAATACCGCAACGAAAGCCAATTCGATCGAATCTTTCGTTTTAATTCAGCGGCACCGGTCACGACACAAATATGGCCGATTTCTTTTGTTTTACTTTCGATAATTGACTTTCCGAAAGAAAACACAGATCGTGCCCTCGCTCAACAGGAATCCTCCATGGACCTAACCCCACTTTCCGACTCCTCCGCCTGGCAACGCCTGGGCGGAGCCGACACCGCCGCCGAGATCGCCCAGCAACCGGCCTTGTGGGATCGCCTGGCACAGGACTTGGCGCAGGCACGCGAACGCGTGCAGGCCTTCCTCGGCGACTGCCTCGACGACCCGCGCCAGCGCGTGCTGTTCACCGGTGCCGGCAGCTCGGGCTTCATCGCCGACATGGTCGCCGACCGCATCAATGCGCAATGGCCGGCCGAAGTGCGCGCCGTGCACACCACCAGCCTGCTGACCCATCCGGCGCTGTACCTGCAGCGCGACCGCCCGACCCTGCTGGTGTCGTTCGCCCGCAGCGGCTCCAGCCCGGAAAGCGTGGCCGCGGTCGAGGTGGTGCGCGCCGAAGTCGAACACGCGCGTTTCCTCGACATCACCTGCAATCCCGAAGGCGAGCTGGCCCGCCGCGGCGCCGGCCGCGACGACACCTGCACCCTGCAGATGCCGCCGGCCAGTTGCGACCGCGCCTTCGCCATGACCAGCAGCCTGAGCTGCATGCTGCTGACCGCGCTGAGCGTGTTCGACACCGCGCCATGGCCGCAGCGCATCGAGCGGCTGCCGCAGCTGGCCTCATCGGTGCGCGAGGGTCTGGCGCAGTGGGACGCGCCGGCCGCGGCGCTCGCGCAGCGGCCGTTCAACCGCGTCATCTATCTGGCCAGCGGCCCGCTCGAAGCGTTGGCGCGCGAAGCCGCGCTGAAGCTGCTCGAACTCACCGCCGGCCGGGTGCTGGCCTTGGCCAACACGCCGCTGGGCTTCCGCCATGGCCCCAAGTCCACGCTCGACGGCGACACCCTCGTCGTGGTGGTGCGCAGCGCCCACGCGCTGGCGCGCCGTTACGAACAAGACCTGCTGGACGAACTACGCCGCGACGGCGTGGCCGGACAAGTGCTGGCGATCGGCCCGCACGCCGACATCGGCGCCGACGACGACCACAGCTTGCGCGTGCCGCCGCTGGACGACACCTGGCTGGCGCCGGTGTGGCTGGGCTTCGCGCAGATGTACGCACTGCAGCGCTCGGCCGCGCTCGGCCTGACCCCGGACAATCCCTTCCCGGACGGCACCGTCAACCGGGTGGTCAAGGGCGTCACCATCCACCATGGCTGAAGCGCTGCCCTCCGCGATTTGCTACGGCATCGACATCGGCGGCACCAAGATCGAGCTGGTCGCCTGCGATGCCGCATTGGAAGTGCGCCACCGCCTGCGCATCGCCACCCCGCAAGGCGACTACCCCGGCTTCCTGGCTGCGCTGGAAGAGTTGGTAGCCGCAGCCGATGCCGAACTCGGACTCGTCGATACCGCGATCGGCATCGCCCTGCCCGGCGTGCGCGATCGCCGCAGCGGCCGCCAACTCAGCGCCAACGTACCGGCGCTGACCGGCGAAAGCGTCGCCGCCGACCTGCAAACGCGGCTGCGCCGTCCGCTGCACTTCGGCAACGATCTGCAATGCTTCGCTTTATCCGAAGCCCATGGCGGCGCCGCCGAGGGTTACCCGAGCATGTTCGGCGCGATCCTCGGCACCGGCGCCGGCGGTGGTTATTGCCTGCACGGCCGGCTGGTGGTCGGCTTCAACGGCCTGGCCGGCGAATGGGGCCACTGGAGCGTGCCCGCGCATCTGCTGCAGCGCCACGGCCTGCCCGTGCTCGACTGCGCCTGCGGCCTGCGCGGCTGTATCGAACGCTATGTCTCCGGCAGCGGCCTGGTCGCGCTGCATCACTACTTCGGCGGTGCCGCCGTCGATGCCGGCGCGGTGATCGCCCTGGCCGAAACCGGCGATGCACGTGCACGCGACGTCCTGGCCATCCATCTCGACCTGCTCGGCCACAGCCTGGCGGCCTTGGTGTTGGCGCTGGATCCGCACGTGATCGTGCTCGGCGGCGGCTTGTCGCAACACGCACCGCTGTACGACGCGCTGCCGTCCGCAGTCGCCACGCATTTGTTCATTGGCGTGCAGGTGCCACCGATCGTGCCGCCGCGCTTCGGCGGCGCCGGCGGCGCCCGCGGCGCCGCGCTGCTGGCCTGGCGGCCGGCGCTGTCCTGAGTTTCTCCGCTCCTCACGAGCAGCACTCGTCCTGAGCACCGTTCGTCTTGAACCGCGTTGGAGTTCCGCCATGTCGCCCGTGCAATCGCTGATCGCCTCCCATCGCCAGGGCCGCAATGTCGGTCTGTACAGCGTGTGCTGCAGCAACGAGTTGGTGCTGCGCGCCGCGATGGACGTGGCCCGCCGTCATGGCACCTTGCTGCTGATCGAGGCGACCTCCAACCAGGTCGACCAGTTCGGCGGTTACACCGGCATGACCCCGCCGCAGTACCGCGACTACGTGCTGGCGCTGGCGCACGATGAAGGCTTCCCCGCGGAACGCCTGGTGCTCGGCGGCGATCATCTCGGCCCCAACGCCTGGCAAAAGCGCCCGGCAGAGGAAGCGATGGCGCATGCGCGCGTGTTGATCGAAGCCTATGTCGCCGCCGGCTTCCACAAGATCCACCTGGACTGCAGCATGTCCTGCGCCGACGATCCGACGCCGCTGGCGGACGCCACCGTCGCCGCGCGCTCGGCCGAACTGGCGCGCATCGCCGAACGCACCGCCGCCGCGCACGGCCTGTCGCCGCCGGTGTACGTGATCGGCACCGAAGTGCCGGTGCCCGGCGGCGAAGCCTCGTTGGCCGCCGGCCTGGCCGTGACCACCCCGCAAGCGGCCGAACAGACCCTGGCCATTCACCGCGACGCCTTCGCCGCACCGGACTTGGCCGCCGCCTGGGAGCGAGTGATCGCGATGGTGGTGCAGCCCGGCGTCGATTTCGACCACAGCAGCGTGCACGACTACGACGCTGTCGCAGCCGCGGCCCTGGCCGATTTCCTCGAACGCCAGCCGCGCATCGTGTTCGAAGCGCACTCCACCGACTACCAGCGCGAAGACGGCCTGCACGCGCTGGTGCGCGACCACTTCGCCATCCTCAAGGTCGGCCCGGCCGCCACCTTCGCCTACCGCGAGGCGCTGTTCGCGCTGGCCGCGATCGAAGCCGAACTGCTGCCGCCGGCGCAATGCTCGAACGTGCCGCAGGTGCTGGAGCGCTGCATGCTCGACAACCCGAAGCACTGGCAGCAGCACTACCACGGCGACGAGCGCGAGCTGCACCTGCTGCGCCTGTACGCACTCAGCGACCGCTGCCGCTACTACTGGGGCGAACCGGTGCTGGTCGCCACCGTGCAACGCTTGTTCGACAACCTGCGCGCGCATGCGCCGCCGGCGTTCCTGCTCAGCCAATACCTGCCCGAACAATACCGCGCAGTGCGCGCCGGCACCTTGGCCAACACGCCCGAGGCCCTGGTCCGCCACCGCATCGGCCTGTGCCTGGACGAATACGCCCGCGCCTGCGCTGCGAACACTGCCGGCGAGCGCGCGCCTGCCACGGCCGACGCTGTGGCGAACGGCTAATCTTCGGCTTTTCCTGCGGATCCAGAGATGGCCATACGCAATACCCGCTCACGCCGGCAGCAGATCCTGCAATGCCTGATCGAGCAGAACTCGGTGCAGGTAGCCGAGCTGGTCGAGCGCTTCGACGTGTCGGCCGTGACCATCCGCGCCGACCTCAGCCATATCGAATCGCAGGGCCTGGCCACCCGCACCCACGGCGGCGCCACCCTGGTGCGCACGCCGCCGCTGGAACAGGACATCCACGAGAAGGATGCGCTGAACCTGCCGCTGAAGGAATGCATCGGCGCGCGCGCCGCGCAACTGGTGCAGGCCGGCGACAACATCATCATCGACTCCGGCTCCACCACCATGACCCTGGCCCGCCACCTGCGCGGCCATCGCGACGTCACGGTGATGACCAACGGCCTCAACATCGCCTGGGAACTCGCCAACGCCCCCGGCGTGGACGTGCTGCTCACCGGCGGATCGCTGCGCAAGCAGTCCTTGTCGCTGCAAGGCAGCCAGGCCGAAGCCAGCCTCAACGCCTACAGCTTCGACACCTTGTTTCTCGGCGTCGACGGCCTGGACCTGCAGTTCGGCCTGACCACTCACGATGAAGCCGAAGCGCGCCTCAACCACCGCATGGTCGAGCGCGCCCGCCGCATCGTGGTACTGACCGACGCCTCCAAGTTCGGCCGGGTCAGCCTGCACCGCATCGCCCGCCTCGACCAGACCCACGCCGTCATCACCGACGCCGGCATCGACGACCGCTACCGCGACGGTCTGCAACAACGAGGCATCGAATTGATCATCGCCGAGCCACTGCCGTGACCGAACTGCAGCACCTGCAAGGCCGCATCCTGACCGCCGAGGGTTGGCGCCGCGGGCGCATCCGCTTCGATCACAAGATTCGTGCGATCGAAGAGGGTCCGGTCGAAACAGACGTCGACGGCGACGAACTGATCGTCCTGCCCGGCTTCATCGACCTGCACGTGCACGGCGCCGCCGGCGTCGACCTGATGCAAGGCGGCGACGCCGCACGCACCATCGCGCGCACCCACGTACGCCACGGCACCACCGCGTTGCTGGGCACCACCATGACCGCCGCCGAGGCCGACATCGTCCACGCCCTGCGCGGCCTGGCCACCGCCATCGCCGAACCCGACCCGGACGCGGCGCAGATCCTCGGCGTACACCTGGAAGGCCCCTTCATCAGCCCGCAACGCCTCGGCGCGCAGCCGCCGCTGACCGTCGAAGCCACCTTCGAATCCGTGCAACGCCTGCACGCCCTGGCGCCGATCCGGGTACTCACCTTGGCGCCGGAAATCGGCCGCCACACCGAACTGATCCCGTTGTTGAACACCCTCGGCATCCGCGTCCAGATCGGCCACAGCGCCGGCACTTACGAAGAAGGCCTGGCCGCACTGCGCGCCGGCGCCGCCGGTTTTACTCACCTGTTCAACGGCATGACCGGCGTCGACCACTACCAACCCGGCATCGCCGCGGCCGCCCTCGCCCACGCCGAATACGCCGAACTCATCCCCGACCTGCAGCATGTGCATCCAGGCGCGATCCGCCTAGCACTACGCGCCATCCCGCGCCTGTACGCCGTCACCGACGCGACCGCCGCCACCGGCATGCCCGACGGCGAATACGCCCTCGGCTCCCAACGCGTGCACAAATGCCTCGGCTGCGTGCGCCTCGCCAGCGGCTCGCTCGCCGGCAGCGCACTGACCATGGACCAGGCACTACGCAACCTGGTCGAAGTGGGCCTGGACCTCGCCGACGCCGCGCATCGCGTCTCTACTTTCCCCGCTGACTATCTGGGCCTGAGCGACCGCGGCCGGCTGGAACCCGGCGCATGCGCCGATATGGTCGTGTTGGATTCGCAGTTGCGGGTCGTGCGGGTGGTGGTTGCGGGGCGGGCTGTCGCACTGGCCTGATTCGATCTATTGCTGCACAACTGCTTCGCCTGTCAGGCAGCACGGGTCGGAGATGATGTCGCCGAACAGGCTGGTGGTGACAATGATCTCGAACTGCTCCGGACGCGTCACCAACTGCATGCAGGTGTTGTCGACGCTCATCTCGTTGCACTGGAGGTCTGGATACTGCTGCGCCACCTCGCGCGCGGTCCTCAGGAACAGGCCCGAGGTCGACTTCAGGATGTTGGCCTTGTGCACGACCACGACCTTCTTGCGACCGGTCTTGGAATGAGTTTACGGGGAGGCGACACAAAAAATCGGCGCCCACCAAGGGCGCCGAGTAGAGAGAAGTTGGAGGGCGGGCGAAGCCTTGCCCGCCCCCGACTTTTTCGCTGCCGGTCAGGGCAAGGTGTTCAACGTCGCCCGCACCGGCCTTGAGAAGTTGAAACCATCGTGCCGGTCCCAATTGACCGACCAGGTCATGACGCCGCGGAAGGTGGGATAGGCCTGCTGCGGCCGGATGGTTCCGCAACTCTGCAGCCGCGTCAGGCAGTTCAGGGCATTGGCGATCGTGGTGGACGACGCCTGTCCGCTGTTGGCCGAGGAAGGTCCCGAGGGCAGTCCGAACGCCACTTGGTCCGGCCGCAGGCCGTTGAAGACGACGCCGGTGTTGTTGTTGCTCCTGAACCCCTCGATCAGCATCAGGCTGGCACCGACCAGCATGTCGACCGAACCCTCGGGCAAGCCGTTCTGGCTGTACGGCGAATACAGCGCGCCGTTGTTGTAGTACTGCACGTGGATCAGGTCCAGCTCCTGGCGCAGTCCGTCGATGATCGGCAGATAGGCGCCCCAGATTCCGCTGTACGCGACAAAGCCGCCCTGGACATACGGGTGCTCGGGCGCCATCGACAGGTAGAACGACGGACCGATGCGCGTATTGAGCTGCTTGACGGCCGTGACCAGGTTGGTCTGCACGGCCGCGCCGTGGTAGACGCCCGCACCGCTTTCCAGGTCGATGTCCACGCCGTCGAAACCGTAGTAGCGGATCAGGTCCTCCATGCTGTTGACGAAGTTGGCGACCTGCGTCGCATTGTTCAGAGTCACCGTGCCGTTCTGGCCGCCCAGCGACAGCACGACCTTCTTGCCACGCGCGCGCGCCGCGGCCACGTCGGCCCTGAACTGCGCTTCGGTTCCGGCGCCCGGATCGACCGTGAAGCTGACGGCGCCGTTGCCTGCATCGTCGCCGAAGGCGACCACGATGACGTCGAAGTCGTTGGAGACTTGGCTGATCGGGAAGGTGGGACCGGATGGATTGGTGAAGTTGTGCCAGTACCCCACCAGCGCATGGCGCGGCAGGGCGCCACCGTCACCACCGGCGCTGGTGGTCGCGCTGATCTGCGTGCCTTGCGCCGAGGCGTTGCCGGCGTTGTCGCGGGCGCGCACGCGGAAGGTGTAGGCCGTGGACGCGGCCAAGCCGGTGTTGCTGAAGGACGTACCGGCAGGCGAGCCCACCAGCGTGCCATTGCGGTAGACATCGTAGCCGGCGATGCCGCTGCCGCCCGCGTTGTCGGTGGAGGCGTTCCAGCTCAGGTTGACGGTGGACGACGTCACCGACGTCGCGACCAGTCCGGCCGGCACGCTGGGTGCGGTGGTGTCGGGCGTGGTCGTATTAACGGTGATGTTCGCCGCTGCCGACGTAGTGGTGGCGCCCGCATTGTCGGTGGCGACCGCAGTGATCGCGTAGCTGCCCGCGGCCGCATTGGTCCAGGTCGCGCTGTAGGGGGACGTGGTGTCGATGCCCAGCGAAGTGCTGCCACGGAAGAACTGCACCTGGGCGACGGTGCCGTTGGCATCGGCGGCATTCGCCGTAGCGGTGATGGTGGCGCCAACAGTGAAGGTCGCGCCGTTCGCCGGTGCGGTCAGCGCGACCGTTGGCGGCGAGTTGCCGCCAGCGCTGCAGGCGCCCAGATCCTGGTAGTAGCCGCAGCTGGGACAGTGCGTGGGCGGTGTATTCCAGATCGACATAGTCGCCTGGTACAGCCGCCCCTGATAGACGAGCTTGCTGCCCGCGTTATAGATGGTGGCCGCGTTCCATTCGGCGATCCCCGTGCAGCTGACGTTCTGCGCGTGCGCGGGCGACAGCCAGGCCGCCAGCAAAAAGCCGGACAGCAAAATTCCTGTCAATCGGATGCTCATTAGGTGTGTTCTCCAGATACCTGGTGGATAGGGAAGGAGGCCGGCGCGGATGCGCCAACCTTTTCGAGCCGCGCGGCAAACCTGCTGCGGCGCGGCCGTTCCCCCCAGAGAACAATGACGATCGTTACGCGGCCAGTTGCTGATCCGCGCAGTGCGCTGCATGCATGTGCAGCGCTATAGGACGCTGCCGACTGTGGTGCGCGACGACCCGCCTGTCAAGTTGGCGATTTCCGATTAATGCGGCGCTCGTCACGGTGATGACAACGGCTTGAACATCGCCTGGGAACTGGCCAATGCCCCCCGTGGACGTGCTGCCCACCGGCGGAACCGGCGTCTACCACTACAAACCCGGCATCGCCGCGGCCGCCCCCACCCACGCCGAATACGCCGAACTGATCCCCGACTTGCAACACGTGTACCCCGGCGCCATCCGCCTCGCCGTGCGCGCCATCCCGCGCCTGTACGCCGTCACCGACGCCGCCAGCATGCCCGACGACGAATACGCACTGGGCTCGCAGTGCGTGCACAAATACCTCGGCTGCGTGCGCCTGGCCCGCGGCTCGCTCGCCGACAGCGCACTGACCATGGACCAAGCCTTGCGCAACCTGATCGAAGTGGCCTGGACCTCGCCGACGCCGCGCATCGCGTCTCGCGTCTCGCGTCTCGGCCTTCCCCGCCGACTACTTGGGCTTGACCGATCGCGGTCGGCTGGAGTCTGGGGCCTGCGCGGATTTGCTGGTGCTGGATGCGCAGTTGCCGGTTGTTCGGGTGGTAGTTGCGGGGCGGGCTGTCGGGCTGGCTTGATTCGCTCCCTTGCTGCCCAACTGCTTCGCCTTTCAAGCGAGCGTCTCCAGCGGCATCGCGAGGTTGATTACTAGGTGACCGATTACTGTTCGCGAGCGAGCGGAATTGGGGACGGCCGCGCAGACGACCCGACATCGGAGCACCGCTGTAAAAGGCAGAGCATCGGGCGAATCCCGTAATTTGACAAAACATCGGGTGATTAAAACGCGTCGTTCAATGCCATTCGAGCTGCTGGGTCAGCGCAGGAGAGCGCAACTCCGCGAGTGCGAATAGGGTCGCCAGAGGAAGTTTGATACCTAGCTGGCTAGAACCGAGTCTAGACGGCTGTAACCCTCTTGATAGGCTCTCCTGGGCTAGTGCCAGTGTCGCCTCCCCGTAAACTCACTCCAACCCTAACCAGAGGTCTCCAGGCAAACTAGCCCCAAGGAGACCCAGATGCGCAAGAGCAAATTCACCGAGAGCCAAATCGTCACGACGCTGAAGCAAGTC